>JAHFRE010000129.1 GCA_023258955.1 Sterolibacterium sp.
GCCGACCCTCCAGACGCAGCGAGTCGCGCCGCGTCAGCTTGATCATCTTGCGCGTCTCGTCGATCAGCTGCGACAGCCAGCGGTTGTCGGCGATCTGCTGCACGGCCAGGTGAAATTCCTGGTTGGTCTCGAAGAAGGCGTCGCTGTCAGCGGCCGCCGCCTGCTGCTCCAGCCTCTGGTGCAGGGCGCGCAGCCGCGTCAGCTCGGACGGCGCGTGCCGTTGCGCCGCCTCGAAGGCGGCGCGCCCCTCGAGCAGGGCGAGCACCGGAAAGATGTCGTCGAGGTCGCGCTCCGACAGCTCGGTGACGTAGCAGCCGCGGCGCGGCCGCAGTTCGACCAGGCCTTCGCCGGCGAGCACCTTCAGGGCCTCGCGCATCGGCGTGCGGCTGATGCCCAGTTCACCGGCCAGCGCCTGCTCGTCGACCCAGGCGCCGGGAAGCAGTTGGTGGGCGAAGATGCGCGCACGCAGCCGCTCCGCCACCTGCAGGTAGAGCGCTGGCGCGGCGAGTTGGTCCGGGGCGGGGCGACGGGCGGTGGCGTTCACGGGCTTGCATTCATAATTATGGATACAGTATTATCTATGCGCGGCGCTGTCAAGCGCGCCGCCGCCAGCAACCCGCAGCCAGTATCGCAAAAGCCCAACGCCGTCGATAATGGCGGTCCGACGCAGGAGTCACCGATCATGAGCAAGCACCCCGAAGTCAATCCCGCATCGCTCGCCGACTGGGCCAAGGATGCCGCCAAGTCGGCCCCCGGCGGCGAGCTGGCCCGGCTGGACTGGGTCACCCCCGAGGGCATCACGGTGAAGGCGCTGAATACCGCCGCCGATCTGCACGGCCTGCCCTACGCCGACAGCCTGCCCGGCTTCGCGCCCTATCTGCGCGGGCCGCAGGCGACCATGTACGCGGCGCGGCCGTGGACCATCCGCCAGTACGCCGGCTTTTCCACCGCCGAGGCCTCCAACGCCTTCTACCGCCAAGCGCTTGCGGCCGGCGGCCAGGGCGTCTCGGTGGCCTTCGACCTGGCCACCCACCGCGGCTACGACTCCGACCATCCGCGCGTCACCGGCGATGTGGGCAAGGCCGGGGTGGCGATCGATTCGGTCGAGGACATGAAGGTGCTGTTCGACGGCATCCCCCTGGACAAGGTGTCGGTGTCGATGACCATGAATGGCGCCGTGCTGCCGGTGCTGGCCGGCTACGTGGTCGCCGCCGAGGAACAAGGCGTGGCGCAGGAGCAGCTCTCCGGGACCATCCAGAACGACATCCTGAAGGAGTTCATGGTCCGCAACACCTACATCTACCCGCCGGCGCCGTCGATGCGCATCGTCGCCGACATCATCGGCTATACGGCGCGCCACATGCCGAAGTTCAATTCGATCTCGATTTCCGGCTACCACATCCAGGAGGCCGGTGCGACCCAGGCGCTGGAACTGGCGCTGACCCTGGCCGACGGCAAGGAGTACGTGAAGACGGCGATCGCCAGCGGCATGGACGTGGATGCCTTCGCCGGACGGCTGTCGTTCTTCTTTGGCATCGGCATGAACTTCTACCTCGAGGTGGCCAAGCTGCGCGCCGCCCGCCTGCTCTGGTGGCGCATCATGCAGGGCTTCGCCCCGAAGAAGGCCAAGTCGTCGATGCTGCGCACCCACTGCCAGACCTCCGGTTGGTCGCTGGCGGCGCAGGACCCGTACAACAACGTGGTGCGCACCACCATCGAGGCGATGGCGGCGGTGTTCGGCGGCACCCAGTCGCTGCACACCAACTCGCTCGACGAGGCGATCGCGCTGCCCACCGAGTTCTCAGCGCGCATCGCCCGCAACACCCAGCTGATCCTGCAGGAGGAGACCCACATTCCTGCGGTCATCGATCCCTTCGCCGGCTCCTACATGATGGAGAGGCTGACCCAGGACATGGCCGACGCCGCCTGGGCCATCATCGAGGAGGTGGACGCCCTGGGCGGCATGACCCGCGCCGTCGACTCGGGCTGGGCCAAGCTGAAGATAGAGCGCTGCGCCGCCGAAAAGCAGGCGCGCATCGACGCTGGCCTCGACGTCATCGTCGGCGTCAACAAGTACGTCTTGGAGAAGGAAGACCAGCTCGACTTCCGCGACGTGGACAACCACGCGGTGCGCGAGGCGCAGATCGAACGCCTGGCCAGGACCCGCGCCCAGCGCGACGCCGGCGCTTGTGCCACAGCGCTGGCGGCGCTGACCGCGGCGGCGGGCAGCGGCGCCGGCAACCTGCTCGAACTGGCGATCGTCGCCAGCCGGGCGCGCGCCACCGTGGGCGAGATATCGGACGCGCTGGAGACGGCCTGGGGCCGCCATCGCGCCGACAGCCAACTGGTGTCCGGGGTCTATGGCGGCGCCTTCGCGCAAGACCAGGATTGGCACGGCATCAAGCGCGACATCGAGGCCTTCGCCGAGGCAGAGGGGCGGCGGCCGCGAATCATGGTGGCCAAGCTGGGCCAGGACGGCCACGACCGCGGCGCCAAGGTGGTGGCCTCGGCCTTCGCCGACCTCGGTTTCGACGTCGATGTCGGCCCGCTGTTCCAGACACCGGAGGAGGCGGCGCGCCAGGCCATCGAGAACGACGTGCACGCCGTCGGCGTGTCCACCCTGGCCGCCGGCCACAAGACTCTGGTGCCGGCGCTGATCAAAGCCCTGGCCGAGCAGGGCGCGGCCGATATCATCGTCTTCGTCGGCGGCGTCGTGCCAGCGCAGGACTACGCCTTCCTCGAGGCCGCCGGAACGAAGGGCATCTTCGGTCCGGGTACGCCGATACCGAAGTGCGCGCGCGCGGTGTTGGCGGCAATCCGCGCCGCCCACGCCCCGCGCTGATCCATGGTCGACGCGGCCCTCGTCGAAGCGCTGCGCTCGGGCGATCGTCGCGCCCTGGCCAAGGCCATCACCCTGGTCGAGTCGAGCCTGCCCGAACACCGGCAGCGGGCGCAGCTCTTGATCGACGCCCTGCTCCCCCACGCCGGCAAGTCGCTGCGCGTCGGCATCACGGGCGTCCCCGGCGTCGGCAAGTCGAGCTTCATCGAGGCCCTCGGCCTCGAGCTGATCGCGAGCGGGCACCGCGTGGCGGTGCTCGCTGTCGATCCCTCGTCGAGCCTCTCCGGCGGCTCCCTGCTCGGCGACAAGACGCGCATGGAGGAGCTGTCCCGGCGAGCCGAGGCCTTCATCCGGCCCTCGCCCACCGGCGGCACCCTGGGCGGGGTCAGCGGCCGCACCCGCGAGGCCATCCTCGTCTGCGAAGCCGCCGGCTACGATCTGGTCATCGTCGAAACGGTCGGCGTCGGCCAGAGCGAGACGGCGGTGGCCAACATGACCGACCTGTTCGTCTTGCTGCAGCTGCCCAACGCCGGCGACGAGCTGCAAGCCATGAAGAAGGGCATCGTCGAGCTGGCCGACATCGTCGTGGTGAACAAGAGCGACCTCGACGCGCGCGCCACCGAGCGAACCTGCAGCCAGTTCGCAGCGGCGCTGTCGCTGCTGCGCCCGCCCGCCCACGGCCGCAGCACGCCGGTGCTCGCCGCCAGCGCCACCCGCGGCGAGGGCCTGGCCGAGTTCTGGCTCGCCGTCGAGGCGCTGCGCGCGGCCATGGTCGCCAGCGGCGAATTCGCCGCTCGCCGCCGGCGGCAGGCCCTGGCCTGGATGTGGGAGCTGATCGCCTCCGGCCTCGACCTGCGCTTTCGCGCCCAGCCGCAGGTGCGCGCGCGCCTGCCGCAACTGGCGGCGGCGGTCGAAGCGGGCAGCATCGATGCGGCGGCGGCGGCGCGCCAGCTTTTGGACCTGGCCGGCGTTCGCGACTGAGCGGCGCCGCGGCAAAGAACACCAAGGAGGAGCAACCATGCACGACATCATCCGGCAGTTGGAAGAGAAGCGCGAGCAGGCCCGGGCCGGCGGCGGCGCCCAGCGCGTCGCCGCCCAGCACGCCAAGGGCAAGCTGTCGGCGCGCGAGCGCATCGAACTGTTGCTCGACCCCGCCACCTTCGAAGAGTGGGACATGTTCGTCGAGCACCGCTGCACCGACTTCGGCATGGAGGAGCAGAAGGTTCCCGGCGACGGGGTGGTCACCGGCTACGGCACCATCAACGGGCGCATGGTGTTCGTCTTTTCGCAGGACTTCACGGTCTTCGGCGGCGCCCTGTCGGAGGCCCACGCCGAGAAGATCTGCAAGGTGATGGACCACGCGCTGAAGGTCGGGGTGCCGGTGATCGGACTCAACGACTCCGGCGGCGCCCGCATCCAGGAAGGGGTGGCCTCGCTCGGCGGCTACGCCGACGTGTTCCAGCGCAACGTGATGGCCTCGGGGGTGGTGCCGCAGATCTCGATGATCATGGGACCCTGCGCCGGCGGCGCGGTGTACAGCCCGGCCATGACCGACTTCATCTTCATGGTCAAGGACAGCTCCTACATGTTCGTCACCGGTCCCGAGGTGGTGAAGACGGTGACCCACGAGGAGGTCACCGCCGAAGAACTGGGCGGCGCCGTCAGCCACGCCAGCCGCTCGGGCGTGGCCGACCTCGCTTTCGAGAACGACGTCGAGGCGCTGCTGATGCTGCGCCGCTTCTTCAACTACCTGCCGCTCAACAACCGCGAGGCGCCGCCGCTGCGCGCCACCACCGATCCGGCGGAGCGGCTCGACCACTCGCTCGACACCCTGGTGCCGGCCAACGCCAACCAGCCCTACGACATGAAGGAGCTGATCGTCAAGGTGGCCGACGACGCCGACTTCTTCGAACTGCAGCCCGAGTACGCCAAGAACATCGTCATCGGCTTCGCGCGCATGGAGGGCCAGACCGTCGGCATCGTCGCCAACCAGCCGCTGGTGCTGGCCGGCTGCCTCGACATCAAGTCCTCGATCAAGGGGGCGCGCTTCGTGCGCTTCTGCGACGCCTTCAACATTCCGGTGATCACCTTCGTCGACGTGCCCGGCTTCATGCCCGGCACGGCGCAGGAATACGGCGGCATCATCAAGCACGGCGCCAAGCTGCTCTACGCCTACGCCGAGTGCACCGTGCCCAAGGTGACGCTGATCACGCGCAAGGCCTACGGCGGCGCCTACGACGTGATGTCGTCGAAGCACCTGCGCGGCGACGTCAACTTCGCCTGGCCCAGCGCCGAGATCGCCGTGATGGGACCCAAGGGGGCGGTCGAGATCATCTTCCGCAAGGACATCGGCGACGCGCAGAAGATCGCCGAGCGCACCGAGGAGTACCGGCAGAAGTTCGCCAATCCCTTCATCGCCGGCCACCGCGGCTTCATCGACGACGTGATCATGCCGCACGAGACGAGGAAGCGCATCTGCCGCTCGCTGGCGATGCTGAAGCGCAAGAAGCTGGAGAATCCCTGGCGCAAGCACGGCAACATTCCTCTATGACGGCCCATGCATCACCGATCGCCTTGTCGCCATCGTCAGCCGCTCCTCGCCGTGCAGCAGCACTGTCTCGGCGCGGCCTTCCTCGGCTTCGCGCGCTCGGCGCACCTGAGCCGTCATAGATTCCGGAGATAACAATGTTCAAGAAGATACTGATCGCCAACCGCGGAGAGATCGCCTGCCGCGTCATCAAGACCGCCCGCCGCATGGGCATCGCCACCGTCGCCGTGTTTTCCGAGGCCGACCGCCTGGCGCGCCACGTGGACCTGGCCGACGAGGCGATCTGCATCGGACCGCCGCCGTCCAAGGAATCCTACCTGTCGATCGACAAGATCCTCGCCGCCTGCCAGCAGACCGGCGCCGAGGCGGTGCACCCGGGCTACGGTTTCCTCTCCGAAAACGCCGAGTTCTGTCGCCGCCTGGAGGCCGCGGGCATCGCCTTCATCGGTCCCAAGACCCACGCCATGGAGGCGATGGGCGACAAGATCGCTTCGAAGAGACTGGCGCAGGCGGCCAAGGTCAGCACCATCCCCGGCTACACCGACGTGATCGAGGAGGTCGAACAGGCGGTGCAGATCGCCACCGGCATCGGCTACCCGGTGATGATCAAGGCCTCCGCCGGCGGCGGCGGCAAGGGCCTGCGCGTGGCGAGGAACGAGAAGGAAGCGCGCGAGGGCTTCCAGGCCTGCCGCAACGAGGCGAAGAACAGCTTCGGCGACGATCGCGTCTTCATCGAGAAGTTCATCGAGGAACCGCGCCACATCGAGATCCAGGTGCTGGGCGACGCCCACGGCAATCTGGTCTATCTCTGGGAGCGCGAGTGTTCGCTGCAGCGCCGCCACCAGAAGGTGATCGAGGAGGCGCCCAGTTCCTTCCTCGACGAGCAAACCCGCCGCGCCATGGGCGAACAGGCGGTGGCGCTGGCGCGCGCCGTGCAGTACCAGTCGGCGGGCACGGTCGAGTTCGTGGTCGGCGCCGACCGCTCCTTCTACTTCCTCGAAATGAACACGCGCTTGCAGGTCGAGCATCCGGTCACCGAACTGATCACCGGTCTCGACCTGGTCGAGCAGATGATCCGTGTCGCCGCCGGCGAGAAGCTCGCCTTCACCCAGGCCGACATCAAGCGATCGGGCTGGGCCATGGAGTGCCGCATCAACGCCGAAGATCCGTTCCGCAACTTCCTGCCCTCGACCGGCCGGCTGATCAAGTACCAGCCGCCGGCCGAGCAGCCGCCGGGACTGGCCACCGAGGTCCGCGTCGACACCGGCGTCTTCGAGGGCGGCGAGATCTCCATGTACTACGATCCGATGATCGCCAAGCTGATCGTGCACGCCGCCAACCGCGACGGCGCCATCGCCCGCATGCGCGACGCGCTGAACGCCTTCGTCATTCGCGGCGTCTCGAGCAACATCGCCTTCCAGGCGGCGTTGCTGCAGAATCCCCGCTTCATCTCCGGCAACTTCAACACCGGGCTGATCGCCGAAGAGTATCCGCAGGGCTTCAACGCCGCCGACCTGCCGCATCAGGACCCGGCGCTGTTGATCGTCGTCGCCGCGGCGGTGCACCGCCGTTACCTGGAGCGCAATGCCACCATCAGCGGGCAGATGCCCGGCCACGGCTACGTGCCCGGCGACGACTTCGTGGTGCTGGTGGGCGAACTTCAGCATCCGGTCACGGCCCGCCCCATCGCCGGCGGCTTCGATGTGACCTACGGCGGGGTCGACTACCGGGTGCTGACCCCCTGGGAGTTCGGCCAGTCGCTCTACCAGGGCACCATCAACGGCCAGCCGCTGTGCATGCAGGTCGAGCGCATCGGCCTGCGCTACCGCCTGTTTCACTTTGGCACCCAGGCCGACCTGATGGTGCTCTCCGCAGGCGCCGCCGAGCTGGCCAAGCTGATGCCGAAGAAGGCGCCGCCCGATCTCTCCAAGTTCCTGCTGTCGCCGATGCCGGGCCTGCTCACCGAGCTCGCGGTGGCGCCGGGCCAGGCGGTCAAGGCCGGCGAAAAGCTGGCGGTGATCGAAGCGATGAAGATGGAGAACACGCTCAAGGCCGACCAGGACTGCGTGGTCGACAAGATCCTGGCCAAGCCCGGCGAGAGCCTGGCGGTGGACCAGGCGATCATCGCCTTCAAGTAAATGCTAGTCTTGTCGGTGTTGGCGCGGCTGCGGGCAGCAAGATGTGTCGCCGCTTGGTCGTCGCCGCGCCTCGTCGTATCAAGCTGTCAACCCTGCCTACGGAGAATGTATCCATGAAGAACATCTTCTTCCTGCTCGCCGTCACGCTGCTGCTCACCGCCTGCAATACCGTTCAAGGCCTGGGCAAGGATCTCGAAAAGGGCGGCGAAGCCATCCAGAAGGCGACCAAGTAGGGGCTCCGCACCGCGGCCGGGGGCACGCCGGGCAGTGCGACCATTGCCGCCGTCATCGAAAGGGCGCCCGCCCCGTCTTGCCCCCATTCCGTCGTTAGACTGTTCATACCGGCCGCGCCGGAGGTGATCGCCCAGGAAATCGTCGACGACCTGGAGGCCGCGCTCGAGCAGTTCAGGTTGATCGCCGGCAACCTGGCCGAAGGAAGCAAGCCTCGCTAGCGCGTGTATGATGATGCCATGCGGCGCCGACGGGCGTTGGCGCCCGAGACCAGAGGGAGACCACAAATGACGGGATTCAAGCGTTTCGCTTATGTCATCGGCGGGCTGGCTACGCTGGCGTTCGGCACGCCTGCGCTGGCGGCAGGCGATGCGGCGGCCGATGAAGCGGCCATTCGCTCGCTGAACCAAACCTGGATCAAATCGTACAACGCCGGTGACGCCAAGACCATCATCGGCCTCTACGCAGAAAACGCCGTGCTCATGGCGCCGGGGGCGCCGGCAGCGAGCGGCAGCGCGGCGATCCGCGACTACTTCGTCAGGGACGTGGCCGAAGTCAAGAAGGCGGGTCTGGTCTTCAGCGTCCTGGGCAAGACCGAGGTTGGCGTCTCCGGCGACCTGGCCTGGGAGTCGGGCGCGTACCTGGCAAAGGACAAGGCCGGGGCGACGGTGGACAAGGGCAAGTTCCTCTCGGTGTCGCGCAAGAAGGACGGCAAATGGTTCATGTTCCGCGACATCTGGAACTCCGATGGGCCGATCGCCGCCGCGGCGCCGCCCACGCCGCCAAAGAAATAGCCGCAACAAATAGCCGCCGCCGAACTGCGGCGACGCTGACGCGGGCCCCTCTCGGGGCCCGCGTCCATTTGCGGCGCAATGCGCGAAATGCCCTCGGCGCCGCCTGTTCAAAGGCAAGCGTCGCTGCGGCGGACCGGGGCGCTCGCTCAGTTGCCGCTGAACTTCGGCTTGCGCTTGTCGACGAAGGCGCGCACGCCCTCGGCGAAGTCGGGGCTGAGGGCGGAGGCGGCGAAACAGTCCTGCTCGGCCTGCAGTTGCTGCGCCAAGTCGTTGCCCAAGGAGGCGTTGAGCAGGCGCTTGGTGCGACCATAGACGGCGGTCGGGCCCTGCGCCAGACGCGCGGCGAGTTTGGCCGTCTCCGCTTCGAGTTCGGCGAGCGGAACGACGCGATTGATCAGCCCCCATTCGAGCGCGCGACGCGCGTCGAAGCGATCGCCGAGCAGCGCGATCTCCATCGCCGTCTTGATGCCGACCGCGCGCGGCAGGGCGTAGGTGGCGCCGCCGTCGGGCGAGACGCCGAGGTGGCAGTAGGCGAGCGTGAAGTAGGCGTTGTCGGCGGCGAGCGCCAAGTCGCAGGCGCTCATCAGGGAGAAGCCGAAACCGGCGACGGCGCCGCGCACCGAGGCGATCACCGGACAAGGCAGCTGCCGCAGTCGGGTGATGGAGGCGTGCACCTCGCTGATCAGCTGCGCGAAGTCGCGTTGCCGCTTGTCGACCGGGTCGCCCAGTCCCTCGTGGAACAGCTTGATGTCGCCGCCGGCCATGAAGTGCTCGCCGGCGCCGTTGAGCACCACGCAGCGCAGACTGGTGTCCTCCGCCAGACGCGCGCTGGCCGCCGCCAGATCGACGGTCATCTGTAGGTCGAGCGCGTTCAAGGACTGCGGCCGGTTGAGGGTCAGGGTGGCGATGTCGCCGCTGCGCTCGAGCTTGATGGTTTCCATGGCGTCCTCAGGAGGGGGTCAGCGAAACGTAGTCCGTGAATTGGCTGCGCAGCTTGGTCTTCTGGAACTTGCCGGTCGAGGTGCGCGGCAGCACCTCGACGAAGGCGTAGTCGTCGGGCAGCTGCCACTTGGCGAAGGACTTGGCCAGGTGGGCGCGCAGCTCGGCGGCGCTGACCTCTTTGCCCGGTTTGACCACCACCACGGCGAGCGGCCGCTCGTCCCACTTCGGATGTTTGACGGCGATCACCGCCGCTTCGGCCACCGCCGGGTGGCCCATCACCGCGTTCTCCAGATCGACCGAGCTGATCCACTCGCCGCCGGACTTGATCAAGTCCTTGCTGCGGTCGGCGATCTTCATATAGCCCTCGGGGTCGATGCTGGCGACGTCGCCGGTGCGCAGCCAACCGTCGCCGCTGAAACTGCCCGGGTCCGCCGGCAGTCCGTGGTAGGCGCCGGTCACCCAGGGACCGCGGGCCTGCAGTTCGCCCACCGTCGTGCCGTCCCAGGGCAGTTCGCGCCCCGCCTCATCGACGATGCGCAGCTCCACCAGCGGCAGGGCGATGCCCTGGCGCGCCCGTATCTGCTGCTGCGCCGCCAGCGGCAACGCCTCGTGTTCGGGTTTGAGCCAGGCCAGGGTGCCCACCGGCGACAGTTCGGTCATGCCCCAGCCATGCTTGATGTGCAGATCGAACTTGTCGAAGCCGGCGATCAACGATTGCGGCACGGCGGCGCCGCCGACCATCATGCGCATGTGCGGTTTCAAGCGCCACGGCCGCTTGGCCGATTCGAGCGCCTGCAGGATCATCATCCAGATGGTCGGCACGCCCAGCGCCAGGCTCACCGCTTCGTCCTGCATCAGCTCGAGCAGATCGTCGGCGCCCAAGTGCGGTCCCGGCAGCACCTGCTTGGCACCGACCATGGTGGCGGAGAAGGGCATGGCCCAGGAGTTGGCGTGGAACATCGGTGTCACCGCCAGCACGCTGTCGTGGGCGGAGAGCGCCAGGCAGTCGGGCAGGCAGTTGGTGATGGCGTGCAGCACCATCGAGCGGTGCGAATAGACCACCCCCTTGGGCCGGCCGGTGGTGCCCGAGGTATAGCACATGCCCATCGCCTCGTTCTCGTCCTGCTCGGGATAGACGTAGGTGGTCGCGTCTTTCGCGATGAACTCCTCGTAGCTCTCCCAGCCCGCGGCGACGGGCTGGCCGGTGAACGGCAGGACGATGGTGCGCGGCGGGGTCGTCAGCAGCGGCAGCACCTTTTGCCACAGCGGCAGCAACACGTCGTCTACGATCACCACGCGATCGTCGGCGTCGGCGACGATGTAGGCGAGGTCCT
>JAHFRE010000130.1 GCA_023258955.1 Sterolibacterium sp.
GGTCTATAGCAGCGGCGGCGCCGGCAAGCTGAGCGGCGTCTTCATCCGTGGCGCCAACGCCAACCATACCCTCGTCTTCGTCGATGGCGTGCGCATCGGTGCGGCCACCGCGGGAACCCCTTCGCTCGAGCAGATTCCGCTCTCCCAGATCGACCACGTCGAAATACTGCGCGGACCGGGCTCGGCCCTCTACGGCGCCGACGCCATCGGCGGCGTGATCCAGATTTTCACCAAACGGGGCGAAGGCAGATTCACCCCGGAACTCTTCGCCGGTGCCGGTGGCTACGGCACCCGCAGCACGGCCGCGGGCATTTCCGGCGGCAGCGATGCGACGAGCTACAACCTGCACGCCGGCTACGACAGCACCGACGGGGTCAAGGCGATCAGCGACCGGGCGAAACAACCCTACAGCTACGACCCGGCGCGGGCGGCGGACGGCTACCGCACTGGCAGCGTCTCGGGCAGCCTGGCCTGGCGGCCGGCCGCCGGCCACGAACTGGGGGTGACGCTGTTCCATAGCGACGGCCGCAACTGGTACGAAGGCGGGCCCGGCTTCGACACCCGCGCCGACCTGTCGCAGGCGGCCTACAGCCTGTACAGCCGCAACCAGCTCACCGAGGCCTGGACCAGCACCCTGCGTCTATCCGAATCGGTCGATGATTCCAACAGCTTCGGTCTGTATTCGCCCACCGGTTCACGCTACAAGACCACCCAGGATCAGGTGGCTTGGCAGAGCGATCTGCGAACCGCCATCGGCAGCTTCATGGTGGCGCTGGAAAGTCTGCAGCAGAAGGCGCTGGCCCAGGAACAATACGACAAGAGCCGTTCCATCGTTTCTGCCCAGCTCGGCTGGAGCGCCACGGTGGACAAGCATCTCTTGCAGTTGAACCTGCGCAACGACGACAACAGCCAGTTCGGCAACAAGAGCACCGGCTACGTCGGCTATGGCTACCGCGTCACGCCTGCCTTGCGCGCCGAGCTGTCGGCGGGAACCGCCTTCCATGCGCCGAGCTTCAACGATCTCTACTATCCCTACTACAGCAACCCCAAGCTGCGGCCGGAGACGGCTCACAACAAAGAGGCCGGTCTGGTTTGGGACGAGGGCGGAACCCACCTTGCCTTGACCGCCTTCGACAACCAACTCAGCGACATGATCGTCAGCAGCGCGGCGTCCAAATACATTCCCCAGAACGTCAGCCGCGCCAGGCTCAAGGGAGCCAGCCTGTCAGGCGGCACCGCCGTCGCCGGCCTCGACCTCAAGGCCAGCCTCGATTATCTCGATGCCAAGAACAGCGACAGCGGCAAGCGCCTGCCGCGGCGAGCCAGCGAACAAGCCAATTTCAGCCTCGCCAAGGCGGTAGGGCCATGGAGCGTCAGCGGCGAACTGCAACTCGCCGGCGCCCGCTACGACAGCACCACCGAAACCAACCGCATGGGCGGCTATGCCCTGGCCAACCTGGTCGGACGTTATTCGCTGAACCCGGACTGGTCGATCGAAGGCCGCGCCAACAACCTCTTCGACCGCAAGTACGAGACCGCCTGGGGCTATGGCAACCCGGGGGCCAACCTGTTCGTTGGCCTGCGCTACGCTCCGAGATAGCTCGTTGGCGTTTGATGGAGTCGAAGCGGCGGCTGTGACCGACACCTGCCATAGCGGGGCCAAGGCGGCCGGTCGCCGCCGCAGCACCTCACTGCACCGCCGCCGCCGGCTTTGGTTGCGGGTTCATCGCTGGCTGGGCCTGGTCGCGGGCGCGCTGCTTGTCGTCATCAGCCTCTCCGGCAGCGCCCTGGTCTATTTGAAAGAAATTGACGCATGGTTGAATCCGCGATTGTTGCGCGTGGACCCGCCGGAGAATGGGATGGCGGCCTACCGATCCATGTCGGAGCTGGTCGCCGCGGCGCAAGCCGCGAGTCCGGCCGACGCCCGGCTGGGTTTCGCCTACTACCCGCGCCAAGCGAACGAAGCGCTGGTGTTCTACGCCAGCGGCAAGAGAGAAGATGGCAGGCGAGCCGATACCACCAACATCTACGTCAATCCCTACACAGGCCAGGTCACCGGTACGCGGCTGTACGACGGCGGCGACAGCCTCCTTCATGGCAGCGCCATCGCATTCCTGTTCAAGCTGCATCCGTCGCTCTTGCTCGGGTCCACCGGCAGCAGCATCGTCGGCGGACTTGGCCTGCTGTTCATCCTGTCCATGCTGACTGGCCTGATACTGTGGTGGCCCATCACTGGCAAATGGCGCCTGGGCTTCCTCACGAAGGGCCATGCGAGCGCGGTGCGAGTCAACCACGATTTGCACTGGTTGATCGGCTTCTACGCCCTGCCGCTGTTGCTGGCCGTACTGGTATCCGGCGTCTACCTCAACCTGGGAGCGCAATTCCGCTGGATCGTCGAACGCTTCTCGCCCCTGACGCCCCTGCCCAACCTGCGGGCAACGGCGCCCGCGGGAGGCGCCGCGATTTCCATCGAGCAAGCGCTCGACAGCGTGCGACACGCCTTTCCGGATGGTCGGCTCGATACCTTTTCCCTGCCTTCGCTGGGCAAGGGGATATATCCCTACGCGTTGAGCCAACGGGTGCCGGCCGGATGTTGCTTCGTCGGCCGCCGCACCATCCTGCTCGACCGCTACAGCGGTAAGATCATGCAGCTTGGCGATCCATTCCAAGGCAGCGGCGGTGACCTCTTCATCCAGTGGCAGTTGCCCGTTCATTGCGGCTACGCTTTCGGCGAATTGGGCCGGATCATGATATTTCTGGCGGGCATCGGCTGCACCCTGCTCTATGCGACCGGCGTCCTGCGCTGGCTGCAGAAGCGTCGGGCCAGATCAAGGGCGGCAATCCGCTTGGCGGGTACCACGTAGACATTCAGAGCTTCGCGCGGCACGGAAATCATTGGGCGACGACCTCCATGCGCAACGACACGCTGATGGTGCAGGGAACGACCTCCGACGCGGGCAAGACCACGTTGGTGGCCGGCCTCTGTCGGGTGCTGGCGCGACGCGGCGTCCGCGTCGCGCCGTTCAAGC
Source organism: Sterolibacterium sp. (assembly GCA_023258955.1). Classification (GTDB taxonomy): domain Bacteria; phylum Pseudomonadota; class Gammaproteobacteria; order Burkholderiales; family Rhodocyclaceae; genus CAIYYX01. Next base: position 3,030 of record JAHFRE010000130.1, read on the forward strand.
CGCAGAACATGGCTTTGAACAGCGCGGTGACCGTCGATGGCGGCGAGATCGGTCGGGCCCAGGCGCTGCAGGCGATGGCGGCGCGCGTGCCGCCGCACAGCGATTTCAACCCGGTGCTGCTCAAGCCCTCCAGCGACACCGGCGCCCAGATCATCATCCGCGGCAAGGCCCGCCTGGACATGGATGCGCGCGCCTACCACGACTACAAGCCGCGGGCGATGGCGGCGGTGATGCAGTCCTTCGCGCGGCTCACCCAGGGCTACCAGGCGATCATGGTGGAGGGCGCGGGCAGCCCGGCCGAGATCAATCTGCGCGATCGCGACATCGCCAACATGGGCTTCGCGGAACTGGCCGACTGCCCGGTGATCCTGGTCGCCGATATCGACCGCGGCGGCGTCTTCGCCCACCTGGTGGGCACGCTCGAACTGCTCTCGGCGAGCGAGCAAGCGCGCATCGTCGGCTTCGTGATCAACCGCTTTCGCGGCGACATGAGCCTGCTGCAAACGGGTCTGGACTGGCTGGAGAAGCGAACGGGCAAGCCGGTGCTGGGCGTGATCCCCTATCTCCACGGCCTGCATCTTGACGCCGAGGACGCCTTGCCGCGCCAGGCCAGCGGCGACGCCCAGTCGCGCCTGCGGGTCATCGCGCCGGCGCTGCCGCGCATAGCCAACGCCACCGACTGCGATCCGCTGCGCCTGCATCCCGAAGTGGCCTTCCGCTTCATCGGTCCGGGGGGCGCCATTCCCGCCGCCGACCTGATCATCCTGCCGGGCAGCAAGGCGGTGCGCGCGGATCTCGCCTGGTTGCGCGACAACGGCTGGGAGCCGGCGATCCGCCGCCATCTGCGCTACGGCGGCAAGCTGATCGGCATCTGCGGCGGCCTGCAGATGTTGGGCAAGGCGGTGCACGATCCGCTGGGCCTGGAGGGCGCACCGGGCAGTTCGCCCGGGTTCGGCCTGCTCGAACTCGAAACGACGCTGGCCGCCGAGAAGCGCCTGCGCTGCGTCAGCGGCGAGCTGACCCTGGCCGGTGCTGCCGCAATCTGCGGCTACGAGATCCACATGGGCGTGTCGCAGGGGCCGGCCCTGGCGCGCCCCGCGGCCTACCTCGACGGCGTCGCCGACGGAGCGATTTCTGACGACGACGCCATCCTCGCCAGCTACGCCCACGGCCTGTTCGACACCCCGGAGGCGCTCGCCGCACTGCTCGCCTGGGCCAGCCCGGCAGGTGTTGCGCCGCTCGCGGCATTTGACCTGGCGGCGCGGCGCGAAGCGGACATCGATCGTCTGGCCGATGCGCTGGAGCAACATCTCGATTGGCCGCAGCTCGCCGATTATGTGCCGCTACTGGGCGCTTGAGAGGTAGCGACGATGAAGATCGCGGTGATGGGTGCAGGTGCCGTCGGCTGCTACTACGGCGGCATGTTGGCGCGGGCGGGCAATGAGGTGCTGCTGATCGGTCGCCCGCAGCACGTCGCTGCGATAAACCGCGACGGCCTGCTGCTCGAGACGCAGGGCTTCACGGCGCGGGTGCCGCTGCAGGCCAGCACCGACCCCCGCCGCATCGAGGGCGCAAAGCTGGTGCTCTGCTGCGTCAAGTCCACCGATACCGAGCAGGTCGCAGCCGAGTTGGCCGCTCTGCTCGATCCGGATGCCTGGGTGCTGAGCCTGCAGAACGGCATCGACAACGCTAAGCGGCTGGGTGAGGGGCTGCAGCGAGAAGTTCTGCCGGTGGTCGTCTACGTCGCCACCGAGATGACAGGGCCCGGGCAGGTCAAACACCACGGGCGGGGAGAGTTGGAGATTGGCCCGTCGAGCATCGCCGATGAGCTGGTCGAGCTGTTCTCCCAGGCCTCGATTCCGGTGCAGGTCTCCGACAACGTGGCGGGAGCGCTGTGGGCGAAGCTGATCCTCAACTGCGCCTACAACGCGCTGTCGGCGATCACCCAACTGCCCTACGGCAAGCTGGTTCTGGGTGCCGGTGTGGAACAGGTGATGCGCGCGGTGGTGCACGAATGCCTGGCGGTGGCTCGGGCCGATGGGGTGAGCGTAACCGGCGACATGTGGCAGGCGGTGCTGCAGATCGCCCGCACCATGCCGTCCCAGTTCTCATCCACCGCCCAGGATCTGGCGCGGCATAAGCGCAGCGAGATCGATCACCTGAACGGCTACGTCATTCGCGCTGGCGAAGCCCTCGGTGTCGCAACGCCGACCAACCGGGTCCTCCACACCCTGGTCAAGCTGCTCGAAAATTGATCCTGCCAGACCTGTGCCGGCAGCGCAGCAATGGCACGCGCGCCGCGCCGGCGATGCTTGGCTTGGCCGACGGCAGCGGCGTCGCGATCAGCTGGCGTTCCACAGTTCGACCGTGCCAAGGTCGGCCATGATGGTGTGGTTGCGGATGAATTGTTCCGCCTCGGCCGCAGGCAGCGGCCTCGCGATCAGATATCCCTGAATCTTTTCGCAACCGATGGAGAGCAGATACTTCAGTTGGGCTTTGCTTTCTACACCTTCGGCAACAACGTCCAGGCCAAGCTTGTGCGCCAGCAGCATGACGACATCGCAGATATCCGCATCGTTCTGGTCGGTCTCGATATCCTTGACGAAGGAGCGGTCGATCTTCAGCGTGCTGATGGGAAACAGCTTCAAATAGGCCAGCGAGGAGTAGCCCGTGCCAAAATCGTCCATCGACAGGGACAACTGGTGATCTGTCAGCACCTTCATCATCGCCGCCGCGCCTTCGGGCGACTTCATGGTCATCGATTCCGTCACCTCGAGATCGAGGCAAGCGGCCGGCAGGCCGGTAGCTGCCAGAATCGACTGGATCCGCTGCGGCAGCGCGTGGTCGACGAATTGGCTGGCTGCGAGATTTACCGACATCCTGATGTGCTCGATGCCGCCTTGGCGCCACGCCGCCAGTTGCTTGCAGGCCTCCTCCAAGACCCAATTGCCGATCGGCAGGATCAAGCCGCTCTCTTCGGCGATGGGAATGAAATCCAGCGGCGACACCATGCCCCGCTCGGGATGGCGCCAGCGTATCAGCGCCTCGACTCCGACCAAGCGCCCGCTGCGCAAGTCGAGTTGCGGCTGATAGTGCAACACGAACTGCTGCTTGGTCAGCGCTACCCGCAGATCGGCCTCGATCGCCAGACGCTCCACGGCGGCAGCCTGGATGTCTTCCTTGAAGAACTGATAATTGCCGCGCCCGCTGGACTTGGCGTGGTACATCGCCACGTCGGCTTTCTTGATCAGGTCCTCGCCGTCGGTCGCGTCGCCGGGATAGAGGCAGATGCCGATACTTGGCGAGGTGCGCATGTCCTTGCCGGCGATCTGGTAGGGCTCGGATATCGCCAGCACCACTTTCTGGGCGACGTGGGCAACGTCCGACGGGCCTGTGATGTCGGGCAAGACGATGACGAATTCGTCGCCGCCCAATCGCGTGACCAGATCGCTTTGGCGCACCGAGGCACAGAGGCGCTCGGCGACCCGAATCAGCAATTCGTCGCCGGCTTGGTGGCCAAGGGTGTCGTTGATCGCTTTGAAGTTGTCGAGATCGATCAGCATCAGCGCAAATTGGCTCTTGCTGCGACCGGCAAGCCGCAGAACCTGTGCCAGCTGTTCGTGCAGGGTGACACGATTGGGCAGCCCGGTGAGGACGTCGAAGTAGGCCAGTTCCTTGATCTTCTCTTCGGCCTTCTTGCTTTCGGTGATGTCGTGCTGGGTTGCCACGTAGTGGGTTACCCTGCCATCCGTTCCCTTGACCGCGGAGATGGCCAGCGACTTGGGATAGATCTCGCCGTTCTTGCGTCGATCCCAAATCTCGCCCTGCCATTCACCGTCGCGCTCCAGACTCTGCCACATCTGCTGATAGAAGGTGCGGTCGTGACGTCCTGATTTGAGCACGCGCGGCGTCTTGCCGACGATGTCTTCCGCCGCATAGCCGGTCACTGCGCTGAAAGCGCGGTTTACGCTGAGGATCACGCAATTGGCATCGGTGACCATCATGCCCTCCTGCGATTCGAAGGCGACCGCGGCAATGCGCAGCGCCTCCTCGGCCTTTTCCACCTCGGTGATGTCGGTGATGATGCCCAAGGCCGACGGCCTGCCCTCCCAATCGGTATTGCTCGTCTGCACGCTCCAGCGGCGCAAGGCGCCATCACTGCGCAACATGCCGACGATGTAGGATGGTGTCACCTCCTGGCCTTGCATGCGCCGGCGGTGCATCTCCTGTACCCAGGGCCGATCGCCGGCGCAAACGAGCGGCAGAAAGGGCTTGCCGACCAGTTCCGCCTCCGGGTAACCGATCAATTTGACCGTGGCGTGATTTACATAGCGGATCAGACCGTCGCGTGTGATCACGATGCCCAAGGGCAGGTCTTCGGCAAAGCGGCGGTAGCGCAGCTCCGAATGCTGCAATGCTTCCTCCGCCCGCTTGCGTTCGGTGATGTCTTGAACCGTACCGCTGGAGCGCAGTGGTCTTCCTGCGGCATCGATCGCTGACGTACCGCGCGCCAGCACCCATTTGATGCGGCCGTCCGGCATGCATAGGCGATGGGCGATTTCGTAGGGTGTACCCGTCGCCAGAGAATTTCTGTAAGCGTCCTTGACCGCGACCCGATCGTCCGGGTGGATACGTTCAAACAGCGCTGCGTAGGTCGCAGCAGAACTGGTTGGATCGAGCTCGAGCAGGCGGAACACCTCTTCCGACCAGCTCAGGTCACCGCTGCACAGATCCTCCGTCCAACTGCCCATCTGGGCGATGTGCTGCGCTTCCTGCAGCCGCTGCGTTGTGTTGCGCATCGCCGCTTCGGCCAAGCGATGCTCATGTTCATAGGATTGCAGCTTGATCTGCGTCGCGGCGAGGCCGGCAATGACGCTATCTTCCATACCTGCCGGGACGCCGACCGGTGTCGAGAAATCGCCTTGCCCAATCTTGCTGATCAATGCATGAACCTTTGCCGCAGGCGCCCCCAGGGTCTTGCGCAAGGCGAAATGCGAGCGCCAGAGCATGATCGTCGCGCCCACGGAACAGAGAATGAACACGATCCGGAAGAATATGGCGCTGCGCTCGGCGTCGCGGACTCTGGCGGCGGTCCGCTTCTCCATCGAGGTGTAGAACTCGTTGATCGGTTTCATGGCCGCCGCCTTGCCGCGATGATAGCTGGCGTCGTGCAGCAGTCCAAGCGCTTTGCTGCGCTTGGACTGCGCGTCGGCGCCGGCCTCTTCGACCAGCTTCATCGCCGCGAATTCGATTTCGGTCAAGGCGTCCGATTTGGATTTGGCTTCAGCCAGTTTGTCAAGCTCATCGCTGGCGAAATTGGCCTCCCGCATCAGGTCGAGCAGGGCGATGGTCTTTTCGTCACCCGCTTGCACCGTCGGCTCGGCGGCGAGCAGCAAATCCCAATAGACATACATATAGCCTTTCGGCCGGGCGATCTTGCCATTGCGTATGTCGAGTATGTCCTGGTAAGCCTTCTTGTAGCGAGGATCGCCGGTGGCAACGTAGGTTCGCGCCATGCGCGTCAGGTCGTCCGACGATTGGCGCAACTGATCGGCCAGAAGAAAGGATACGTGCCGCTGTTCGTTGGCCTGATCGATCCGCTTTTCTGACACAACGTAAGTTCCGAAAGCGATCGCCAGCAGGGTCAGCGTGGCAAGTGCCGGCCAGGTCTCACGCAAGATCGTCGTGTAGCCACCTTTGTAGAGCATCTGTTTCGAGCGCTAGCTACCTTTGAGAGGACGGGGCATTTCGTACTTCGCTTACGCACGATCGCGCTGCTCAAGCCTTGGTGATGCTGGTGCCGGCACCAAGAATCGAACTCGGGACCTTCTGATTACAAATCAGCTGCTCTACCGTCTGAGCTATGCCGGCTGGGGAGTGCGGATTATAGCCGGGGGGCAGCGGGCTGTCAGCCCGCCGGCTTTCCGCTACACTGAGGCGATCGATGGTCACCAGTTCGAAGTCCAAAGACACGCCCTTGCGCCTGCTCCTCGTCGATGACAACGACGACGGCGCCGATCAGTTGCGCGCCCGTTTCCTCGAGGCCGGGCACGAACCCCAGTGTCGGCGCGTCGGTAGCGCCGCGGAGCTGCGCGCGGCGCTGCGCGCCCAAGCCTGGGACGCCCTGCTCTGCAAGCATCGGCTGCACGGCCTGAGTTTTCTCGCGGCGCAGAAGTTGATGCAGGAGATGGGCTTCGACCTGCCCTTCATCGTCATCGCCAACAGCAGCGACGACAAGACCGCGGCGCGCGCCATGCGCGCCGGCGCCCACGACTTCTTCGCCCGTGACCGGCTCGAGCGGTTGGTGCCGGCGGTCGAGCGGGAGGTGCGCGATTCGCGCCATCGCGCCGACCACCGCGCGGCGCTGGAGATGCTCAGGGACAGCGAGGCGCGCTTTCGCGCGCTGGCCTCCAACCTCCCCGGCATGGTGTTCCGCCTGCAGCGCGGTGACGGCACCGGCCTGCGCTTCGCCTACGTCAGCGAGGGCTGTCACAAGCTGTTCGGCCTCAAGCCGCACGAGCTGCTGGCCAGCCCCCGGCGCTTTCTCGAAGCCATGGAGCCGCCCGATCGAGAGGCGCTGGACGCGGCGCTCGAAGACTCGGCGGCGGGTTTCACCACGCTCAACTGGGAAGGGCGGATGCGCAGCAAGGGCCAGGCCAAATGGATCAACCTGCGCTCGACCCCGCACCGCCTGGAGACGGGCGGGGTCGAGTGGCAGGGAATCGCCACCGACATCACCCGCAGCAAGGAGATCGAGGCGGCGCTGCGCCGCTCCGGCGAGCAGATGTCGGAGTTGTCGTTTCACCTGGAGAGCGTCAGGGAGGAGGAGCGCGAGCGCATCGCCCGCGACATCCACGACGAGCTGGGCAGCATTCTGGTGGCCTTGAAGATCGAGGCGGCGCTGCTCTCGGGCAAGCTGCCGGCGCCCGACACCCAGGCGGTCGGTGGATTGCGCGAGAAGGCGCACTCGATCGAGGCGTTGATCGATCGTGCCATGAGCACCACCAGCCGGGTGGCGCGCGAATTGCGCCCGGGCATCCTCAAGGAATTCGGCCTGCCGGCGGCCATCGAGAGCCAGGCCGAGGACTTCAGCCAGCGCACCGGCATCGTCTGCCGCGTGCATTGCGACGACGAGGGCATCGAGCCCGACGAGAAGACCTCCCTGGCGCTGTTCCGCATCGTACAGGAGGCGCTGACCAACGTCGCCAAGCACGCCCACGCGTCGCTGGTAGTCGTCAGGCTGAGGCGGGAAAGGGGTAAAATTGCGCTGGAGATACGCGACAACGGGCGCGGCATTTCCGAAGACGATCTGACCAAGCCCAAGTCCTTCGGCCTGCGCGGCATCAGAGAGCGGGTACACAGCCTGAACGGCGAATTCAACATCGCCGCCGCGGAGCAGGGAGGCAGCCACATCTCCCTGCGCGTACCCGACTCGAGCCCGCCCGAGCAGGTGGCACCGACCGAAGAGGAACTACAGCAGAAGCTGTTCTGAACCAAGATGATGACCCCCACGCTCACTGCGTTCGCTGCCCCTCGAGTGGGTGCGGGCTCCCTTTGGGGTCCCGAACAGGGACTTCCTTCGGGGCGCGGCCCGGCAGGTAGCCCATGAACGGAAAAATCCACGTACTGATCGCCGATGATCACGCCATCGTCCGCCAGGGTCTGCGCCAGATCCTCTCCGAGACCGACGATCTGGTCGTCGCCGGCGAGGCCGACGACGGCGTCGACGCCATGCACCTGGTGCGCAGCGGCGAATGGGACGTGGTCCTGCTCGACATCTCGA
>JAHFRE010000334.1 GCA_023258955.1 Sterolibacterium sp.
CGTTCCACAGATACTCGACGTGGGAGTCGTAGCCGCCGGGGTATTCGCGCCAGCCCTCGGGCAGGTTCATCGAGTCGGAGGTGTCGAGCATGAGCAGAACGTTGGGTTCGGCCGCCGAGGAGGCGGTGACGACGGAGCGATAGATGTCGGTGTCGCGGGCCCAGGCCGACCAGGGCGGGCTGCCCAGCGCCGCGATCAGGAGCCAGGCGAGCAGGCGTTGCAGGGTAGTGGGCTTCATGGTGGCTCCGATCGCAGGATGGTGCTCAGCAGTTGCCGCAGGAGCAGGGGGCGAGCAGGCGCGTGCCGCCCTGGCGGACGATGGTCAGGCCGGAGAAATTTCCCTGGGCGCGCGCCGACATGTCGGCGGTGTAGAGATCGGGCGCCGAGTGGCCGGCGGTGCTGCTCACGTTGTTGCCGGTGCCGCGCGCGGCGTTGGTCATGCAGGAGACCTCCTGCGCCTGGACATCCACCTGGCCGGCGTAGAGGGCGTAGCTCGCGACGAAGTGGGTGGCGCTGCTGCCGCTGACGGAAACGCCGGCGGGTAGCGGCACCGGATAGAAGCAGCTCAGCGCGGGGTTGGTGCGGTCGGCGAGCAGGCAACCGATTTGAAAGTTCTTGCTGTTGTCGTTCATGAAGCGGGACAGGGCGAGGTCGACGTTGGCGAAGTTTTGCGCCGCGCCGTAGCTGACGCCGCCGATCTTCAGCTCGAGGATGCCGATCTTGATCGCCGCGACCACCAGCAGGGTGAGTACCGTCAGCATCACCAGGCCGACCACCAGGGCGATGCCGTGCTGGCGCTGTCCTGGGCTCAGCATAGGCCGCCTCCCTGGCGGCGCATCGCGCAGTTGCGCAACTGCGCCGATTGCGCGTAGATCTGGCGCAGATAGCGGCAGTCGTTGTCGGCGCACTGGTAGGGGGCGGCCCCGTCGCCCAGGTCGTAGCGCTTGGCGCTGTCGTCCTGACCGGCCACCGGCGCCAAGGAGCGCACGCGGACGCTGATCCGCGCCGCGGTGACCAGGCCCCAGTCGGCCGGCGCGGCGCTCGTGTATTGATCGGGGATGCCGTCGGGAATGGCGCCCGGTCCGTAGGGGTTGCCCAGGGCGTCGGCGTTGTCGATGCCGTAGCTCAGGGCCAGCGCCTCGATCCCCTCGACCAGGGCCACCTCCTGCAGCGCCGAGCCGGCCAGCTCCTGGCGCACCAGGGTGGGAATCGGGGCGCCGCCGTCGTCGCTCACCGTGCACCGCGTGCCCGCAGCGCCGCTGGGCCGGCTGCAGGGGCGGATGTAGTAGACGTGGGTCTGGTACTCGAAGGCGGGGGCGTCGGTGCCGTCCTTCAGCGCGCGGCTTCGGCCGGCCAGGCGCAGGGCGTGGTAGGCGCTACCGAAGAAGAGCACGGTGTTGGGATCCTGGGTCGAGCCCTGGACGTAGAGGGTGTTGCTGTAGTTGGGCTGCGATTGCAGGGGGCCGCCGGCCCCGTCGATGGTGCCGCCGGTCGGCGCGCTGATCGCCGTGCCGGTGGCGCCGCGCACGACGATCACCGGGCTGCCGGGATAGAAGTTGGCGCCATCGATGCAGGGAAAGCTGGCGTGGACGTTGCCTGGGTTCAGACCCTTGGTGACGCTCAAGGGCACGCTCAGATCAAGCGCGGTGCCGAGCGGACCGCAGTCCGGATTGATGGTGATGCCGGCGACGCTGGCCGGATCGACGCTCAAGGACGAGGTGCCGATGCCGTAGAAGCCGGCGTTGCGCAGGTCGCTGATCAGGTAGCGCAAGGCCGCGGTGCCATTCTCCTGCAGGCGCGCCGACTCGTCGTTGACCCGGAAGGACAGCGATACGCTCGAGAACAGCGTGGTCAGGCCCAGCATCAGCGCCAGACTGATGGCGAGCGCCACCATCATTTCGATCAGGGTCAGCCCCCCCTGGCCGGCGCTGTGGCGCGGCAGCAGCGCGGCGTGCATCAGTCGATCACCTGGTAGAGGACGACCAGGCGGCGGTACTGGTCGCCTATGTCGGGACTGCGGTCGATGGTGCGGTACAGGCCGAAGCCGCAACTGGCGACGTTGCGCAGGTCCTCGTCGGCGGTGGTGGCCACCGGCACCGCCTGGTCGCCCTGCCAGGCGACGGTGATGCGGTAGGCGTTGGCCGGTGCAACGACGTTGGTCGTCAGCCGGGTCACGGTGAGCGGACCCTCGACGCAGCCGCGCACGTTGCTGATGCCACCGACGCCGGTGCCGCCGCTCTTCTTGCCCACACCGAGCAACTGACCCTCCCACAGCGCCAGATCGTACTTGGCGATCTCGCTCGGCAGGCAGGTGACGCTGGCGCAGTCTTTCACCGCACCGCCCAACGCGCTCCACATCGTCGCCAGCACCGGATCGCCCAGCGGCGCTGCCAGCGGGGCGTTGGCGGCATAGACGTCGGCGGTGGCGAGATTGGCGGCGGTGGTGAGCGTCGGCGACTTGTTGGCGTGCATGCGCTCGGCCATGTCGCTGGCCAGGGCGAGCGCCTGCTGCCGCTCGTAGGATTCGTAGTTGAGCTTGCCGGCCTTGACGATCAGGCCCGACAGCCCCAGCGTCCCGAGCAGCAGCAGCACCAGGGTCACCAGCACCTCCACCAGGGTGAGACCGCGGCTGGCGCTCACGAACACGGCGCAGCGCTCCCGGGGTTGACCACGTGCAGGCTGACCCGGCCGGTGGGGCCGAATTCGAGGCTGCGCATCCTGTCGTTGCCGGCATCGGCATCACCCATGTCGTCGCTGATCATGATGGTGTTGATGTGCAAGGCGGCGCCGAGCGCCGTATCCATGACGCGACCGTCCGGGCCGAAGATCAGCGTCGGCGTATCCACCGACGTCGCGTTCATCCGGGTGCACAGCTTGATGCGACCGCCCAGCGGCTGGCGACGTATCGGCTCTTCGAGACAGGCGGCGGCGACCGCAGGATCGCTGGGGTCGGTGCACGCCGCGCAGGCGGCGCTGCGCACGCAGGCGACGACCCGCCAGCCCTGGTCCCACCGGTCGCTCCCCTGGACCAGGCGGGTGACGGCGACGCTGCGCTGGTTGCCGATGGCGTCGTTGCGCGCGTAGCTCAGATCGGTCAGCATCTCCGACGCCGCGGAACGCACTCCCTGGGCGGCGATCACGTCCTGCAGCGCCGGCGCCGCGACGCTCATCAGGATGGCGGCGACGGCCAGCGTCACCATCAGCTCGATCAGGGTGAAGCCGGCGAGGCTTGGGCGCATCACCGCCTACTTCCAGGCGATCGCCGTGGCGTCGCTGGGCGAGCAGCTCCCCAGCGCGCAGTTGCTGCTCGGGTCGCGCCAACCGGCGCCGGCGCTGTTGATCAACAGCCAGCCGTCGCCGGCCATCGAACTCGCACTCTGCGGCTTCAGCGCTGCGGCGAAGCTGGCCGGCCCCGGTGCCGCAACGAAGAGCCAGGGGCCGCTGTAGTACTGGCTCAACGCGGAGGGCAGCGGGAACACGGTCGGGTCGGCGCTGTAGCTGCCGCTGTCCTGGCGTAGCCGCTCCTGCTGCTGCGCCAGGTCCATGAGGAATTGCTGGCCCTGCGAGCGATTGCC
>JAHFRE010000335.1 GCA_023258955.1 Sterolibacterium sp.
GACCCCCACCATGTCAAGGTGGTGCTCTAACCAGCTGAGCTACGCGCCTGCGAAAAGCGAAGGCCGCATTCTAGCCGACGACCCTCCATCCGTCTATAGCGCTCACTTCGCCACCGCCTGGCGGATCTGATCCAGCGTCGAGGCGTCGTCTATCGTCGTCAGGTCACCGGGGTCGCGCCCCTCGGCCAGGGCCTGGATCGAGCGGCGCAGCATCTTGCCCGAGCGAGTCTTGGGCAGGCCGCTGATGAAATGCACGCGCCCCGGCCGGGCGATGGCGCCGAGCAGGCTGTCGACCTTGGCCATGACCTCCTTTTCCAGCGCCGCGCGCAGCGCCGGCGTCGCCGTGCTCGCTGCGTCCTTGACCACTGCGAAGGCCATCGGCATCTGGCCCTTCAGCTGGTCGGCGACCCCGACCACGGCGACCTCGGCGATCGCCGGGTGCGCCTGCACCGCCTCTTCGATCTCGCGCGTGCCCAAGCGGTGGCCGGCGACGTTGATCACGTCGTCGGTGCGGCCGAGGATGAAGTAGTAGCCGTCCTGGTCGCGGATGCCCCAGTCGAAGGAGGAATACACCTGCGGCGACTTGAACAGGCTGAAGTAGGTGGAGACGAAGCGCGGATCGTCACCCCACAGGGTGGACAAGCAGCCCGGCGGCAGCGGCGGCAACACCGCGACCACGGCCTTCTCGTCGGCACCGGCCTGGCTGCCGTCCTCACGGAACAGCTTGAGGTTGTAGCCATAGACGGGGAAGGAGGGCGAGCCGTACTTGATCTTGGTCGCCTCGACCCCGGGCACGGCGGAGAGCATCGGCCAGCCGGTCTCGGTCTGCCAGTAGTGGTCGACCACCGGGATGTTGAGCGCGCTGGCGATCCACTCGTGGGTGGTCTCGTCCAACGGCTCGCCGGCGAGGAAGAGGCGGCGCAGGGTGGAGATGTCGTACTTCTTGAGGAAGGCCGGGTCCTGCTTCTTCAGCACGCGGATCGCCGTCGGCGCCGAGAACATGACGCTGACCTTGTAGTCGTGCACGATCTTCCACCAGATGCCGGCGTCGGGACGGATCGGCGTGCCCTCGTACATGACCGTGGTCATGCCGGCGATCAGCGGCCCGTACACGATGTAGGAGTGTCCGACCACCCAGCCGATGTCGGAGGTGGTGAACATGGTCTCGCCGCTGTTGCCGCAGTAGATGCGCTTCATGCTCGAGGCCAGCGCCACGCAATAGCCGCCGACGTCGCGCTGCACCCCCTTGGGCTTGCCGGTGGTGCCCGAGGTGTAGAGGATGTAGGAGGGCTCGTTGGCCTCCAGCCAGACCACCGGCACCTGGGCGTCCAGGTGCTGGGTGCGCAGCGTGGCGTAATCGACGTCGCGCCCCGCGGTCTTGGGATAGCCTCGGTCCAGGCCGCGGTCCACGATCAGCACCTTGGCCGGCGGGAACTGGGCCAGCGCACAGGCCTCGTCGACCAGATGCTTGTAGGGGATGGCGCGACCGGCGCGCATGCCGGCGTCGGCGGTGACCATCAGCACCGGCTTGGCGTCGTCGATGCGGGTGGCCAGCGAGGCGGCGGCGAAGCCGCCGAAGACCACCGAGTGCACGGCGCCGATGCGCGCGCAGGCGAGTATGGCGAAGGCCGCCTCGGCGATCATCGGCATGTAGATCAGCACCCGGTCGCCGCGCTTGACGCCGAGGCTCTGCATGATCGCCGCGCTGCGCTCGACCTCGCGCTTCAATTCCGCGTAGCTGTAGATCTTTTCTTCCTCTGTCTCGGTGGACAGGTAGATCAGGGCGCGCGCCTCGGGACGGCTCTCGGCGTGGCGATCGACGGCGTTGTAGCAAAGATTGGTCTCGCCGCCGACGAACCACTTGGCGAAGGGCGGACGCGAAAAGTCGAGCACCTGCTGCGGCTGCTTGTGCCAACTCACCAGCTTCGCCTCTTCCGCCCAGAAGGCGTCCGGCTCATCGATCGAACGCTGGTAGAACTCCTTGTAGCTTGTCATGTCTCCTCCAGTCGAATTTCTCAAGGGGCGATGTCGACGACGATGCGGCCGGTGACCCGGGCCTTCATGAAGTCATCAAAGACCCCGGGCAAGTCGGCGAAGGCGATGCTGCGGCTGAGTTCCTGCAGATGCAGCGGCCGCATGTCGGTGGCCAGCCGGCGCCAGACCTCGGCGCGGACCTGCATGGGACAATTGACCGAGTCGATGCCGAGCAGGCTGACACCGCGCAGGATGAAGGGCATCACCGTGGTGTTGAAGCCGGTGCCGGCGGCCAGGCCGACGGCAGCCAGGGTGCCTCCGACCGCCATGGTGCTGGCCAGCCAGGAGAGCACCTCGCCGCCGAGATTGTCCACGGCGCCGGCCCAGCTGGCGCGATCGAGCGGCTTGATCTTGGCCAGATCGAGCGAGGAGCGCAGCATCACCTCGCTGGCGCCGATCTGCTTCAGGTAGTCGCTCTGCTCGGCCTTGCCGGTCAGCGCCACCACCTTGTAGCCGAGCTTGGCCAGGATCTCGATGGCGACGCTGCCCACACCGCCCGTGGCGCCGGTCACCAGCACCGGGCCGTTGGCCGGCTTGAGTCCGTCGTGCTCCATCCGCGCCACCGCCAGACCGGCGGTGAAGCCGGCGGTGCCGAAGACCATCGCCTCCTTGAGACTCATCCCGGCGGGCAACTTCAGCACCCAGTCGGCCGGTACCCGCGCCAGCTCAGCGTAACCGCCGTGGTGGGCCACACCCACGTCGTAGCTGGTGCAGATCACTTGGTCGCCGGCGGCAAAACGCGGATCGCGGCTGTCCGTGACGGTGCCCGACATGTCGATGCCACCGATGCAGGGATAGCGCCGGATGATGCGGCCGGCGCCGGTGGCGGCGAGCGCGTCCTTGAAATTGACGCTCGAATGGGCGACGCGGATGGTGACTTCGCCCGGGTCGAGCTGCTCCTCGCTCATTTGCGTGAAGGCGGCGGAGACCGTCTTGCCGTCGGCAGAACTGATCAGGTAGGCCTTGAAGCTCACGGGACACTCCTTATTCTGGCTCGTCGCACCCGAAGCCAGCAGCACGGGCGCAACCGGAAGCCGGGAGTATAGCCGCGGCGGCTGACGGCCTCCTGACTGGGGGCGCTTTACTCGGTTGGCCGGGCCGGCTATAGTTCGGCCCCATGTCTGCACCCAAGCTCTCCGGCGCCGCCGCCCTGCTGCTCCTGGCGCTCGCGCTGCCCGCCGTGGCCGACGAGGCACAGACGGCCTACAGCGACCCCACCCCTCTGCGACTCGACACCCGTCCGCTGGAGAAGGCCGCCGCCCAAGCCAGCGACGCCGTCACCAACGTACTGGCCGGCGCCCTCGAGCTGATCGGCATTCGCTACCGGCGCGGCGGCACCTCGCCCGAGACCGGCTTCGACTGCAGCGGCTTTGTCGACCACGTGTTCCGCGACACCGTCGGCCTGATCTTGCCGCACAGCGCCCGCGAAATCGCCAAGAGCGGCGAGAAGGTGCCCAAGGACGATCTGCAGCCCGGCGACCTGGTGTTCTTCAACACCATGCGCCGCGCCTTCTCCCACGTCGGCATCTA
>JAHFRE010000336.1 GCA_023258955.1 Sterolibacterium sp.
GCAGGTGTCGGTGTAGTAGGACTGCACCTCTTCGCGGCTGCCGTCGGTGACCCCCCACTGCTCCTGGTTGCGGCTGTGGAAGGTGACCACCACGTTGTACTGTTCGCCGCCGCGCAGCGGGTAGTGCACCAGATGGTAGTTGGGTCCGACCCAAATGGCGGCCGCGTTCCAGCGCAGATCGGCGGGGAAGTCCGCCTTGTCGACCACGGCGCGATAGACCACGTGGCCGGAAACCCGCGGCGGATCGCCGACGTACTGGGCACGGATCGCCGAGCGCACGCCGTCGGCGGCGATCAGCGCGATGCCGCGGTGGGCCGTCCCGTGTTGGTCGTATACGGCGACCCCGTCGCCGTCCTGCTCCATCCGCTCGACCCGGGTCGAGGTCAGGAATTCGACGCGGCCGGATTCCAGCGATCCTTCGAGCAGGGACTTGTGCACGTCGACGCGATGGATCACCGCGTAGGGATTGCCGAAGCGGCGGCGGAAAGCCTCGCCGGTGGGGATGCGGCCGACCAGGGATTCGTCTAAGGCGTCGTGCATCACCATCTCGTCGGTGAACACCGAACGGGCGCGCGCCTTCTCGCCGATGCCCAGGGCGTCGAAGGCGTGAAAGGCGTTGGGGCCGAGCTGGATGCCGGCACCGATTTCGCCGATCTCCGCCGATTGCTCCAGCACCTTGACCGGGAAGCCCTGACGCACCAGAGCCAGGGCCGCGGCCAGGCCGCCGATGCCGCCGCCAGCGACGATGACGGGTGCTTGCGCGCTCATCGCGATCTCCTCTTGTCGCCGCTATTCAGGTTGGCCGATGGCGAGCGAGACCTCGCCGACGCGATCGATGTTGCCGCTGATCAGATCGCCCGACTTGACCGCCCCCACCCCCTCGGGCGTGCCGGTGTAGATCAGGTCGCCGGGCAGCAGGTGGTAGAACTTCGACAGATCGGCCAGCAGTTCGGGGATGCTCCAGATGAGCTGCGACAAATCGGCGGATTGCCGCTCCTTGCCATTGACCGCGAGCTTGATCGCGCCGTGGTCGAGCACGCCGAGCGAGCCTGCGGGAACGATCTCCGAGCACACCGCCGAGAGTTCGAAGTCCTTGCCCAAGTCCCAGGGCCGCCCCTGTTCGCGGGCGACCAGCTGCAGGTCGCGCCGGGTCATGTCCAGTCCGGCGGCGTAGCCGTAGATCAGGCTCGCCGCCTCGGCCGCCTTGACGCGGAATGCCGGGGCGCCGATGGCCACCACCAGCTCCATCTCGTAGTGGTAGTTGCTGGTGCCGGTGGGGTAGGGCACGGTCGCCCCGGATTCAACCAGGCTCGAGGCCGACTTGGTGAAGTAGAAGGGCTGGGCCTTCGATTTGTCCACCGGCGCCCCCATCTCGACGGCGTGGGCGTGGTAGTTGCGGCCGACGCAGAAGATGCGGTGCACCGGATAGCGCGCCGTCAGGCCGCGCACGGCGAGCGAATAGACGGGCGGCGGATTCCACAGATAGCTGGGGGTCTTCATGGTCTTCGAATGCTCCAGTTGGGTTTCAGGCGCGGGTTTCGTAGATGCCGAGCTTCTTGTGCAGCGGCGATTCGTCGGCGAGGAACAGAAACGCGGGCTGCTCGGACGAGCGGTTGGCGAGCGTGACGCCGACGTAGCCGGGGGCGCAGCAGGTGTCGGCCTCCGCCAGGGTGAAGCGCTGGTCGGCGATCGCCACCTCGGTACCGCCTTCGATCTGGTGCATCACCAGGGCTGGCGAGCGCGCCGGCAGCGCCAGCGTCTCTCCGGGGCGCAGCAGCAGCGCCGAATAGCCGAGGATGGCTTGGCAGTCCGCGCCCGTTTCCGGATTGATGTAGGCGAGCTGCACCGCCTCGATCTCCGGCTGGCTGTCGGCCAGGGCGCACAGGGCGGCGCGCACCTCGACCCAGGGGTAGCGCAGCATCGGAAACGGCTTCGCGCCGCGCGCGAACAGCGGCGAGGGGACGACCCCGCCGCGCTGGTAGGCGCGCTCGGCAGCCGTGTTGGCCACCGTCTGGGCGCGACCTTCGGTGACATAGGAGGCCTCGAGATAGTAGAGCAGCGGCAGGTCGAGCACGTCGAGCCAGACCACGGGATTCTCGCCCTCGTGCCCGTGTTCGTGCCACAGGCCGGTCGGGGTCAGGATCAGGTCGCCGCGGCTCATCACGCACTTCTCGCCGGCGACGGTGGTGTACGCCCCCTCGCCCTCGACGATCATGCGCACGGCGTTGGGCGTGTGGCGATGGGCGGGGGCCCATTCGCCGGGCAGAAGCAGCTGCATGCCGAGGTAGATGGAGGCGCTGGCCTGCATCTTCTCCAGGCCGTGGCCGGGGTTCGCCAGCACCAGCACGCGCCGCTCGGCCTTCTCGATCGGCGTCAGTTCGCCGGCTTGCAGAAGCAGGGGGCGTATGTCCGCGTAGGGCCAGCAGATCGCCTGGGTGCGGCGCGCCGGCACCCCGGGCGGCAGCACGGCGCGCAGGCTGGGCCACAGTGGCACCAGGTTGCGCGCGGCGAGTTCTACGCGATAGTCCTCGGGCAGGTCTTCCAGTCGTCCCAGCGCTTCCATCTTCACCTCCATGGACGAACTCTAGCCCCGCCCTATCATTCTGTCCATGCAATGATTAATATATGAAGCATTCGATAATCGAATAATACCTCGGGTGCTGGCGTGAATTTGACCGACCATCGTCTGCTCTCCGTCTTCGACGAAATCTACAAGAGCCGCAGCGTCAGCCGTGCCGCCGCCGCGCTCGGCCTGGGCCAGCCCGCGGTCAGCATCGCCTTGGCCAAACTGCGCCGCCACTTCGACGATCCGCTGTTCGTGCGCACCAGCAACGGCATGGATCCGACCCCCTTGAGCGACGAACTGGTGCAGCCGATCCGCGCCGCGCTCGATGCGCTCGGCCTGGCCATGGGCCATCGCAGCGTGTTCACGCCGGCGCAAACGCAACGTTGCTTCCGCGTCTGCATGGCCGACATCAGCCAACTGGTGCTGCTGCCCAAGCTGTGGAGCCGGCTGCACACGACGGCGCCGGGGGTGAAGATCGAGGTCATCGCGCTGAAGGACGCCAGCACCACCTCGAGCTGGCTGGAAGCGGGCGAGGCCGATCTGGCGATCGGCTTCATGCCGCAGCTGGAGACCGGCTTTTACCAGCAGCTGCTATTCCGCCAGCGCTACGTGGTGCTGGCCAGCGCCGATCACCCGCGCGTCCGCAACGGTCTGAGCCGCAAGCAATTCGAACGCGAGGATCACGCCGTGTTCGCCACCGCCGGCACCGGTCACCAGATGATCGATCAGGAGCTCGCCCGGCAGGGAATCGGGCGCCGGGTGGCGTTGACCATCCCCAATTTCGTCGGCGCCGCCTTCGTCGTCGAGCGCACCGATCTGTTGATGATCATCCCCGGTCGCCTGGCGCAACTGTTGCGCGGGCGCGGCGAGTTCAGCATCTTCCCGCTGCCCTTCAAGATGCCGGACTACGCGGTCAAACAGCACTGGCACGAGCGCTACCACCACGACCCGGGCAACCGCTGGTTGCGCGGGCTGATCGCCGAACTGGTGGCGGAG
>JAHFRE010000131.1 GCA_023258955.1 Sterolibacterium sp.
CACGTCGAAGGTGTGCATGTTCTTCATGTGCAGCTTGAGGCGCTCCGGCGACTGGCCGGTGTAGCCTATGGTCCAGGTGCCGCGATTGATCTCGCGCAGGATGTCTTCGACCACCGGCTCATCCCAGCCCTGGGCGTCCTTGGCGATCTTGATGTTCTTGGCCAGTTCCTTCTCGAAGCCGAACTTCTTCGCCAGGGCGTACATCAGGGTGTGGTCGGGACGCGACTCGAACAGCGGCTCGATCACCTTCTCGCGCCACTGCAGCGATCTGTTGGAAGCAGTGACCGAACCCGAGGTCTCGAACTGGGTGCAGGCCGGCAACAGGTAGACGCCTTCCTTGCGCACCATCGCCGCCATCGCCGCGGTCGCCGACGGGTAGGGGTCGATCACCACCAAGAGGTCGAGCTTCTTCATCGCCTCGGCCATCTCCAGGCCGCGCGACTGGCTGTTGGGCGCGTGGCCCCAGTAGATTACCGCGCGCAGGTTGGAGTCCTGGTCGATCAACTCGTTCTTCTCCAGCACCCCGTCGATCCAGCGCGACACGGTGATTCCCGGCTTCTCCATCATCGCCTGCGAGGCATAGCGCCCCTTGAGCCAGTCGTAGTCAACGCCCCAGACGCCGCACCAGTATTTCCACGAACCGGTCGCCAGGCCATAGTAGCCGGGCAGGGAGTCGGGGTTGGGGCCGACGTCGGTCGCCCCCTGCACGTTGTCGTGGCCGCGAAAGATGTTGGTTCCCCCACCCGACACGCCGACGTTGCCCAGCACCAGTTGCAGGATGCACATCGCGCGCACGTTGGCGTTGCCCACCGTATGCTGGGTCTGTCCCATGCACCAGACCACGGTCGAGGGTCGGTTCTTGGCCATGGTCTCGGCGACGTTGGCCACCTGCGCCTCGGGAATGCCGGTCACGTCCAGCACCTTGTCCGGCGTCCACTTCGCCACCTCCTCCTTCACCTTGTCGATGCCATAGACCCGCGCCGCGAGGTAGGCCTTGTCCTCCCAGCCGTTCTTGAAGATGTGCCAGAGTAGTCCCCAGATGAAGGGGATGTCGGTGCCCGAGCGAATCCGCACATAGGTATCGGCCTTGGCCGCGGTGCGGGTGAAGCGCGGGTCGACGACGATCATCTTGGCGCCGTTCTCCTTGGCGTGCAGCACGTGCAGCAGCGACACCGGATGCGCTTCGGCGGCGTTGGAGCCGATGAACATCATCGCGCGGGTGTTCTGCATGTCGTTGTAGGAGTTGGTCATGGCGCCGTAGCCCCAGGTGTTGGCGACACCGGCGACGGTCGTCGAGTGGCAGATGCGCGCCTGGTGGTCGCAGTTGTTCGTGCCCCAGAGCGAGACGAACTTGCGCATCAAGTAGGATTGCTCGTTGCTGTGTTTGGACGAGCCGATCCAGTAGGCGGCGTCGGGGCCGGCTGCCTTGCGGATCTCCAGCAGCTTGCCGCTGACCTCGGCCAGCGCTTGATCCCAGCTGATCTTCTGGTACTTGCCATCGACCAGCTTCATCGGGTACTTGAGGCGCTGCTCACCGTGGCCGTGCTCGCGCACCGAGGCGCCCTTGGCGCAGTGGGCGCCGAGGTTCAGCGGCGAATCGAACACCGGCTCCTGGCGGATCCAGACCCCGTTCTTGACCACCGCGTCGATGGCGCAGCCCACCGAGCAGTGGGTGCACACCGTGCGCTTGACCTGGGTGCCGCTGTCAGTCCTGGGCGCGCTGTCGGCGGCGTCCGCCTCGGCGATCATGCCGAAGGGGAATTGGCCCGCCAGCGCCCCCGCACCGGCTGCCAGGCCGGAGCGCTGCAGGAACAGGCGCCGGTCCATCAGCTGGCCGAGCTGGTCGTTGCGGCTTGTTTGCGGCACGGTGGCCGTCTTGCCTTTTCTTGTGAGCATGGGTTCTCTCCGCTCAAACCCGCGTCGTGCGGTAGTAGTTGCGAACGTGCGCGCTCTCGCTGTAGCCGCCAGCGCCAGCTTTCGGCGTTGTTTGTGCGGTCGCGACCGGTGCCGGCACGCGGCCGCCGCTGGCGGCGATCACCCCGGCAGCGACGCTGCCGCTACCGGCGGTGAGCAGGAAACGGCGGCGCTTCAGATTGATATTGTCCACGTCCTGATCCTCCTTCATGCCATGGAAAAAGCTTCGACTTCGATTGCACAGTAGCTGCGCAGCAAACGGCCGACGCTCGGATAGAAGGCGGCCGAAGCCGCCTCCAACTGGTCGGCGAGTCGTTCGACCCAGGTCTGCAGATGGCGCGCAAAGAAGGCGCGCTGGCGTTCGACGGCGACCCCGGCGACGATCAGATGGCGCATGACATCGGCCAGCGCCGCGATGTGGTCTTCGGATTCGCCGACCCCGGCCAGCCGTGCGAACCCCAGGGTAGCGAGATCCTGGCGCAACTCGGCCAGGGGCTCTTCCATCAGAAAGCCGGCCTGATAGTAGGAGCCGTAGAGAAAAATCGCCGGCCTGCCGGTACCGATGAACAGCCGCTCGTATTCTTCGCGCACGGCCTGCTGATCGAAGGCGCCGGCGGCGCTGGCCAGTTCGCTCCAGGCGCGCGCCAGATCGCCGTCGGCGGCAACGATAGCTCGCCCGGAGGCGGCCAGGGTGGCCAGCAGCGTCGCGTCCGGGGGCGAGTGGAACAGGCGCGAGAGCAGGGCGTAGTGATCGGCGCGGGCGCGCTCCTCAGCGGCGATCGGCGCAAGCTCGCGCTGATTCATTGCCGCAGCTCCGAGGCCTGCAGACTGTCCTCGTGGCGGACCAGATCGACCACCCGGCAGTCGCCGCACATCTTCAGGCGGGCCCGCGCCGCATCGGTAGCAAACATCGGATGGTCGGCCAGGCGGGAGACCATCGCCTCGATCAGGGGACGCGCGCCCATCGGTTTGCCGCAAGCGCTGCAGCGGAACACCTCCGCCTGGCGCAGCAGCTGTTCGCGGCGCGCACCCTCGAGCAGCAGACGCGGTGTCATCGATAGCGCGTTCTCCGGGCAACTGCCCACGCACAGGCCGCACTGCAGGCAGTGGTGCTCGACGAAGGACAGGCGCGGCGCCTCGCTACCGGCGATGAGCGCGTTGGCCGGGCAGGCGCCGACGCAAGCCATGCACAGGGTGCAGGCGGCGCTGGCGGAGATGGCGCCGAAGGGTGCTCCCGCGGGCAGCACGATCTCCTGCCGGGGTGTGGGTGCCTGGGCGCGCAGATGGGCGACGGCCAAGTCGAGCGTCGCCCGCTTGTCGCTGTGCGGACAAAAGCTCGCTGCCGTGTCCACGCCCTGCGCCGGTGGCCAATCGCGCAAGCCGGCTTCGAGCTCATCGGGTGCGGCAACGGTGAGGACACGGAAATGCTCACCCGGGAAACCGAGACCGGCGACGATGGTCTCGGCGATCAGCGCCTGCTGTCGCAGCGGCATTGGATCGTGGCTGTCCGCGGCGAGCAACGCCACCCGATTGGCGCCCAAGGCGACAGCCGAGAGCATCAGGTCGAGGCCGACCGCATCGGCGCTCCAGGTCTCGAGCGTGAGGACAGAGGCCGGAAGACCGCGTCGCTTGAGGTGCTCGATCGTTGTGCGCCCGGCGTTGGCCGAGTGGAACAGCAGGCAGGCGTCGCCGCCGCCGGCGCCGCGATAGGCGGCGAGCATGGCGCGGATGCGGGCGCCGAGGTCGGCGACGCGCGGATACTGATAGCTCAAGGCGCCCGAGGGGCAGACGCTGCTACAGGTACCGCAGCCCTGGCACAGATAGGGGTCGACCTCGACCGCGTCGCCCTTGGCGGTGATGGCGGCGGTGGCGCAAACGTCGATGCAATTATTGCAACCGGGCAGCTTGGCCCGGCTGTGGGCGCAGAGCGTAGCGCGCAGCGCCACGTATCTTGGCTTTTCGAATTCGCCGGTGAGCGGCAGCAGCTCGATCACAGCCAGCGCCTGATCTAGCGGGTCCCGGCCGGGCGCCTGGTAGCCTTGCGGCGGCTCGACGTTGCCGATCAGCGGTCGCGCGCAGAGATCGAGCACCAGATCGAAGACGTCGCTGCGCATCGACTCCGCCACGCTGCCGTCGGCGTGCCATTCGAGAACGAAGCTGCCGAGGTGGCCAGCGAGGCGACAGACTCTACCCAGCAGAACCGGGTAGGTTTCGCCCGTGGGCGCCTCGCTGTCGCCCCAGCCGCCGGTGGCGAGGACGGTGAGGTCGAGCTTGTTGCGCAGCCGCTCGGCCCAACCCAGGCAAGCAGCGATCTCGCCGACGATCAGCAGCCGACCGGCCGAGCGCATGGTCACGGCAGCCACCGGTTGCGCGGCGGGCCAAGCCTCGACCGCGAGCAATGCCGCCTGACGGGCGAGCTCTGCGGTCGTGCTTGCGTGCTCCAGTGCTGTGTCTCCTCGAATAGCGCTCACGCTCTTTCCTATCTGTCGATGGCCGGCGTCGCTGCTCTCCTAGCTGCTGTGCAGTTCCTCCTGGCATGGGTCGCTGCCGTCCGCAAGCGCGATCTGGCCGGCACTTTCGCGCTCCTGAGACGAGGGCTCGTTAGCGTCGTCCTGCGCGAACAGCAGGCGCGCCTGGTTCATTTGCGTCAGGACCTCCAGCGAGATTGGATCGGCAATCGAGTAGTCGTCGATATAGACGTCGAGGCCATCCATGACGTTGAGGCAGGGATCGGCGAAGATGCGTCGCAGCGCCTGGCGACGCAGCGCTGCATCCACCTCCGGGCCCAGGTAGGCGCTGAGGTCGGCATCGACGGCCAGGTCCTCGAGCGGCGGCAGATCCCTGGTCGGCGACAGCACCTCCCGCTGGCGCTTCAGGCGCGACCAGCGAGTGACGAAGCGCGCCAGATCGCTCACGATGGCAGGTCCTGTCTCGCACGATCTGCCGCCAAAGGGTCGCTGCGGCGCAGCTTGCAACTCGCCTGCGGCCTGTAGTTGGCATTGACGAAGTCACCGACCCAGTCAGCGATTTCCAGAGGCATCGCGACCGCATCCACCTGTTCGCCCGAATCGAGCAGCCTCGCGCCCTCGGCGTAGCTGGCGGTGACCAGCACCGGGCGGGCGATACCCACCTCCAGCCGCAGCATCACGAATACCTTGGGGACCGGCGAGCTGAGATTGAGAAAATAGCCCTCGGCCTGGTCTGGGAAAAGTTCCAGGCTGAGGTCACCCGAACGAAAATGTTCTCGGTCGTCGCCGGCAAAGACCCGGCGCGGTGCCGCGCTCGGGACAGGGTCGAAGTCCGGCAGTACGCCGATCGCCTCCCAGCGCTCGCCGCCCCAGCGGTTGTGCAACTGCAATCGTTCGACGACGACAGCCACTGGGAACCGTTCCACGGAACATACCTCCACTGGGTCTGTTCCGTTTAGTCTAATCCAGATTTTCCCGCTTGTCAGAACCAAGCGGATATGAAAGCAACCCGGGCTGCGCCCAGCAACCGGTCTTCGCTATCTGCCAAATGGCGCTCAAACCATCAGCGGGTCGGGAAAGCTTTCTCTTTTTGCTGCGCGTAGAACCAGTCTTCCAGCATATGTTCTTCGTATGGGAAACTGCTGCGCCCTGTCGTGGTACTCGCGTGCATTAGAAAATTCATGTCGGCGATGTCTTCTTTGCCCGAAGCCACCGTCTTCCCTTGTGAATCGAGCAATTCATAGGTGAACGCCATTCGCGGCCAATAGGGATCCTTTACCAGCCGGATTTCTTCCAAGGTTCGCCCGAACCAGGGCCGGATGTCGCCCGCCAAATCCAAGTCGGTCACCGTTACGTTCCAGCGGTAGCCGTCAGGAAGCCTGCTAGCCAAGTTTGCGAACATCTGGTCGAACTCTTTGATAACTCGTTCCTGAAACCCGCCGCGGGATTCATGGCTGGGGCGAATATCGGTGAAATGCTCCGGCTCCTGCCAGGCCACCTTGACTTCCCCAGCATAGGCAGCTGCAGTCGTCAGGCATGCCATGCACACGGCGATAAGCAGGTTGTTCATTTCGTCCTCCTGAGTGTGTTGAACCAGGTATCAGGGTTGTCGATCCGGGACATTGGCGGTCGCTCAACATCAGCGCCAGTGTTTCACAACTGTCCGAAATATTGACCCGAGCAGAAAAATTTGGTTCAGATTGGAATAGACTTTGGACTGGATGAACGATGCCTGAACTGTCAAGGAATGTCTATTTTGCTTGGCAGATGGTTGCAAAGATTGGGCAGTCGGAGTCAATGCCGTCGCAGCGCCACCTTTCCCCACCACCTCTATCGCGATCATCATCATGGACGACTCATCGAGCTATACGCCACCCAAGATATGGGCACCCAACAAGGAGAGCGGTGGCAGATTCGCCAACATCAATCGCCCCACCGCGGGACCGACCCATGACAAGGAACTGCCGGTCGGACGCCATCCGTTGCAGCTCTATTCGCTGGGCACGCCCAACGGTGTCAAGGTCACGATCATGCTGGAAGAACTATTGGCCGCCGGGCACAGCGGTGCCGAGTACGACGCTTGGCTGATCAAGATCAACGACGGCGAGCAGTTCGGCAGCGGATTCGTCGAGATCAATCCGAACTCCAAGATTCCTGCGTTGCAGGACCGCAGCGGCCCGACGCCGGTCCGGGTGTTCGAGTCCGGTGCCATCCTGGTCTATCTGGCCGAGAAGTTTGCTGCCTTCCTGCCCGAGGAGGGCGCAAGGCGCGCCGAGTGCCTGTCGTGGCTGTTCTGGCAGATGGGCGCAGCACCCTTTCTCGGCGGCGGCTTCGGTCACTTCTACGCCTATGCCCCGACCAAGATCGAGTACGCAATCGATCGCTACGCCATGGAGGCCAAGCGCCAGATGGACGTGCTCGACCGGCGTCTCGCCGCAAGCCTCTACGTCGCGGGCGAGGAGTACAGCATCGCCGACATGGCGATCTGGCCCTGGTACGGGCTTCTCGCCGAGGGCAAATTGTACGAAGCCGGCGAGTTCCTTCAGGTTCAGAACTACACCCACCTGCAGCGCTGGACCAAGCTGATCGCCGAGCGCCCAGCCGTAATGCGCGGCCGCATGGTGAACCGCACCATGGGCGATCCGTCCAGCCAATTGCACGAGCGCCACGACGCCGGCGACTTCGACAGCAAGACGCAGGACAAGCTTGCCCCACCCCTCTGACCCCCGATTGCCTACGCCTGGCGGGCCCCTCTCATGCTCACGCTCTACGATTGCAGCACCGCACCCAGCCCGCGTCGCGCGCGCATCCTGCTCGCCGAAAAAGGGCTTGCCCACGCGACGGTCGAGGTGGACCTGAAGAACGGCGAGCAACTCGGCGAAGCCTACCGCAAGATCAATCCGCTATGCACAGTGCCGGCGCTGCGCACGGCCGATGGGCTGGTGCTGACCGACAACGCGGCAATCACGACCTACCTCGAGGCCCGCTATCCGCAACCACCCCTGCTGGGAGTCACGGCGGAAGAAAAGGCGGAGATCGCCAGTTGGAACTGGCGCATCGAATTCGAAGGACTGCTGGCCATCGCCGAGGCGCTTCGCAACAGCGCGCCGGCCATGGCAAAGCGAGCCCTGCCCGGGCCGGTCGACTACGTTCAGATTCCCGAACTCGCGCAACGTGGCCTGGCCCGGTTGCAGCAATTTCTCATCACGCTGAACGACCGCCTGGCCGGCCGCGACTTCGTTGCCACCGATCGCTTCAGCATCGCCGACATCACCGCGGTGGTGGCCGTCGACTTTGCCCGCGTGGTGAAAGTCAAGCCGGACGAGCGGCATCCGCACCTGCAACGCTGGCGCGCGATCATGGCGGGGCGCGCCTCGATGTCAGCGTAGGAAGGTGTGGCGGGGTGTGCTGAAGCGGCGATCGCAATCATTGGAAACAACATATTTCTCGGCTTGAAGCTACCATCCTGCCCGAAGTTGGTACGGCCCGCTGGCTCCCGTGCCCAGCCCACTTGCGGAGGTCGAGATGAAATGTTTATTCGCAGCGCTCGTCATTACGATGCTGACACTCAGCAGTTTTGGCGTTCAGGCACAGTTTGGTGGCGGGATGAAGCGGGATGGTACTGGGGGCAGGGACCAGCGGAGCGCTCGGTCTGGCGGCGCCAAGGATGGCGACGCCAAGAAGGCCCCTGACGCCTTCGCCGGCGGCGTCGATGCGCAGCTGGCCGATACAGGTGCGAAGCTCAAACTGAGTCCCGAGCAATGGGTTCTGTGGGACAGGTATCAGACACGAGTCTTGGCGCTGATGGACGACCAAATGCACGCACCAGCAGAGAGTGCGCTGGCACAGAACGCGCTACAGCAGATCGACCGCAAGGTCGATACCGTGCGCAATCGACTGGCGGCGATGGAGGATATCGCCGATTCCGCACATCTGCTCTATGCGAGTCTGACTACGGAGCAGAAGGCCATCGCCGATCAATTGCTGCCGGGCACCCTGCCGGCGCTCTATTCCGGCTTGATGCCGGTCAGAAATCGCGCCGCTCGCCCACAGAGTTCAGGAGACCCTGGGTCCCGTCCAGCGCGCGATGAGCACGGAACAAACCAGGCGCCGCAGTGATCTTGGGCAAGCCGTCTATTTGGGAAACGTCCATGGCCTCAGCAATCCATCTGGTGTCGGTCGAGTTTGGCGACTGCGATCCGGCGGGTATCGTCTTCTATCCCAATTTCTACCGCTGGTTCGACGCTGCCACGCACCACCTGCTCGCCAAGCTCGACCTGAGCCTGGAGCGACTGCGCAGGGACTACGGGGTGGTCGGAATGCCGCTGCTGGAAACCGGCGCCAAGTACCATAGCGCCAGCCGCTTCGGCGACCGGTTGGCGTTCGAGAGCAGCGTGCTCGAATGCGGACGCAAGACGATACGAATACGCCACTGCGTCAAGCGCAGCGAGATCGTCGTGGTCGAGGGTTTCGAACTTCGAGTCTTCGTCGTACCCGACGCCGCGGATGCGGCGCGGCAACGAGCGCTGGAGTTGCCCGAGGCGATTCGTACGGCACTTGCGTAAGCGCCGAGCGCCGCGATTGCGGCCGCACAGGGATCGCCAACAGCACGCTCCCTTGCCAGCGGCAGAAAGCAGCGCCATAGAATAATAGTTGACGTATTCGCTCGGATATTGTAGCTTGCATGGACAGCGCGGTTGCATTCAGATGCCCTGTCGATAGGGGCTCGCGGCGGCCATGGAAGACAATTGATCGGGAGTGCTGGCCAGCCGCAGCTGCATGAGAGGCGGCGCCGCCAGTCGAGCACGCGATCTTGCATCGCGTTGCCCCATTTTCGACCGCCACGATCACGAGAGGAGCACCGTGAGATGGTTCCGACCCTGAACGAAGTCATGTCTCGCTGCGAAACGCTGTTCGAGGACCTGCACTTCAACGCCGTGAAGCAGTGGAAGGCCGCGGTTCCTGGTCGCAAGGCGATCGGCTTCATGCCCGTCTATGTGCCACGAGAGATCGTGCACGCCGCGGGCATGCTCCCGGTCGGGATCTTCGGCGGTGGCGACCAGATGGAGGTGATCCAGGGCGACGCCTACTACCAGAGCTACATCTGCCGCATTCCGCGCTCCACCCTGGAACTTGGCTTGACCGGGCGGCTGGACTGCCTGGACGGCATGCTCTTCCCGTCGATCTGCGACGTCATACGCAATCTTTCCGGCATGTGGCAGGTTCTGTTCAAAGACAAGTACGTCCGCTACATCGACGTGCCGCACAACTACCTCGATCAGGTGGGCGGTGAGTTCTACATTCACGAGATGCAGGTTCTACGCGACGATCTGGGTCGGATCTCGGGCAAACCGATCACCGACGCGGCGCTCAACGCATCGATCGCCGTCTATAACGAGAATCGCCGCGCCGTGCAGGAGCTGTACGCTTACCGCGCCAAAAAGCCGTGGCAGGCGCCGACCTCCGAAGTGTATCTGTTGATTCGCGCCGGCATGGTGCTGCCACCCGAAGAACACACGCTGTTGGTGCGCCAATACCTGGCGGCGGTGGACCTGGAGGACCGCCCCAGGCGCGACAAGGCGCGGGTAGTGCTCACCGGCTCGTTCTGCGAGCAGCCGCCGCTGGCGCTGATCAAGTCGATCGAGATGGCCGGCTGCTACGTCGTCGACGACGACTTCGGTCTGATCATGCGCTGGCTGTTCGACGAGGTGCCGACCGACGCCAATCCGCTCGAAGAGCTGTCCAAGGCCTATCTGCACCGCTCGGCGCAGCAGGCCTCGAAATACGACGAGAAAAAGGAAGACAAGGGCAAGTACCTGCTGCAGCAGATCAAGCAGGGTGGTGCCGAAGGCGTGATCTTCGCCGCCGCCTCGTTCTGCGATCCGGCGCTGCTCGAGCGGCCGATGCTGCAGGAGATACTCGCCAAGCACAAGATTCCCTACACCGCCTTCAAGTTCGCCGAGAACACCGGTCAGATGGCGCCGATCCGCGAACAGGCCGGCACCTTCGCCGACTCGATCAAACTCTGGAGCGACGCATGAACACGCCCATCGTAATGACGCCCGCCCAACCGAGCAAGAAGCCCGTGCCCGAGATCCAGAAAGAGGACGCGATGCTGTTGCAGAAGGAGATGCTCAACGCCAACTACAAGGAGCTCGCCACCGCCCACGACAACGGCAAGAAGGTGGTCGCCACCTTTGTTCCCGGCAATCTCAACGAGCTGGTCATGTGCTTCGACTTCGCCCGCAGCCTGCCCGAGACCAACGCGCTGCAGAACGGCATGCGCAAGAAGTCCGGCAAGTTCATCCTCGACGCCGAGCGCGACGGCCATTCCGAGGACGTGTGCACCTACGTCAAGTCGGATCTCGGCATGATGTTGGGCGGCGAGGT
>JAHFRE010000337.1 GCA_023258955.1 Sterolibacterium sp.
GATGATCATGTCCTTCTTGCGATCGGTGATGTGGAGGAAGCCCTCGGCGTCGAGATAGCCGACGTCGCCGGTGTGCAGCCAGCCGCCGACGATGGCTTCGGCGGTCTTCTCCGGCGCCTGGTAGTAGCCCTTCATGACGTTGTCGCCGGCGACGCAGATCTCGCCGACCTGCTGGCTCGCCAGCTCCCGGTTGGCGTCGTCGCGGATGGTGACGCGGGTGAAGGGGAAGGGTCGGCCGCAGGAGGAGAGGCGTTCCTCCGGCGCAACCTCGCCGTCGACGAAGTGGTCCTCGGGTGCCAGGCAGGAGATGCCGGCGGTGGCCTCGGTCTGGCCGAAACCCTGGAGCATCACCGGACCGAAGGTCGCGAGCGCGCGGCGCAGCTTCTCCGGCGACATCGGCGCGGCGCCGTACATCAGATAGCGCAGCGAAGAGAAATCGCGCTCGGTGATGCCGGGCAGATCGAGCAGGCCGTAGATCACCGTCGGCGGCAGAAAGAGCTCGGTGACACGATGCTTTTCGATCGCGTCGAGCAGCAGCGTCGGCTCCGGCTTGGGCAGGATCACCACCTTGCCGCCGCGCAGCGTGGTCATCAGCGAGAAGACGCCGGCGGTGTGGGTCAGCGGTGCCGCCGCCAGATCGACCGGCGGCTGGTCGGCGGGATAGACCAGCGCCGACAGCCAGTTGGCGACCATGGTCTGCAGGTTGCGATGGCTGATCATGACGCCCTTGGGTTTGCCGGTGGTGCCGCCGGTGCCCATCACCGCGCAAACGTTGTCCATCGCGGTCGCAACATCGGCGCCGCTATCGGCCTGCGCGGCCGACCAGGTCGACAACGTCAGGGCGTCGGCAGCCTCGCCGTCGATGCAGATGAAGTGCCTGACCTTGGGCAGGGAGGCGCGCAGCGCCGCCACCTGCGGCGCGAAGGCCGCTTGGAAGAACAGCACTTCGCAATCGAAGGTGTCGAGCAGGTAGGCGTTTTCCTCGGCGCCGTTGCGCGGATTGACCGGCATCCAGGCCAGACCGGCGCGCCAGATCGCCAGGGTGCACAGCCAGCCGAGAGGATGGTTGGCCGACCAGACGGCGGCCTTGGCCTCTTTGCCGCAGCCCAGCGCCAGCAGGCCGTGGGCGACGCGGTGGGTGAAGCGCTGGGCTTCGCGGTAGCTGGTGCGCTCGTCGCCGAAGATCAGATAGTCGCCGTCGGGATGGATGCTGGCACCGCGATCGAGGAAATCGATGGTGGCCATCGCCTAGCCCTCTTTGACCATCTTGGCGTAGCCGAAGCGCTCAAGAGCGCCGAGCACGTTCTTGTAGCCGTAGGCCTGGGACGGGCTGTGAAAGCCGACGGCACGGCCCGGCTGCTTCAGCACCGAACTGGCCATGAAGGCCTGGAGCAGACCAGTCTGCTGATAGCCGCAATGGCTGTAGATGGTGTAGCGGACCCGCCCCATCGAACCGTAGCCGGTGGCGGTGTCCCAGTTTCGATGCACGAGCGGATTCTCGCGCGGCGGCATGCCGGACTGGATACCGGCGGCGATCTGCCCCAGGGCGGCGATCTGATCGGCTGCCGGCAGCGTCGCGAGATTGGCGTGGTAGTGTTTGTGGATGCCGACGATCTGTTCCGTCAGCTCGCGACTGCCGAAAGCGCAGAAGGACTTGAGGTTGCGGATCTGCCCGTGCTCGGCGAACCAGATCGCCGGCGTCAGGCCGGCGATGCCCAGCAAGGTGCGATTGGAGTAGGGAGGGACGACTTCCACCGTGGTGGCGGGCGCCCAAGGCACCAGCTTGCCGTTCTCAAGGAAGTGCTCCTGCGAGCGCACCATCTGCAGCAGGGTCGCCGCCGAGGCGGTGGTCGGCGTGACGGCGGGGACGGTGAAGGCTTCGATGCTGTCGATGTCGGCGTGCTCGGCGCAGGCCTGGCAGGCGATGTCGAGCACGGCGTTCTGATAGGCGCTGCAGGGTGCGAACAGCAGGCCGCGCTTGGCGTATTCGGCGCTGTACTTGTTGCGCATGTCGAGGACGAAGGCCTGTTCGCCCGTGGTGTCGATATAGTTGCAGCCGGCGGCGAGCGCCGCCTGGACCACGGTCTCGCCGTACATCAGGAAGGGGCCGACGACGTTGCACACCACCTTGGCACCGGCGAACAGCTTGGTCAGCGTCGCGACCTCGTGTTCGACCACGGCGATTTCGTACTCGGCGGTCTCGATGCCGACCACGTGCTTCATCGCTTCTTCGAGACGCTTGCCGTCGCGGCCGGCAGCGATGAAGGGGATCTGGAAGTGGCGCAGGAACTCGCAGACGAGTTGGCCGGTGTAGCCGCTGGCGCCGTAGACGACGACGGGTTTCTTGCTCATGGGAGGCTCCAAATGGGGTGGGGAGTCAATGCGTCTGAAAGATGTGCACGAAGCCGGCGCTGCCCAAGCCGCCGTTGTGCTGCAGGGCGGTGCGCGCCCCGTCGACCTGGCGCGGGCCGGCTGCGCCGCGCAATTGCCAGACCAGTTCGGTGATCTGCGCCAGGCCCGTGGCGCCCAACGGATGGCCCTTGGAGAGCAGGCCGCCGGAAGGGTTGACCACGTACCTGCCGCCATAGGTGTTCTGGTCTTCCTGCACGAAGCGCTCGAGTTCGTCCTCCTTGCACAGGCCCAGGGCGCCGTAGGTGATGATTTCGTTGCTGGCGAAGCAGTCGTGCAGTTCGATCACGTCGATGTCCTCGGGTCCGATGCCGGCGCTCTCGTACGCGCGGTTCGCCGCTTCGCGGGAGAGGGCGCGGAAGATCACGTCGAGCGGATCGGACTCGAAGTATTCCTGCTTGTCGCTGCACCAGCCCTGGCCGACCAGGCGCACATCGCTCTTGATGCCGTGCTTCCTGGCGTAGGCTTCGCTGCAGACGATGACCGAGGCGGCGCCGCAGCTCGGCGGACAGGCGTAGAGCTTGCGCATGCCGCGGTAGATCAGCGGCGAGGCCAGGACCTCTTCCTCGGTCAGCGGCTCGCGGAAGATCGCGTAGGGACTGTTGGCGGCGTGGCGGCGCGCTTTGACCGCCACCCGGGCCAGCGAACGGTCGCTGACGCCGCAACTCTTCTTCAGCATGTCCACCTGGCAGCCGAACAGCTGGATGGCCGGCGGCAGCTGGCGTTCCTCTTCCGTGTAGTGCATCAGCGCGGCGACGGCGGCGTTGTGGCGATGGACCGGGCTGATCCGGTCGGGGAAGACCAGGTCGAGCGCGCCCGGCGCCATCTGTTCGAAGCCGACCGCCAGCGCGCAGTCGACCGCGCCGCCGGCGACGGCCTGGGCGGCCAGCGCGAAGGCGGTCGAGCCGCTGGAACAATTGTTGTTCACGTTGACGATGGGCACGCCGGTGATGCCGACGTTGTAGAGCGCCGCCTGGCCGGAGCAGGAGTCGCCGTAGACGTAGCCGGCGTAGGCCTGCTGCACTTCGCTGTAGGCGATCCCGGCGTCGGCCAACGCCGCGCGCGCCGCCTGCGCGCCCATGACGTCGTAGGCCTCGCTCCTGCCGGGCTTCTTGAACGGGATCATGCCGACCCCGGCGATGATGACTTG
>JAHFRE010000338.1 GCA_023258955.1 Sterolibacterium sp.
GTTAATATTTCGATCGCATCCATGTTAGGCATAAACCCGACGCGCAGCAAGCAAGCGCACCCCGCATAGGCCCTGCAACATGCCCGAGCTGCCCGAAGTCGAAGTCACGCGCCTGGGCCTGGCGCCGAGCCTGACCGGCAAGACCGTCACCGCGGTCGTCGCGCGCACCCGCCGCCTGCGCTACCCGCTGTCCGGGCGACTGGCGCAACAGCTGGTCGGCCGCCGCTTGCAGGGCATAGAGCGACGCGGCAAGTACCTGCTCTTCGCTTTCGACGCCGGCCACCTGTTGCTGCACCTGGGCATGAGCGGCAGCCTGCGCCTGGTCACGCCGGCAGTCGCGGTCCAGCGCCACGACCACTTCGACCTGGTGTTCGGCAGGCGCGTCATGCGTCTGCACGATCCGCGCCGCTTCGGTGCCGTGCTCTGGCTCGCTGGCGACCCCGGCCGCCATCCATTGCTCAAAGTGCTCGGATTAGAGCCGCTGGCCGACGGCTTCACCCCCGCCTGGCTGTTCGAGCAGACGCGGAGCAGGAAGGCGCCGATCAAACAGGTGCTGATGGACAGCCATCTCCTGGTCGGCGTCGGCAACATCTATGCGTCGGAGAGCCTGTTTCGCGCCGGCATCGATCCGCGCCGGCCGGCTGCGGAAATATCTCTGCCCCGCTACCGGCGCCTGGTGCCGGCGATACGCGAAACCCTGGCGGCCGCCATCGCCGCCGGCGGCAGCAGCCTGCGCGACTTCGTCAACGCCGACGGCGCCGCTGGCTATTTCCAGCAAGACTACTTCGTCTATGGCCGCGCCGGTGAAGCCTGCCGGCGTTGCGGCAGGCCGGTGCTGGGCCTGCGCCAGGGGGGACGGGCCAGCTTCTATTGCCCGCGCTGTCAGCGCTGAGCGACCTTCGCCGCCATCCGCTGTTCGACCAGGGGCTGGACGAACTTGCTGACGTTGCCGCCGAGGCTGGCGATCTCGCGCACCATGGTGGCGGAGATGAACATGTACTCTTCGCCCGGGGTCAGGAACACGGTCTCGACGTCGGGATAGAGATTGCGGTTCATCCCGGCCATCTGGAATTCGTACTCGAAATCCGAGGCGGCGCGCAGACCGCGCATGATCACCTTGGCGTCGTGCTGGCGCATGAAATCCATCAGCAGGCAATCGAAGCCGTAGATCGCCACGTTGGGCATGTCGCCGAGAATGCGCTGCGCGATGTCCACCCGCTCTTCGAGGGTGAAGAAAGGCTTCTTGTTGGGGCTGCCGGCGACGCCGACGATGACGCGCTGGAACAGCTTGGCAGCGCGCCGCACCAAATCCTCGTGGCCCCGCGTCAGTGGATCGAAGGTGCCCGGATAGACGACTATGCCCTTGTTCATCAGCGCTCCAACAAATGATAGTGAACCTGTCCCGCTTTGCCGTGACGCACGCAGCGCCAATCGCCCAGCGCTTGCAGCTCCTGCTCCGCTTCGACGTAGAGACGTGCGTCGTCGTTGGCGATCGCGGCAAGGTGGGGCTCGACCCGCGCGAGCCAGCCCTGGCGATAGGGCGGATCGAGAAAGATGAGGTCGTAACCCACTGGCCGCTGCTCGCTCGCCGATCCCGCCGCGTTGCCGCGATCGACCGCCCGCAGCGAGGCGAGGAATTCTAGCGCATCGGCGCGGCGCAATTGCAGCTGGCTGTCGCCCAGGGCCTCTGCGGCACGGCGCAAGGCCGCGTAGGCTTGCGCATCGCGTTCGACCAGGGTCACCCGCGCCGCGCCGCGCGAGGCCGCTTCGAAACCGAGCAGGCCGCTGCCGGCGAACAGGTCGAGGCAGCTGAGGCCGGTCAGGTCCTGACCCAGCCAATTGAACAGGGTCTGGCGCACCCGATCCGGGGTCGGCCGCAGGCCGCCAACCTCGGCGACCTCGACCAGGCGGCTGCGCCACTTGCCGCCGCTGATGCGGATGCGCGCCATCCGCTCACTGCGCTGGCGCAGCCGTTGCGGCGTCTCCGGCGACGATCACGGTCACCAGATGTTCCGGTTTGACGTGGCGGGCGAAGGCTTGCTTGACCTGGCCGGCGCTGACGGCTTCGACGCGCGCCGGAAAACGATCGAGGTAGTCGAGCGGCAGGCCGTAGAAGCCGATCAGGGCGGCGCTCGCCAGCAGCTTGGCGTTGCTGTCCAGGCGCAAGGCCTGGCCGTCGATCAGGTTCTGCTTGGCCGCCTTGAGTTCGGCTGCGCTCGGGCCGTCGCGCAAGAATCCGTCGAGCACCGCGTGCACCACCTCGAGCGCCGCGGTCGCCTGCGAACGCTTGGTCTGCAAGCCGATCTCGAACGGACCCTCGAGCTTGCGCGGCGCGAAGTAGCTGTAGACACTGTAGGCGTAGCCGCGCTTCTCGCGCACCTCCTGCATCAGGCGCGAGACGAAGCCGCCGCCGCCCAGAACATAGTTGCCGACCAACAGGGGAAAGAAGTCGGGGTCGCCGCGGCGGATCGCCGGCATGCCCAGCAGGATGTGGCTTTGCGCCGCCGGGTGGGCGATATTGAGCGTCGTCGCCTGCGGCTGGCGCACCGCCGCCAGGGACGGTTCGGCCTCGGCCTCGGGCAGGCCGTCGCTCAGCTCGGTCGCGATGATCTCGGCCTCGGCGCGGCTGACGGCGCCGACCAGGGTGATCACGGCGCGCCGTGAACCGTAGTTCTTGCGCCAGAAGCGCTGGAGGTCCTCGCGCGTGATGGCGCCGACGCTGGCTGCGGTCGCCTGGACGCCGTAGGGATGGCCGGCATAGACGGCCTCGGCGAAGCGCTTGGCGGCCAACGCGTCGGGCCGGGTGTCGGCCTCCTGGATCGCCGCGATGCTGCGCGCCCGCTCCCTGACCAGGGCCGCTTCGGGGAAGCTCGGCGTCGTCAGCAGCGCGTGCACCAGGGCCACGGCCGCCTGGCGCTCGGCCGGGGCCGACAGGGTGCGCAGACTGAGGCTGGCCCGGTCGTGATCGGTCGAACTGTGCAGCCGCGCACCCAGGTCGACCAGGCGCGCCGCGATCTGCTCCTCGTCCAGGCCCTGGGCGCCGGAAGCGAGCAGGTCGTTGGTCATTTCGGCGAGGCCCGCCCGCTGCGGGTCGGCCTCGAAGGCCGAGCCGGCGGAAAAGTCGATCTGCAGATCGAGCATCGGCAGGGATGGGCTGGCGACGAAATAGACCCTGGTGCCGGACCGGGTCGTCCAATGCTGGATGTCGACCCGGGCTTCGGCGAGCGTCGTCGCCAACAGCGAGCAGAGGACAGCGAAAACAAGAAATGGATTGTTCATGGCCTGCCCCTCTCAGTGGCGCAAGCCGGGGACAGCCGGCCTGGGGGCAGCGTTGGTCAGCGGCTGCGGGTCGAGCACGGCGACGGTGAGGCCGTCGTCGTTGAAATACTTGCGCGCCACGGCCTGCACCTCGGCGGCGGTGACGCTGCGAATCTTCTCCAGCGTCTTGTCCACATCGCGCCAGCTCATGCCGATCACCTCGGCGCCGCCGATCTCCATGGCCTGGCCCATCATCGAGTCGCGCTTGTAGATCTGGCCGGCGATGGTCTGGG
>JAHFRE010000013.1 GCA_023258955.1 Sterolibacterium sp.
CCGCAGCGAAATGAATAAGCCACCCGAAGGTGGCCTATCTTGAAGAGTAACTACCTGATTTACAGCTATAATCTGGTAGGCGCGATTGGACTCGAACCAACGACCCCCACCATGTCAAGGATCAGGGTCAAGCCTCAACCGCGCGGCTTTCAGGCATCCCTATGGCCCAAATTGTGGCCCACAGCGCGCTTTCCCCCTCTCGATAGGGCATGGATATTAACAGAGGATCGATCGGCCTGCCACGGCCAGGATTCGAGCCCACACTGGTGACCGCGTTCCGAACGTCGTACCATCTCGCTATGACCCTATCCCGCCCGCTTGCCATGTTCCTGGTCGCTGCCCTCGCATTCCCATGCCTCGCCGAAGCCAGGATTCCCCGCAGCGCTGCCGCGAAGGCTTCCTTCGAGCGCGCCAACCCCTGCCCTTCGACCGGCAAGCAAAGCGGACCATGCCCCGGCTATATCGTTGACCACGTCAATCCGTTGTGCAACGGCGGCGCCGACGCGCCGGCGAACATGCAATGGCAGACGACCGCCGAGGCGAAGGCGAAGGATCGGGAAGAGCGGAAGCTATGCGCGCGGAAGTGACCTGACGATGGCCATTCGCAGATAGCGCTGGCCGCGCCCGACCAGCTGAGAAGGAAACGGGGCATCCCGCCGCAGCCGCAGGCATTGCACCTGGTTGCGGAGGATGCCCGATCTCGTGGTAAATTGCCGGCTCACAGAGAAAACCACTTTCTTGCAATGGAAAATAGCCAACTCGTCACGATTGCCGTGACGGCGGTGATCAGCGTCGTCTCAAAGGAGATCATTATTTGGCTGGTATCGCTCGTTAAGACCCTCTCCGTGATGAGTACTATCAAGGAAAAAGTTAAAGCGATATTCAGTCCGGCCAACATAAAGATCATTCTGGATGTTCTATCCATTGCGATTTACACCCTCCTGCTTGCATATTTCGCTAGTGACTCAGCCCCACCAACGCGAATCACCGTGCTCATATTAATTGTCTTGGTTGTCACGATCGTATTCTTGGCATTTATGCTGATGTACCACGTTCAATTGGCGAAATTTGCACGTACGCCGATCACGCCGCCGAAACAGTAGCAGCCGGCTTCTTCGTCAGCGACACCAGCGCATTGAACAGCGGCGCGACCAATGGCCAGACGCCCTCGATCTGCGATTCGATGCCCATGCTGGTGGCGATGAACCCTTTCACGGCCGCCAGCTTCGTAGCGCCCGGGGCATCAGGGACAAGCGATTCGATCTCGACGATGGTTTGCTTGATCTGAGCCCGGTTTGAGACGAGCCAGGAAATGATGGAAAGAGCGGTTGTTACTAGGGGATTCATGGTGTATCTCCTTAGAAGCGGCAACGAGTGCCGAAAAATATCCCGCTGACCAACTCGGCCACCGGGCAATCCTCTTGACGCGGGCCGTCAGGGTCCATCCCCGCCGGCTGGCAGTTCGGGTTCAGGAGCAGATGGGCGACTGGCCGGCAGGCCCGCATCGACGTGGGTAGCAGCGTGCATGATGGAGTTGCCAGCAGCGACAAGAGCAGCAACGCCAAAGGCAATCGCCTGGACCGTGGCGCTGTCGATGTCGATCTGGTAGCCCAGGCCATGCGCCACAGCGACGGCAGCGAGTAGGACGGCGGCGAGCTTGTTCCCGGCCTGCTGCCGGTCCCTCCAGACTTTGGCATTGGCCAACTCCTTCCCTTGCCGAAATACGGTCATCGCGTCGGTGATCAGCATGGCTATGTCGCCTCCCTCGTCCTCGGCCTGAATACGCCCCTGGTGGTCCCTCGGTAGTCGCTCTCACCCTTCACGTCGTACATCGAGAACGGGAGCTGGTCTGTGTGCTGAACGCTCATGTCCGCGATCCCCTTCAGAATGGCCGAGCAGTCCCAGTAATGAAATGCGCCGCAGTCCTTTGGATATGCCAAGCCGTGCCCGCACGGACATAGACTGGTGGCCGAGTAGTACAGCTCGTCATCGGTGAAGATCGCGCCGGCCTTCATTCGCTGATCGAATGCTTCCTGACGTTGCTTGTGGAAGTCGTTGATGACCTGCTCGGCATCCTTGCGCTGCGCAACCGCCGCGTCGTACTGTTCCTGCGTGATCACTTGTCGTCTCCCGGCTTGGTCAGCGTCGTATGGAACACGCCCAGGCCGACGAGCGCGCTGCCGATGAAGGTCACGAATGGCTCGACCGGCGCCATGCCGGCGACCACCAGGCCACCCCATGACAGGAACAGCAGGCCCGCCATCACCGTTTTTGTCTGATCGTTCATTCATCCCTCCATTCGTCAAACCACTTGCTGGCCACGTAGCCGATGAAGCTGACCGCGCCGAGGACTCCCAGCGCAACCAAACCCCAAACGAACAGGCGTCCGATGTGCTCGAGGTCATCGCTCATGTGAGCCCCAGCGTGTAATTCACCGGCCCAAGGCCGAAATGCGCCGTCAGCACCTGGCCCTGCGGCCCGTCAGGCACGAAGGCCACATGCAGCCAATCGCCCTCCTGGATCAGTTTGGAGAATCGGACATCCGCCTGGTGCGCAATCAGGGCCTCGGCCATCTGGTGAGGAGTACCGAAGGCCGGGCAGATGATGTCTGCGGCGAGGCCTAGCGTGTGCTCGCTGGGTGGCTGGAGTTTTCCGCCGACGCCGGCATTGACGGCCGGGCATCGGTAGCCGCTGTCGACATGAATGGGCATGGCCAGAACAGCGCGCACCCGCTCAAGCCCCGACGCGAGCAATGCAAGGTTCGGGAGCAGGTTTGCGGGAGGGGTATTGTCGATGCCGGCGCGGATCGCATAGCTGCTCCGGGTCAGTTCTTCGTAAGTGAAGTGGACGGACAGGTTTGTCACTTGAATAGCCTCTCGACAACGTGCGACGCTCCCGCCCCGACACCGCCAGCTGCCATCATCAAGCCAAGAATGACGCCGCGGCCACCCGTAATCTGCGATGACATGGTTTCGACCTTTGTCGATAACGCGGCCACCTGAGCGGTCAGTGTCGATACAGATTGAATCAACTGGCCGAACTCAATCTGATCGATTGGGCACTTACTCGGGCTAGAACAATCGGCCATGGCTAGCAGCTCCCGGTCGTGCAAGTGCCGTGCGGCTGCGTCGTCACCGAATGGTTATCCGTGCTGGTCGTTGTCGTAGTCGTCACAGGATGGGCGTCTGTCACGGTACTGGTGCTCGTCGTCGTGGTCTGCGGCGCAGAACTGGTACCGCTGCCGACGACTGAATTCGCGCCGGTCGTCACGTTGGCCTGGTTCGCTTGGTTGGCGTAAGAGGTTGTCACGTTGGCGCTGTTGGCCTGATTCGCGTTGCTGACGTTGGCGTTGTTGGTGCTGACGTTAGCGTTCGAGACGTTCGCATTACTGGTCGTCGTCGTGGTCGTTGTGACTGGGCCGCGACCGCTGGCGATGTTGTCAGACATGCGCTCGACCCCGTTGATCGCCTTCACCCCAAGAACGACCGGGGCAGCGACTTTGGCGATCTCCACGGTCCCATCCTTGACGATGGCAAGCCCCTCAATGAAGTCGCTACGTTGCAACGGCGCTTCCTTGTACTCGGCTTGCTTCTCAGGCGCCCAAACCTCAAGCGACTCTACTCCGCTCATAGAGATCGTTTGGCCAGGGATACCCTTTATGCGAAGTAGCGGCTGGC
This sequence comes from Sterolibacterium sp., assembly GCA_023258955.1. Lineage (GTDB taxonomy): Bacteria > Pseudomonadota > Gammaproteobacteria > Burkholderiales > Rhodocyclaceae > CAIYYX01. The sequence goes on from JAHFRE010000013.1 coordinate 3,678, forward strand.
GAAGCGCCGCCTGCGCGTTGTAGAACTTGATCTGGTTGTCCGTGCTGGCCGTGTTCGCCGTGCTTGCTGCGGCCATCTTCTCGGCCTGCGTCGCGCAACCGGCAATAGCCAGACACAGCGCAGCGATCAATATCATTCTCATGGCGTTACCTCTCTCAGAATTGAACCGGTGAAGAGCTTGTAATCGATGACCGCCGATGGCGTTGCCCGGCACTTGAGGCCCAGCAGCGTCGTGACGAGTTCGGCGCATTCGATCTTTCCGTCGTTCGGATTGTTTTCGCCGAAGAAACCACGCACGGCTTCAAGCTGGCTGTATGTGATGTCCTCTTTGCCGACCCATGACAGCCCGAGCTCAAGCTGCTCGTCGGTCAGCCCGCTGCCGGTGACGTGGTAGCACGGCAGCAGATTCGACAGCGGCACCAGGCGCACATGCGGCGTCACAGCTTCGAGCACCCACACCCGGCCGCCGAGGACGATGGCAACGCCGACATGGGAATACTCAGAGCGCTGGGCCAGGCGCACGATCTGAATCTTGATGTCGTACCACGATCCCCACGGGCGATGCGTCCAGCCTAAGACGTCGCCTGATTTGATCTGGTCGCGGAGGTCAGCGTATTTCATGATTTGGCCACCGAGTAGAATGGGCGCTCGATCAATGGGGAGGACGGGGAATGGCGCTGCATACGATTCATTTCATGAGAAGCATCAACCACGAAACGCTGGCGGGGCTGCAACACTTGGTAATGAATGCGCTCGCCGACAAAGCCACAGCAATTTCCATCTACATTTCTAGCGACGGCGGAACCAACGATCACGGGTTCGCTGCTTATCATTTCCTACGCTCCATCCCCGTTCCGATCACTACCCACTGCATCGGAAATGCTGAGTCCATGGCGATCATCCTTTTCCTCGCTGGATCGACGCGCCTCATCGTCCCCCATGGAAAGATTAAGATTCATCCTATGCACTGGAACTTCCCCGGCGGCCCGATCGACCATGACAGGCTGGCCGAATTTGTCTTGAGCCTTAATTTCGACGCTGAGCGTTACGCCGCCATTTTCGATGAGCGCACAAAGGGAGCGAACGAGCCGGTGAACGTCCGCTCTCATCTTGGCGGACAAGCGAAACTCTTGGACGCCCATGGCGCCGTAAGCGCCGGGATAGCCACCGGGATAGCTGATTGCTCGATTCCGGCAACAGCAATCAAGTCCTGGGTGTGACATAGCGACAGGATCGCCTGCATCCATCACAGTGCCGCCGCCTGAATGAATAGCGCATCCAGCTGCTCACTGCTCAACCCCAGCGCTGTCGCCAAATTGATCAGCAGCGGCCTGCTGCGCTCAAACTCTAGCGACTCGTCCCACTCGATCTGTGCCATGCCGCGCTGTGTCGCATCCGGTATCGCGTCAATGGCCGGCTGGACATGCGAGAGCAGGCCGGCGAGCAGCAGCGCTTGCTTGGCCTGGCGACGGGTGACGCTGGCAGGCACGGTCGGCGGTGGTGGCGCCGGCTTCGTGAATACCTGCCCATCCCATGAATCACCGATCGTGCCGCCCTGCTCCGCATCGATCAGGTTCGGAAAAGCGTCGAGCGAATCGACGAGGATGGTATTTGTGACCTTGCCGCCTTCAATAACGTGCGCTCTCACAATGTAGCCTCCATGGGGATTTCGGCGCCGCCGTCGCGCGAACGATTGACCAGTGATGGATGCCATTCGCCGCAATAGCCCTCGGCGAGCATCGGCGGGAAAACAGAGAAAGTCGGGCCGTTGATAGGGCACAGAACAGCGGGCGGGTATCGACGGCAGATGCCTTCGTTATCGGTTCGAGCCATGAAATATTTGCAGGTCGCGCAGTTCATCACACGATCCCCCAGACGTTCATCTGGCCAGCGCCGCCGTTGCCGCCGTTGCCGCCAGTAGTAGTCCCTACGCCGCCGCCACCACCACCGCCACCGGGGAAACCGCCGGTGCCTCCATTGCCGCCAGCCCCAGCATTATTTCCGCCGCCGCCATAGCCGCCGGAACCCGATCCAGTGACCGCGCTTGTGGTGCCGTTTGCGCCATTTCCGCCGCCTGATGCGCCGCCGCCTTGGAATGTGGTTCCCGCGGTAAACACTCCGCACGCGCCGCCGATCCCGCCTTGATTATTCGCAGTGCCACCACCGCCGCCGCCCGCTGGCCCATATACAGAGCTACCGCCCTGGCTGGCCTGCCCGCCGCTTCCACCACCACCGCCGCCGCCCCAAACAGTGGCTCCAGCGTAGGATGCAGGCCCGGAAACACCACCAGCTGCACCGGTTCCTCCGCCAGGCCCTACTTCATACACATCTGCTTGTAGGTTTGTAGGAACCTTTGTAGGCCCTCCGCCCTGACTCCATGAACCATTTGATGCCGATGGCGTAGCCCCGGAAATGCCACCGCCCGGGCCGCCTCCTGTCGCGGACCCAGACGGAGAGTTACCGCCGGCACCACCATAGGCGTATACCTGCGTGCCCCATGACGTTGTACCGCCGACAGTACCAGGAGCGCCGCCAGCCCCGAATGCGCCAACCGTCGCTGTTAGCGTTGTGCCAGCCGACAATGCAGGAACAATCTGACGATTTCGAGCGCCGCCACCGCCTGCGCCACCACCGCTGCTGGTAGAGACTCCCCCATTTGCCCCACCACCGCCGCCGCCCCACATATCGAGCCCGATCAAGGTGTATCCCGGTGGCGTCGTGAATGTGATCGTAGAGGTCAGCGTCATCATGAACGGATGAATCACCGTCGAGAAAAACGCCGAACCGGTGCAGACGATCAGACGGCATTCGCTGGGGTACATCTTGAACGTTGTCAAGCCGTCGATCTGCTCGGTACTATTCGGGTCAAGCGTGACTTCCCCGGTGCCGCTGTTCTTATAGAAGCATGACCATCCATTCCCAAGCGTCGCGGCTGCGGTCAGCGTCTGAGTAAAGGTCGACGCTCCGGTTACTTCGATCAACGTTCCATTGTCACCGCCGGCAAGGATAGTGTTTGACGTCCTGGTAGAACGCGTGATTGCAATTGCGCCGATAGCGCCCTGATCGCCTTTGTTCGCCACCGGAGAAAACGCCAGCAGGATCGACTCACCGGCAGCGAACGGGCTCGACGCGCTGCTCGTTACAGGCGTAACCGTCAAATTCTTGTATCCGCTCGGCGATGCCAGGGCGGTCACGGCAAAGACAATCCATTTTGTCCCGTCCGAAATTTTAGACAGCTTCAGGTAGCCCTTAATCGAACTGGTGCTGTCGTCAAACGTATCGATGACGCCGGTCCAATCGTTGCCGGCGCTGTCGAGCGGGTCGACACGAACCACCGTCGAGCTCGCTTGAGTCGCGCTGCTGAGCCGCAGCCCCCCAGCGCCAGGGTCGCTGTCTGTCGTAGTCGCGTCGAAGGTGTAATGAATGCTGAACGCACCTCCGCCAGCAACGGCTGTCATCGCGGCGGCCAGCGCGTTTGCCTGCGATGACCAGGTGTTGAGCTTCGATAGCGTGTCATCCATCTTCGCGTCGAAGTTGGTAGGATCAGCGGTGCTCGGCGGGTCAAATGTGACAGTGATTGACATGGTTAGAATCCCTCAATTTCTAGCGATATTTCTGCCTGCACTGGCAGTTCGGCATTAATCGAAAACCGGCGATAAAACCCAACATTGAGCAGTGTCTCGAAGTAGCCGTCGGTGTCATCGTCAAGGCCTGACCACACGGCCGGAGTACCGTTCAATAGCTTCTTTGCAGCTCGAATTCGGTCGAGTTTTATCTTATCGACCTTCAACTTGAAGCTGTTTTGCGGAACCGTTCGGCGCTGCGTCATCGTCGCGATATTCCCGGCGAAGTCCCGATTGATCTCAGAGAAATTTAAATCGTCCGCGTCCGCGCCTAACTGCGCCGCGCCGATGTATTCGTAGTTTCCGATAGCGAACGCACCGCATGAGACGTTGCCCGTCGTTGCATTGAGGGTCACGGTGATGACTGCGTCGACGTAGGGTGGTAGGTTGAATCGGATCAGCTTCTCGCGCGTGCTGAATGTGCCGAAGCAATATTCATAGGCCCTCGTCGTGCTCCGAGTGTTCAGGTTAACTGTCTCGCTAAAGACCGTCCCTCCTCCAAGCACGCTGGTTACTGAGATCACCGCCTGATTCGCTACCATCCGACCAAGGTAAAGGCTATTGACGCGCACGCCCGGCGTGATGACACGAGTCATCGTTGTCGGCACGGTTGTCTGCGCGTCACTCGTCAGATCAAACTCTGCCCACTTGTTCGTTTTGCCCACCGGATACCATTTCGTCGCGTTGGTCACAGCGTTGCCGTTGTTCCCGGCAATCAGCGACTGATAGACCGTGTGCGTCGCCGCAACTTGAACGATGTCGCCTAGCGCGTATGTAGCGCCGCCGTCATACTCTGCGTAGACGCTCCCTCGGCTTTTCCACCACGTCGGCGATGATGCCGGCGTATGGCCGGTATTGCTGTTCTGCAACGACTCATAGACAGCGAGCGCCTGGCCGATCGTGCCGACGTAGACCAGCGCCCCAAGCGCATACGGAGTGCCACCAGCATACGCGGCCGGCGTCGTCTCGATCACCGTGCTCAATAGCATTGCGGCGGTGATTGTCAGCGCAGGAGTGACTCTCATGCCGCCACCGTCACATTCAGCGTTTTCCCATCGCTCGATACACGGCGCCAAAATTGCTCTTGTTTCTCCGTAACCACGGTCAACCGGCGAAGCTCCGATCTCATCTGGCGCATTTCCTCGGCGGCTTGGTCATCGTTCGCCGCCCGCTGCTTCGTCTGCACCCGCTCGCCTTCGTGCAATATCGCCTTATATCCATTGAACGGCACATAATCGAGCCCGCCGGCATGCGAGCCGTTCGGCGTCCAATTCGGCGCGCTGGCGGCTCCTACGGCGGCCATGGCGGCATGCAAAGCGATGATCGCGTCGCGCACGCTGATCACGCTCGAATTGACCGTAACGAGTCCATTGACTGATGCGGTGAGCGCGTCGAGCTGTGCCTGGGCATCGGTCACCTGCTGATCGGCGATGTTGCCCAGCGATGCGACCTGGTCCTGCACCGAGGCGAACACGCGGGCATAGTCCTGCTGCGTCGCACTCGTGGCCAGGGCGCCGGATAGCAGCGTCGAGACGGCGCCGGATAGCTGCCCCTGGCCGGACGTATCACCGCCACGCAGCCGGGCCATCAGGTCGTCGAACTGGCGCTGCGCCTCGGCTTGTTTCTGCGTCGAAGTCAGCGCCGACGACGAGCCGACTAGCAACGAGTCGGCGAGCTGGTGCATCGATGTCGAGAACGATTTCGCGTTGCTGATCACCGTCTGCAGCGCCGACGATTCGCGCTGGTACGCAGCGTCGAGATCGCTCTGTGCTTTCGTCTGTGCAGCCTTCGCGGCAGTCAGCACCTGGATCTGATCGAACAGCGCCTGATTCGAGCCGTCGAGCGCTGCGCGCTGGCGGGCAAGCGCTTGGGCGTTCGTATCGAGCAGGTTGTTCAGCTGGGTTTGAAGCCCCGCACGCTCCTGGGCGACGGCCTGCTGACGCGCCTGCTCGGCCTGTTGGATTGCCTGGAGGACGGCCGCTTTCGCGTCCAACTGCTGCTGCTCTACGGTTGCTGCAGCGGTGGCACGATCTGCCGCAGCCTTTGCCGCCACCTGCTGCGCCGTCACGGCTTGAATCTGATCGAAGATTGGCTGATTCGCCGCATCGATGGTCGCACGCTGCTTGGCGAGCAGCTGCGCCGGCGTCATGGTCAGATTATCGAGTTGATCCTGCAGGGACTGGCGTTGCTGTGCCGTCGCCGCTGCCGCTTGTGCCGCTGCTGCCGCCTGCGCTGTCTGCGATGCGGCCAATTGATCAGCAGCGGCCTTTGCGGCTTGAGCAGCCTGCACCTGATCGAATAGCGCCTGGTTCGAAGCATCCAGCGCCGACCGTTGCTTATCGAGCAGCTGCGCCGCCGTCATGGTCAGGTTATCCAGCTGAGTCTGGAGCCTTGCGCGCTCGCTGGCGACCTGTTGAGCATGCTGTTGCGCGGCCTGGTCGGCAGCTTGCTGCGCCTGCTGTGCCGCCTGCGCCGCTGCCTGTTGGGCTGCCGCTTGGGCCTGTTGGGCTGCCGCTTGGGCCTGTTGGGCTTGCGCCTGCGCTTGTGCAGCCGCCTGCGCCGATTGGGCGTCAGCCGCAGCTTTGGCCGTCGCCGCATCCTTCGCTGCCTGTGCCGATTGAATCTGATCGAATAGGTCGCGGTTCGCAGCATCGATGGCGTTGCGCGCCTTGTCGAGCAGCTGCGCACTGGTCATCGTTAGGTTGTCCAGCTGATCCTGCAATTGCTGGCGCTGGTTCGCCGCGGCCTGCTCTGAAGCGGCGAGTTGATCCTGGGCGGCCTTGGCGGCTTGGGCGGCTTGAACCTGATCGAATAGCGACTGGTTGCTGGCGTCGAGGGCTGCGCGCTGCGCATCCAACTTTTGCGCAGCCGTCATCGTCAAGTCGTTCAACTGCGACTGCAGACTGGCACGTTCGGAAGCGATGTCGGCCAGGCTGCGCCCGGTTGCCGCAATGGCGTCCGTTGCCGTACCGGATTGCTGCGCCAGGTTATCGAGCTCCGTGCCCAGCGCCTGCCACTGAGCCAGCTGGTCCGGCCCCATGCCTGCCCTGATCGCGGCGATGAAATCAGTCTTGAATGTCTCGCCGCTGGTATGCAGCGCCTCCGTTCCAGCCTTGACCTGGTCTTGGAGGATCTGCAGCGGCGTGCGCGTTTCGGTCAGGCCGTCGAGCACACCCTTGAGCGTTGTCGCAAACGCTTCGGCGTTCTGGATGTCGTTCAGTGACATCGAATCCGCGTGAAGACCGTTGAAAAGTTTGGATAGGTAGTCCGGCAAGTCGCTGGCCTGAAGAGCGGCAAACACGGCGCGCGCCGCGGCGAGTTGCACCGCCTCCGGCGTAGTTGCCGTCTCGCCCTGGGTAAATAGGCGCTGGCCATTGACATTCGAATCGAGGCCGAAATTTGCGCCCTGCCCGTTCTTTCCGGAGTTGGACCCATAGCCAAAGGCGGTCTCAGCGGTCTTGATGCCGAGCTCCGCAGCAGCCTTCTGGTAAGCGCTCTCCATGCCGGTAAGGATCGCGTCGACCTGGGCATTGGTCCCGCCACCGTAGGGCGAGAGCTGGTTCGAAAGGACGGCTCCACTGGCAGAGTAGTTGATGCGATTGCCGCCGGTGTCGCTGGTCGGCGTGCCATGGTCACCGAAGATGGCATTGATGGCGGTCAGCGCCAACACGACCTCGCCAAGGACCGGAACGACTTGAGCAATCGAAATTGCCGTCGAAGACTCGATTGCGCCCGCCTGTACCAGGTAATTCGCGAAGGCGTTGCCAATGCCGCCCTGCATCCCACCGATCGTGCCGGCCATCATGGAGGCCTGACTCCCGGCGAAGGTTCCTGCCGCGGAACTGAAGAAGCTTCCTCCAGCCGAACTGCCCGCACCAGCCGCCGCCCCGCTCGCACCGGACAGGCCAACTGCGCCAACGATCTGCACAACAATCTGCTGCGCCGCCATCTTGGCCAACTGCTGCTCGATAACCTTAATGAAGTCCGCGAACCCCACCTTCCCGGTCATGAAGAACTTGGAAAGCAAGTCCTCCATGCCAGTAAGGGATGCACTCCAGAAATCGTGCGACTGCCGAGCTGCATTCGACGCATTGTCGACGTAGTCCATGAAGGCCTGGTTCGTGCCGGTGACCCAGTCGCGCTCTCTGGCGATCCTGAAGGTAATTAGGTCAGTGGTAATAGCCTTCGTCGCATCGGCATGCGCTCTGGCATTTGCCACCGCCTGGTTATATCCGTCCGGATCGGCGATCTTGTCGTAGGACTCGGTGATTCGCTTGATCTGCTCCAATAGGAGCTTGTCTATTTTCTCCATCTCGTTGGAAATCTCGACAGCCTGTTTCGACATTCCAACCTGATCTGCCGCCTTCTTTGCTGTGTCGACAGTTTCTTGCAACTTCACATCGAAGCCGTCCATCGACTTCGCGACTTCGCCATAAACTTTGGCGTATTCCTTTGCGCGAGCGATCGCGTCAATCTGCGCCTGGCGCGAGCGATCCGCGTAGACCGCGTCATTGACGCGTGCCTGCAATAGCTCCTTCAGTGCGTCACTGACGCCGGTGATCGACTTTTGCATCGCCGATTTCACTTCAAGGTCAAGTTTTTCTGCGGTGCTCAGTGCTCGATCCTGCTTTACGGCTTCCTCGATCTGGCGTGCATATGTATTCACACGATCTACCAGCGAGTTGTATTGGTTGATGCCGTCTTCGGTTTCTTGGGATTGTTCCTGCGCAAACCCCCTTGCCGCCTCCATCGCATCCTTTTGCGCCTGAGTAAGCCCCTCCGCGGCCTTGCCAGTGCTATATAGGGCGGCTTGGAATTGCTCAGCCAACTGAGTTTGCTTGGCAAGCTCCAGCGCGGCGCCAGGACCCTTCGATTGCGAGAGAAGCGCGATCTTGTCGTTGACCGCGGCCAATCCCTTCTCGAGTGCGGCCGAATCTCCCGTGCCATACTTCGCCTGGTCGGAATAGCGCTTGACCACCGCAATCGCAGCTTCGACATCGCCTTGCGTGTCGGCGAATGCGCCGCGCCTCTTCTCCCCGAATACAAACCACGCTGTCGCGGCAATGCCGAGCAACGTGATGAGCACGCCCATCGGGCCGCCCAGAAGCGAGATTGCGCCACTGGTTGCCGATGCCGTAAGCGACGCTTCCTTTTGCGCCAGGGCAAGAGCAGTTGTCGCCTCTGCGTGCGCTACCTCTGCCGCAGCAGCGCGCGCCTGGGCGGGAACAAGCCCGTTGGTCGCTATCTCGAGCGCGACCTCGCCTTCGGTAGCAAGAACTGCTGCCCGCAATTCTGCAACTCTGGCCGTCGTGAGCGCCGCAATGGAGGCCGTGACTGCATAGTTCTCCTGGGCCTCGGCAACCTTGGCCGTCCGCAGCGCCGAGCTCGCCGTAACCTGTTCGTACATGGTGACGGTTGCTTTGGCCGTCTCGGTGACAAGCGGGCCGAGCCACGCAGCAATTTTCCAGGATGCGTAGGCGCCGGCAACGGCTTCGACGCCCTCCTTGTGGTTGTAGAGCCAGACGACCGCTTCCTTGGTGATGGAAACGCCATCGGCCACGGCTTGGCCGAATGATCGGTATGCGGCGGCAGACCCACCCGAGCCCTCTTTGAGCTTCAGGAAGTCATCGGCGAGGCTATTCATCGTCGGCAGTAATGCGCCGAGCACTTGATTGGTGAATCCGCCGGTTCCAACGAGCTCCGCAAGCTTGTCGTTGAACTCCTTGGACCGCGTTGCTAGTTCGGTGGTCTGATGAGAGAGTGCAATCCCCTTGTCGATAGTCTTTTGGATCTCTTCGCTACCGAGAGATAGCGCGGCTGCCTGCTCTCCCCACGCCTTTCCGGTCGCCTTCATCGCGACCGCGCTTCGAAGCTGAATGTCCGGAATGAGATTGAGGATGTCGGACAGTTGCTTGTACGCTTCGACTGGGTCCTTTGCGGAAATACCCAGATCACGGAAAGCATCAGGCGTCTTGCCCATGTTGACCGCCATCTTTTCAATGGACTTGGTCAACGAGTCAATGTCGGTCCCGTTCTGCCTGGCGAGCAGGCTCAGGCCAGAAAGGTTTTCAACAGTTATGCCGGTGGCCTTGCCAAGATTCAGCAGGTGCTCTGACGCTTCTGCCGCACCCTTTATCACTTCACCGAATTCAAGTGCAGAGAGGCCAACGCCGAACACTTCCAGGGCTTGCTTCGTCCTTTCCATCACCTTGCCCATGGTTTCCATGGACTCTGCGATCTTCTCTGACGAATGGGTCAGATTCGCCATGGCGGCTTGTGCCTTCTCGATCTCGGCGACAAAGGACGATGTATCGGCAGAAATCTTGTAGGACGTATCGGCGGCCATGAGGTTGATGTCCTATCGCGCGTTCAGCTGCTCTGTTGCAGCGGCTTCAATCACCCGCAAACGACGAAACGTGTCGGCTCGTTTCTTCTTGGGAACGCCGAGTGCATTCATGACTGGCTCGATGGACGCGTAGACCAGGCCTTGATAGCGAAGGCCCGCCACACCGGAAACAACGTGCCACTGCGTATCCAGGTTCCTGAACACGGTAACTGCCAGCCAGTTCTTTGGGAAAATCCAAACGGTGTCATCGCGAATTTCCCCTGCCCATTTCAAACCGACGGCCGCCATCGCATCTGGGTTCGGGGGCTCGAACTCCGGGCCCCTTACCCAAGCGCGAGCGACCGCCTCTAGTTTTTTCTTTCGACCCCGAACAGCTCCTGCGTGTAGGCAAGAAACAGCGCGCCACCGGAGCTCGGGTACGATTCCAATAGCTCGTTGATCGTCTCGATGGAAGGATCGCCAGGCGGATAGTCCCATCCGGCAAGAACCTCAAGCAGCGATTCCGCATCGTTTCCGCTTGTCTTGGCGCGATCGATCCAGTCGGTATATTCCTTCTTGCGCTTGTGCCGAAACGTGCACGAGAGAATCTGGGGCTTTTCGCCTGGCGCGCGAATGGTGACCTTCGTCTTGAAGGTCGGGTTTGGCTGCGGTTTGAAATCCATCAAAATTCCCCTTACAGAACGCAGATACGAAGATCGTCATTGCCCGACGACGGGAGCACGCGCAGGTCGTAGCCGATCAGACGACGGCCGTTGAATTCGGTCTTCTTGGGGTTGATGAGCTGAACCTTGGGCGCGTGCACCAGGATCTTGTAGCCCGCAGTTGTTCCATGTAGCAGGCCGATGCTCTGCGTGGTGTTGGCCTTGACCCCAGTCATGAAGGTCACTTCCTGCGCTGCCGTAAGATCCAGCTCGCAACTACCGGTCATGACGTGGTCGGTGATATCGATACTCTCACCGCCAAGCAATGGAACATGGGCAAGCTTGTTCCCCAACGCCATCTGCAGCCCCTTCGACGGATAGGTCGTGCCGCCGGTAAGCGCACCCGTGGCATAGGTGCAGCCAAACGTGAGGTCACCCGTATTGGGATCGGTGATCGCAAGCGGGGTCTTCCAAGCGGTCAGCGTCGGCGTGGCGTTGGAGACCGCTGTAAGGCCGCCATCGATGCCCATGAACTTCATGCTGAACACGGGACGCTCGCCTGAGCCCATCTTGATTGAGGCGTCGCCACGCGCCATCAGGAGCTTGTGCAAAGCGCCGTCGTCGTAGTAGTAGATCGTCAAGCATTCCAGCCCGGTAGAGATCGGCGTGTAATCGACCCGCGTGACGGCCGTTACCGCCTCGGCGAAGCCGCACGCACGCAACAGCGGCCCCCAGGCTGGGGCTGTGCCAGCGGTGCCCGATCCTGCGATTTCCACATCGAAACTCGCCTCGACGAAGGCATTACCAACCAATTGCTCGCTACCGCCGAAAAAGCCCTTCAGGATATTTCGGTCGATGTTCGTGGCATTCAGCGGATTGATGGTCTGGTTCGAAACCAGAATGGCATCGGTGGCGCCAACCGGCGCGGCGTCAACACCGGGCGTGGCCTCGATCTTGGCGAGGATGACTGTATTGCGGGGAGAGCGGGACATGGCCTATTCCTTTTCGAGAATGACCGCAGGCGCAGGCATGTCGCGGTCGGATTGTTGAGGTTGTGGATCAGCGGCTGGCACGTTGGGCGACAATTGCCCGGACTTGGGATCACGCAACCAACTGCCACCGGTTTGAGGGTTGAGTTCTTCGGGTTCGGGCATGTCAGTTCTCCAGGGAATGAGCGGAGGTGCGAAACTCCACGATGTAGGTTTTGGTGATGACGCCAATGGACTGTTCCGCCGGCGCCCGGCGTCGCTCGGTGGGACCTTCCTGGATGTCAAGCGCCAAGCCACCCAGGGTGCGGTCGGCCATGATCCGGTTGTAGCTTTCGACCAACGCTGGATCCGCGCCACGAAAAGGCGCCAAGCCCTTGGCGATCACATGAACATCGACATTGACGCGACGCTCCGCACGGCCAATCAGTCCGTTCAGGTTCGGTTCAGGCTCGATTCCCTCTTCGATGGCCAGCGCTAGCGTCTTGGTCTGGTCGATGGCGTAGACAAGGTCGACATAGATGTCGCCAACCGGTACCGAAGTCATGGCCGGTGCCGTCAGTGCGGTCTTGATGGCCTGAACGAGGGCGTCGACGCGCGAAGCCATCATGCAACCTCCAGATTCAGCACGGTCTCACCGCAGCCCGCATCTCGTTCAATGCTGGCAACGAGGAAGCTGCCACCATGGACGGCGAGGGCATCCCCTCGCGCAACGCTGGCCATGTCGGCACTCATGACGCTGAAACGTGGCCGATCCCCACCCACCTGCACACCGCCGAGGTCAGCATTGACGAAGGGAGAGGAGAAGACGCCGCGCACAGGCGTCGCGGTGCCACCGGACGGCGTCCAGGTGGCATCCTCGCCCAAGCGGGAGAGGATGCGACGGGTGTGAGCGGCGAAGTCGACCATGGTCTATCAGCTTAGGTCGCGACGGGCAGGTATTGACCGAGCTTGATCTTGACGGTCACAAGACCCGCGGTGACGGCCACCGCCTCGACGCACACGCCAACGCACTGCTGCGCAGTCGAGGTCTTGTTGACGCATTTGTTGGTCGGATCCCAGAAGACCCGATCGCCGACGGCGATCGCCAACGAATCGGTCTTGGCGATGGTGACAATGCCTTCGGTCAGGAATTCGCCCGGCGTACTGATTGCCACATCATTCATGGCGACGCCGAACAGCCCAGACCCGGCGAGATAGCCGACGCCGGCGGCAACGGCAGCGGCCGGTGTGATGGTGACGATGTCACCGGATTGAATAAAGGTCTTCATGTCTTTGTCCTTTCAAGAATCGACAGCGATCAGGTGCTGATGACGCCGGCCGCACGCAGCGCAGCCAAAATCGCGTTCAGCTTTGTTTGGATTTCCTTGTTCTGTTCATTGACGCCCGCGACGATCGAGGCCACGGCGGTGGCAATGGCTGTATCGACGTTGGCCGCGCTGGGCGTTGCGTTGCCGGCGCAAGAGCCGGCGGTCGCAGCGACATCAACCAACGACCCATTGGCTGTTCCGGTGAGGCTACCGCTCAGATCGGCAATTGCGTCCTGGGGACCCTCGGCCGTCGAGGGAATGCTTTCGTTCAAGACGACTCGGGCAGTGGTCTGACCGTTGATCTTTGCGACAACCAGCGCGCCAATCAGCATGCCGACCGTGCTGTCGGTATCGACGCGCTTGTTGCCATCGTCCCAATAGGCCTTTGCCCCCATCGACCCCGTCGCCGTCGTCGTCGCAGTCAGATCGAAAACGCCGTCTCGCAGGAACTCACCGCTGGCACCGTTGGCAACATCGTTGCATGCAACACCGAAGATGGCACCGACCAGCGCGCCTTCCCCGCTATTGCGCGCGTACGGTGCGGTCAGAGTGAGGGTATCTCCCTCTTGTACATAATTCTTCATGTCAGTTCCCTTTCCGAGACGGTGTTTGGCTTACGATCCGGAGCTCTTGTACAAGCCGCGGTATTCGATGGCCTTGGCGGCGAAGTCCAGACGCGCCTTGATCTCGACGCCATCGACATCGAAGCCCAGGCGGGTCTCGACATACACACCCTCCTGCCCATCGAGGTAGGCGTATTCGACGGTATCGATCTGCGCCGGATCAGCGGCGGCATACCAGACGGCCGTGCTGGTTGCGTCCAGTCGGCCCTCGACGATCACCTCAAGGGCGTTCTTGAACGGATTGATGTCGCTCGACTTGGCGCTGACGAAATCGGCGCTGGTATATTGGCCAGCCACCGTTTCCAACGCCGCCGGAACAATCAGGAACGCCGGCGCGAGATTCATCACGGCGCCGCCCGGCGTCTTTTGCACACGCATGGCAGCCCGGGCGGAATTGAGCCCGGCGACGGCGATGGCCCCGGTGCCGAGGTTCGCGTGGGTGGCATGGAACAGCGCGACGGTGTCTGCGAGCGCAGCATTGGCCGTGAGGATGCCGTAGACCGTGTCCGACTCCAGATTCGCCGCGGCGAAGCCGAACAGTTCGGGAACACGCGTGAAAGCGCTCATGTCGTCATTGATGACGGCCTGGCGAGTGATGCCGATGATCTTGCCGTACGTCGCCAGCTGGTAGGTCTCCTTGCCGTCCGTAAATGCGCCGCGCTTGAATTCGCCCGACTCGTTGATCTTTTCCAGTGCCGGAGCGTCGGAGAGGTTGACCCGGGTCAGGGTCTTGAAATCCGGGGCGGTTGCCTTGCGTGCCCAACGCTGGAACGTGCGCGGGGCGCTCATGTAGGCCTGGCGCAAGGTCTTGTTGGCGACGTTGGCAACGATGTTGGCGAGGTCCGAGGTGCCCTCGAGGGATCGCGTGGCGATGGTCATGCGATCCATGCCCCGGGTGCTGATACCGCGGCGCTCGAGGAGATCGCGGCCGAGCTCGATCAACGACAAGCTGCGGAATTCGCGCGCGCCTTCCGGCAATGCGCTCTTCGGGTTGTAGCGGTGGAGCAGCGAGGCGCCAACCATCTCGCGCAACACTTCGGTTTCGTCCTTGACGGTGACGATATCGGCGCGACTGGTAACGCCCTGCGCCACGCTGCGCTCAGCCATCTTGTTCATGGCTTCGCGGCGCACAGCGTCGACTGAAACATCGCGCTTGATGAAGTCTTCGGCCACGGCCGGCTCGAGCCCGGCGAGCGCGCAAACCTCGCGGATCTCTATTCCCCGGGCGCGTTCGGCTGCAATGGCTTCGCGCTGGATGGCTTCACGATCGGTAGCGGCTGCAGTTTCCGCCGCCGCGGCTTGTTGAGCGGGTGTGCCCATGTCAATTCCTTTCTGGTAAGCGCCCGGTTCGGGCAGATCAACCACGCGATAGGGCGCGGTGGCGGCAGTGGCCAGATCGTGTGATCGGCCTATTCCCACGGTGGCATCGGCCGGGATGTCGCAGAGCGTCACCTCCAGCGGTAGCCATTTCGTGACTCGATACTCGTCCGGCGCTTTACCGCCGTTCGATTTGATCAGGGTGCGTTCGATAATCTGGTAGCCGACGCTGACGTTGGGCACCAGGTCATCCGCGATGTCCTGCAGCAGGCCTTCCATGCCGTCGCGGCGCGACAGCTTGATCTCGACATAGGCCCGGTTCTTTTCGATCCAGGCCCGGACGGTGCGGCCAATCAGGGCGAGGGGGCTGTCGCCCGTGCTATAGCGGCCGTGGTCAGCTAACACGGCTGCGCCAGCATTGAGTCGGGTCAGGTCGCATTCGGCGTCGGTAACACCGAGCACCTCAAGCCACGGATCGTCCCAGTAACAGTCGCCACGAAGGTAGGGTTCCTCACTGGCGAACGGGAACGAGAGGACCAGGTTGTCGGCCGGGGCGGGCTCTGCGCCCTCCCCTTCCGTCGCGCCCGCAAGATCGGCGGCCGATTGCCGCTTTACGATCTGCAGGGCGAAAGAGCGATTGAGGGTACCTTCGACGCGACTTTTCTTCGTCATGGTGTAGCTCCTTGGTTTTCGGCGCCCTGGTTGGCATTGGCGCCGGCGGCGGCGCCCAGGGCGAGCTTGTCAATCTGGATAGAAACTTTGGCGTCCTTGAATTTCTGTTGGTCCTCGGCGATTTCCGCTAGGACCTTGGCCGGATCCTCACCGCGGCGGCGAACGGCAGCCGACCAGGACTTTAGGCCTGCAGCGACTTCGAGCAGCTCGCCGGCGACATCCTTGACCGGATCAACCCAATCCCACTTCGGCGGCGTCCACTCGACAGTGGTCTTCTGGCTGCCGAGCTTTCCGGCAAGCTTTGCAGCAACAAAAAACGCCCGCGCGATGGGTTCGCACACGCCGGGAATCAGGGTGAGCCACTGATGTTGCTCGGCCGCACGACGGAACTCGACCGTGCCCGAGCGAATGGAGCTGTAATTGACGCGCGAGAGGTTGCCGCTTAGCTGCTCGAAGGTCACACCCGCGCCTGCCGCAACGGCGTGCAGGTGATCATCGATGAATTCCTTGTAGCCGTTCATCGTGGCCGGTGCGCCAAACTGCACGTCTTCACCGCTCTTGAGATAGTGAATCATTCCGGCGCCGAGATTTTCGATGCGGTGCTGCTGGGTCGAGTCCTCGGTGGCGGCATCGCCCAGGGTGCGGCTTTCGTCATCGCTTGTGACGAAGGCAGCAAAGCAGGCCTCTATGCCTTTGCGCACCAGCTCGGCTTCCTGGTAATCGTCCAAGTCGCGCATCTTGAGCAGTACCGGGTGAAGATCCGGCACGCCGCGCACCTGACCAGGCCGGGTCTTCTTGTAGTAATGGATGACGTCTTCCGCCGGCACACGCTTGGAGAAGAGGCTCTTCAGAATGGGGGCCGAGTCGCCCGGGTGGGCGCTGAATAGCCAATAGGCGACACGTTGACCGATGGCGTCAAACTCAACACCGTTGAGGATCCAACCGCCGTTGGGTAGGCTCTCGTTCTTGATGGCATCGAGATAGTCCGGCTCGAGCACCTGCAGCTGCAGCGGGACGGTCAAACCATCCTCGGGACGACGCCAGCGCAGACGGATCAATACCTCACCAGATTCGAACCGCGCTCGCTCGAGCAGCGCGAGCAGCCCGTAGAAATCGAATTGGCCATCGGCATCGCATTCCTTGATCCACTGGTCCCAGAGATCCTGCCCGCTGCTCAA
This sequence comes from Sterolibacterium sp., assembly GCA_023258955.1. GTDB lineage: Bacteria > Pseudomonadota > Gammaproteobacteria > Burkholderiales > Rhodocyclaceae > CAIYYX01. Next base: position 20,374 of record JAHFRE010000013.1, read on the forward strand.
CTTGGCAGTGATGCCGGTACCGATGATGTTGGCCACCCAGGTGCTCATGGCCTTTGCCGCATAGGGATTGTCACGAGCCAGGCTGCGCGATCTGTTGCGCAGGACGGAAAGCGCCGGCCCGATCTCCGCATTGGCCGACGTTCCGCCGGTGGTCCAGCCGCCGGTGCGGCGTCCGGTCTTGGCGCCTTCGTAGCTGCGCGTGAGACTCATGGCGAGGCGGGAGCGCGCACGCTTGAAGCCGGCGCTGGGGCTGAAGTAGCCGATGGCCCGATCAAGGATATTGGGGGCTGCAGCCTTGGCGACCAGGGCGCGAGAGTTTCCTGCAGCCATCAGGATCTTACCCTCGAGGCGTAGGAAACACGGGTGGCCTTGGCAGCGACCCCGCTCGATTGCAGCGCGGCACTGATGATGTTGCGCGCCTTGCGCAAGTCATCGATAGAGCGGTAGGTGACTCGCCGGCCATCGATTTCAACGGTCATTTCGCCCGTCGCGATCGCGGCTTCGATGTTCGTCAGGTCGGCGGTGCTGAAGGCCATGCGTTCATCTCGTGCTGAGGATGAACGCCATTAAATTACTTCGCCTGTGTCATTTCTGCCAAAAATGACACGATTTCACATGTGCCTCGCAGACCCTATCTGCTCTGCAATTCCCGACGCCGCTTGATGGCTCGATAGACGGTTTCGCGCGAGATACCCAGGTCCTTGGCCACGGCCTTTGCATTCCGACCGTCAAAGCGCTGAACGATCTCTTCTGGGGCTGGCTTGGGCTTCTTCACATACACTCGCTCACCTTTGAATTCGGCACGCATCTGCTTTTCAAGTTGCAGCGCGAGTTCGGCTTCCATGCCCGGCTGTATCTCGAGCAACATCTCGATAAAGCGGCGGATCATGTCGTCACCGTTCATTGCCGCCGCGAGCGAAGGCGCTCCATCAACTGTTGATGCCGATCAGCATTCGATGTGATCGGCGTTGGTGCTTCCCGCTTTTGTGCAGACGCCTGCACCGCAGTATCCGCCGAAGCGGTCTCGTTGGATGCCGCGCCAAACAGGTCGCGGGTGGGTGGGTCGATCTGTTGCTTTCGGCGCACCCAGTCGGCCGCTTGGTAGCGGTGCAGGCCAAGAAAATTGGCAGCAGCAAGATTGTAGACAGACACATCGAGTGCCTCATTCCGGTCCGCCTTGTTCTTGGTCCACTCGCTGATCGCGTGTCCCTTGCGGTAGCGCACCAGGCGACGCTCAGCGGTAAGCTGGTTGTAGAACTCGTCGGGCAAGTCCTTGGAGAAGTGAATGGCGCCCGGGCCGGCATCGAGCAGCCAGCGACTCGCCAGCCAGTCTTTGGCAGTATCGGTACCGACGAACCAGAGTTCGGCGCCATGCTTCTCCACTTTACCCCGATGGCTGACGTCGACCTTGGTGGGTTTCTGCGCAATGACCGGGCGCCCTGGTCTACTGGCCCCTTTGATAGAGAGCACCTTGCGATGGCGGCGCAGGCGGCAGTATGCGTAGACGTCCTGTGTGTTGTGCCCACCGGAGTCAATGAGGGTGGCGGCGATTGACAGTGGCACGCCGGAGGGATGCGGAATATGGGCAGTGAGCACCGCGTCAAGGTCGCGCCACACGGCATCGTCGGACGGCGCACCCCAAAGCACCTGGTAGTCAATGACCCAGCGCTCCATCCCTTCGCCCCAACCCCAGATCATCAGCTCGAGGCGGTTTGGCTGAACGTCGACCGCGGCGGTGAGAATCAGAACCCCGGCAGGAATAGTCCTGAGCTGGTAATCCTCGGCGCGCGCTTTGAGGGTATCGGCCTTGGCGGTTTCCTGCGCGCCATCCCAGCACTTGGCCAATCGCGTGTTGTAGAACACCTGCATTGGTTCCTGGTCACCACGATCGAGAGCCGCCTTGGCCTTGACATATTGGCGCGCCAGCGAGATCCACGCGACCCAGCCAAGCGGCGCATACAGGGCGGAAATTTGGAAGCCAACGGTAATACCATCGCTGTCAGACCTCGTGACAACCCAATCGCCGGCCGCGAGCATCTCGGTCTTGTCATTGCTGCGGATCTCGGCGCCGCAGTCAGGGCAAATCATCCAGGCTTCGGTGAGCTCCGCATCCCAGCGCACGTTCTCCCATACCAGTTCGTGACGATGCCCGCAGTGCGGACAGGGAACGTGGTATCGGCGGCGATCGGAGTCAGCCTCGAGCGAAGCGATCCGACTTTGACCTGCGAGCGTGGGCGAACTGGAGAAATAGACCTTGGAGTTGTAGCCGAAGGTGCTAGTCCGTGCCTCGGCCAGCTCAATCGGATCGCCTTCACCATCGACCGAGAGCTCCCAGCGATCGATCTCGTCGCCATAGACATAGCGCGCCGGGATCTCAGCCAGGTTGCTGGCGCTGCCCGCGGTCGCGATATAGAGCGTGCCGCCGTCAAACTCTTTGGTGTCGATGGTGTTGCGCGCGTCGCGGCTACGTGGCTCGGCAACACGCGCGCGCAGTTCGGGTACGGCCTTGATCGTGTCGGCAATCCGACTACTCACCCGCTTCGTGACGGGGATGGTTGGCAGCAGACAAAGGATGTTGGCGGGCGCCTGGTGAATACTGGCGCTGATCCAGTTAAGGCCGACTTGTGTCTTCAGTAATTGCGAGGCACCCATGACGACGACTCGGCGGCAAGGATGAAGCGGCGACAAGCAGCGCATGACTTCGCGGGCGTAAGGCGTGCGTTCGGTTCGGTACGGTCCCGCCTCGGCCGCGCCGGACTTTTTCGGGATGACCATGTAGCGGTCGGCCCACTCGTCTACCCACATATCGGGATCCGGCATGAGCCCTTCGCCGAAGTGCATGCAGTAGCTCAAGAATCCGTCGGCAATCGCACCCATCAGGAGATCCTGGCGGCCAGCCCATCACGAGCGATGCGAGCGATCTCATCGAGCACCTTGCGCAGCTCTTCGCGGATGCGTATCTCGATCGCCCGCGGGTCGCTCTCTGCGGCAAGAGAATCGGCAATCTTCCCCGGGATAGACAGCATCATGTCGCGAAGCATGCGACCGGTTTCGTAGGCCGCGCGCTCGACCTGCTCCTTATTGACCAGGTTGCCAGACATCTCCTCGAGCTGCAGCGCAGCCTTCGCCGCCTCCGTGATTTCGCGACGAGTGCGTGCGTCCCAGTAGAGACCCTGGTCCCCAGACTCTCGCCCAGCGGCCGGCGATTCACCCGATGGCGGAATCGACGATCTTTCACGGCCAGCATTCGCCCGGGCCGACTGGTCAGGATCAGTATTGCGCCCCCACTGGATATCGGCTACCTCAGGATCAATCTTCGTCTTCCCCCTTTCATCCTGTACCGTCGTGATGCGCCCCGCCTCGATGGCCTTCTGAACCGCGCGCAGCGTGACGCCGGCCAAACCTCTGGCGTCACGGTAGCGTGCGTATTCGCGAAATCCCATCAACTGACGACTCATTGTCGACTACCCTCTAGGCCAATTGATACCCGTATTGACGACGCCGGGGAAAGTCCATCCACTATCATTTTGGCGGGGCCTAAATTACCCTCGTGGGCGCCGGCCTGGAAGGACCCAAAATCATTTCGCGGTGGCCATCGCTTCGGCCATCCGCTGCTCGAACGCCGCCGGGAAGGTGCTGGCGGCAGTCCGAGCAACGATGGCATCGAGATCGAAGAACTTTCCTGCCTGGTAACTCGCGGCCGTGACGAACATGATCAACGGACGGATGACGCTGGCCTTGGTGTTCTCCAGCCGCTGATAGATGCCTGGCTTTAGATGCCTGACCCGGTGATCGCTTGACCCAGGGCGCACGACGAACACCCCTTGCTCATGCATGCGCTTTCCTCGACCCTTGTATATGCGCAAGCCACTAGCGAGCATGCCGAGGATAGTGGTGATCGTCGCCATGGGAATGTCGCCGTACATATCGAGCGTCACGCCCGCCCCAGGTACGGTCACATACCCAGGAGGCAGCACACCCATGGCGGCCAACTTCACTTCGTAGGCCTTGGCCACACGCCGACCACCACCGATCTGCCATTTCAGGTAGCGCGCCTGGATATCCTTGTAGCCAACGACGGCGACAAGGTTGGTCTTTGTCGAGGGGATAACGAATAAAGCATTCTCGCTCGTCGTGAACGGTCGAGCGGTCATCCCCTTCGCGCCAAGGGCAGCGGCCGTGCGTACTGCCGCCGCTGTATCGTTCAAGGCACGTGATGTCGCGAACGGCACCTGGCTCTTCGCCAGCTCACCGAGGTTCGCGGTGAGTTTGTCGAAGTCCTGCTGTACGCTGATCATGGTCATATCGAACGTCTCCTCTTACGCCCCACACCCACATCCAGTTCTGGATCGATCAACATCAGGTCATCGCCGCTCACGCTGTAGGCAAAGCGCGGTAGGCGCGTGCCCACCGCGATGCCATTCTCGCTGGCGTAGAACATCCCCATGCCCCGCATTCCCATCTTGATGCTCGCGTCGATACTCTCCCTGCCAAACGCAGCGCGGCAAGCATCGATGAAAGCCGTCGTCTTCGGCATGGACTGGCGGAAGTCAGGCGGCTTGGACGTCATGGCCAGGTTCCCCACCTTGCCGAGGTGGGGAGGAGGTGGGGAAGGCTGCAACCCTTGCCCAGCTTCACTCTTCCTAACCTTCCTAACCTTCCTAACGTAGAATGAGTAGCCCGCGCGCGCGTATACGCGTGCGCCCGCCCGCGCCCACGCATACGTGCGTGGGAGAATAGGTTAGGAAGGTGGGGAAGGTTAGGAAGAAGCCCTATCCACGCGGGTTTCAGGGTTCCCCACCTATACCGCACCTTCCCCACCTCGCCGCTGTCAGAATGGGACATGAGCATCTTCCCATCCTTGCGCTGGCTGCCCGGCTTTCGACTCTGCCTCGTTTCTAGTGGGAGGCTCGTACCAATACCGGATCATTCCATTGCGGCGTTCTGTTCGCCGACACCCCAGCTTTCGCAGTGATTGCCCGACGCGCGTTTGCACGTCCTTCGTCATCTTGCTTGCATCGAGCTTCATGCAATCCAAGATCACATCCGCGATCGTGAAAGGGGCGCGTCGAGCATACACCCAGTCGTGAATCACATCGACAAACGATTCCTGCTGCTGTCGCTCGATCTGCTGCTCGTTGAACAAGTCCTTCTGTTGCTCTTTGGTCGGGAAGAAGCGCTCCTTGGCCTTCCACCGAACGAATGCTTCCGCAAACAGCTGATCACGCACCGCGGTCAATCCATCGTGATCTATCTCACCGCAAAGCACTGGCCAGAAACGCACGGCGCCAGATGGGTCTTTAAGGTATTCGAATTCATTGACGGAGCCGGAAAAGACCGTCTGCCGCTTGAATTTCACTATGCGGCGTCCGTAGTGAGGGCGAAACTCGTCAATCTGACGCGACAGAAACGACTTCGTCTTTGAGGCCTCGGCCCGCGAAACGGAGTCCATCTCCGGGAATTCGTACAGCCACTTCCCCTGAATACCCACCATCGAATCCTTGTTGTGCAGATCGATGTCGGTGTCGCCGTACCAATGGCCGCCGATAATTCGCAGCGCCTTGCTTTTTCCCGCGTCCTGCAGACCCTCCAGGATCAGGCAGTACTTAAATTGCCCCCCAGGGTTCATTGCGCGATCTATGAGAGCAATGAAGAAATACCGCCCGACAAGCATCGAATATTCCGACTCTTCAACCCCGAGATACTGCGTCAGCCAAAGATCAAGGCGAGAGACTCCGTCCCAGGTATGGCTGTTCAAGTAATCCTGAACCGGGTTGAACTTGAAGACTTTCTTCGCAATGGCCTCGACCGATTCCGCGACGATCTGCGACGACGGCGTGAAGCCGTAGGTTCTGGCCATCCACATCGATGTCCATGTATCGTCGCTTTCGTCCCAGTCTCCGACCTCCCCACCGTAGAAGGGCGGAGGTTTGAGTTTCACCGTTTTCTTTTCGAAATCGTCATAGCCCAGAACGCCCTTCCACTCTTTGCGGTTGAGAAGGATGTCGGCCACGTTGGCTGTGCAGATGGCCAAGTCGCCGTGCTTCATGACGAGTCGGCTTTCCCACGATTGGCCCGCGCCAGCTCCGCTAGGGGGAGGAGCCGTTTCCGGAGGGAGCGGCGCTTCGCCTGGCGCAGGATCGCCTTTCAGCTTTCGGATGCGCTGTTGCACTTCGGAGCCCAGGCCATTGGCCATGTGGCCCGTCATCCACTCGTCAAGTTGCTCCGCCGTCCAGTTCTGCGTTCCCGCCATTCCAACGTCCCAACCTTCGGGACGCGTCTCGTCGGTGAAGGGATCGACGATTCCGACAATCGAACATCCATACCCGATGAGAATCTTCTCGAGCTTCAGCGCAGCCTGCCAGCCGGACTGGCGTTCCTTTGGCAGCAGCAAAGAGGCCGAAGCATCGAATCCCCTGCGCGGCTTTGCTCGGTCGCGGGTGAGCGTCGGCCAGATCCAGATGGTTCGCCCACGCAATGGCGATATATCGACATCATCGATCTTGCGAATTCCGCCAGGCCACGAAACCACCGTGAGCCAGGGCACGAGCTGGCGTGCGTATTCGGCCGCATGTTCATCGAAGACGATCAGGACGTTATCGACTTCGTCGCACTTGGCGAGGCGATCCAACCCGTAGAGCGGTCGAAGGCGCTGGAATTGAATCCAGCGCCAGGCGCGCATTCCATCCTGGTCATGGCACCAGGTCAGCGGCAGATGCAGTGCATCACCCGATGACGTCAAGAAACGGCAGGTATAGCCCAGGAGCTGCTCATCGGCGTCCCGGTACACGAAGACGCGAAGCGGCTCCCCTCGCGTGTCGTGCGATATTTTCGCCGCCGGCGCATTCTCCGGAACCGGCAAGATGGGCGACCAGACCGACCGTTGCTTGCCGCTCACCGGTCTCGTCTCTGGATCATCGGTATGGTCAGCCATGGTCAGAGATCGATGACTGTCCCGTACAGTTCGCCGACTGGATAGCCGCCGGAACAGAGCCACCATCCGCCCATGATGGAATCGAGATCAGGCACGATGGGAACTGGCGCTCTTGCCAACTCCACCCGTGACACCTTGATCCCCAGCGCCGTTTCTTCGTGCAAGGTGGCGATGATGCGCGGCTGTTTCATCCTCGGCATCGATTACTTGCGCGACGGCTTCTTTGGACTGGCCTGCCCCACCAGGGCGGCAACTTCCGACAATAGCGTTTCCACTCGATTCATGACCGCGCCCTGGGCCGCCGCCTGATCTCCCAGGTATCTGGCGATCAGGTAATAGATCGGCTGCAGATCGCCCTGCGTCTGCATGTAGCGCTCAAGATCGTCCGTTCCAAGCTTGCGCTGAGAATCGTCATTGAGCATGCAGGACAGATTGCCCGGCGCAATGTCCATATCCCCGGCCACGCGCTTGAGGCCACGCTGATAGACGCCAGACGCGACCACGTCGCGGACGTTGCGGTAGCGTTCTATCAGTCCCGGTTCCAAATCTAGCGTCATTTGAAGGGCTTGGCTCATGGTGTGATAACTCCAGATAGTTTTTCGTATCGCTGGTTTTCAGCGTTTATCAGTGCCAAAGCGTACAAAAAGAAGGCCGGAGCGTGCATTTGCGAGCTCTGGCCTTAAGCCCTATTACCTGGGCCGGGGGTTACAACGATGAGGCAGCGACGGACCAACAAAAGGGTGGCCAATTCCAATCAGATAGAATCGGTGTTCGAGAGCCGAAACCATCTGAAAGGAATTAGCCATGGAACTCACACACGAAACCAGGTCCTCTATCGAAGGTCGTTTGTTTGCGCACGAGACACTTCTCGCCATGCTTGGCGCTCTGCTATTGGGCGACGGCACAGAACAAACAGTCGAGGGCATGCGATCCAGATTCGTAGAAATGATCGAAGAGCGCCGGGCTGCCGGAGTACTCCCAGATGTTCTGTCGGCGGCTTCGGGCTCAATGGCGAACATGCTGTCCTCCATTCTTGCCAGCATAGACTGACTCACCACACTCTCTCTCCCGGCTGCAGCTGGGCAACCATCTTTCCGCGAGATTCACGCGGACCTGACAGCGACGTTGCTCGATCTGCGGCCGCATGTGAAGCAGCGATCGCGAGCAGCGCTTCGAGCGCCGCTCGAATCGCCCGGAGTTCTTCAGCAATGGCTTTTTCGCCAGGAGTCACCTCAGACCACCTTCCATTCGAAGTAGATCGCTTTCCGCGTCCAGTAAGACAGCCTCTCCCAGTTCGGCTTAGCGCGGAACGTGCGGCAGAGAGCAACCAGGACGCCGAAATAGATCGGGTACCACCACCGGATGCGGATGGTCAGCGTGAGGGTGATTGGAGTAGCGGCCATCTAGGCGACTGCATTCCGCTTCTTAGTGCCACGGATGAAGTCCCAGTCGACGTCTTGGCGGAGTTCTTCGCAAGTAACGGCACCGCTGGATTCTCGCTCAAGGTCCACAGCGAGCTTTTCTCCACAGGTTTTTCCGTAGGCCACATTTTTCAGGTGCCCTACAGTAGTTGCACACCTGGCAGCCAAGCGTTCACGCTGATCCAGACTGAGGCAGAAGAAATAGGTTTTGAGATCCATGGCTGGAACAATACACCATACGGTGACTGTTTGCAACACTGTTCGGTGAATTCACCAAATGGTTACAAAGTGGTCAAATTCATCTATGGATGAGCGCGAACAAAAACTGCAAGAATTTCGCCGCATGCGAATGCGGGCGGAGATCGCTGGACCAAGGTTTAGGGGAAACCAAGCCGATTTTGCACGTGCGGCCGGAAAGCCGGCGCGGCAAATAAATGACATGCTCTCAGACCCACCCCGGAAAAACTTCGCCGACAAGGTAGCTAGAGATATAGCTCTCTCACTCAAATATGCGCCGGACTATTTTGAGCCAAGCTTTTTGGGCTCGCCACCACCAGCGGTCGTGAAAAAGGTCGGAGATTTGATTATTCTGGAGCCAGGCGACGACAAGCATATAAAGGCGGTCTTACGAATCATGAGGAAAACTGATGTTGAAGGCCGCATCAAATGCGTCGAAGCAGTGCGTTGGGCTTTGAAAAATCACATTCCAGCAAAAAAGGGAATGCTAGGATCCTCAGAATAGAGGACCTCCGTTTAGCGAGGTTAGACCAATGTACTATGACCGTCAATTAGACGAAAGATATATATGCGACTTCTTCTGGTGATATTTTTTGCTGTCACGGCATGTCATGCACAAACCGCCCCTCTTGAATTAAAGGGGGTTGTCCTTGGAACAACGTCGGGAGGAGAAATTTCGAAGCGGTGGCCAGGGGCTAACGTGTTTGGGTCCACCATTTTGGTACGCCCGGGAGCGATTGCCGATAAAGCTTGTGGATCTAATGTTGCAAACGAGTCCGTTCGTTCGTGCCGAGAACCAATCATTGAATCACTGAGACTTGCTGGGAGGTCCGCCGGAAGTTACGCTTTCTTTTTGATTGACGGAATAGTTGAACGCGCCGCCATAGATTTCAACATTATTGGGTATGACGTCGTTGCTGGCGCATTGGAACAGAAATACGGAGTCCCAACGTCAAAGTACATCGAAAGCAAGCGAACCAGGTTGGGCGGCGTTTTCGACAGCGTAACTCGCAAGTGGGATCGGCCGGACGGAACGATTCAACTCGACCAAAGGGGTAGTGTTATTGACGAATCTCAGTTGGATATTATGTCTCGAAAATATATTGACGCTACAAACGTCGATGCGCAGCGCCAGAAAACAGAAGGCGCCAAGAAGCTTTAATACAACAATCAGATTTCCAGGTAAAACTCGTTCAACCCACTGCCTGAGTAGAAGAAATCCAGAAACCGGGGATCCCCCATGCTGATAAGCCCGCCCTGAGCGGGCATTTTTTTTGCCCGCGAATCCGGCGACGGGAAGGCGATGGGGGCATGGCATTCACCATTTGGTGTTGACTTTTGATTCACCGTTTGGTGTAATCGCCTGGCGCTCACCGAACGCCGGGGCAACAGCAAACCCCAGAAAGCCACCAACCAAGGAGAAATTGCCATGGGATTCAAGTTTGAAATAGGCCAGAGCATCACCGTTGCCATCAGTTCAGAAGCCGGCGAAGTCGTTGGCCGCGCCGAATACTCGGCATCCGAAAACACTTACCTCATCCGCTACAAAGCCGCTGACGGCCGCGCCGTCGAAAGCTGGTGGAACGAGTCTGCACTCAGTTCTGCGGCCTGACGCGATGGCCAACGTGCCCAAGCGATCCGCCGCGTTGGTCATCGCCCCGACAGCCCGCCAGAAGGCGCTGTCATGATTTCCCGCCTTTCTATCGCCGCGCGCCTGCTGGTAGACCGTACCATGGCCTTTCGCGTCGGTGGCGCTTGGCGCTGGGCGCGCATCAAACTGCAGGCGCATGACCTTGTCTCTGGCATCATCGCCGGCCTGGTGATCCTCGCAGCCTACGGCATCACCGACGCCAACGACCGCAGCTGCCCCTGCGCTCAACAGGTGGCCCGCAAATGAGGACCGCGCTGAATTTCGCCCGCGGGATCCTCCTGGGTATTTGCCTGTACCTGCCCTACCAAGCCATTTACACCATGGGCTGGAACGATGCGCACGCCTACCTGGCCACGCACTGCGAACCACAACTAGGTGAAGTGCTTGTCGCCGCCCACCAGTACAGCGACCATGTCGCCTGCGTCTTCGCATCGGCCGAGCGCGCCTGGTTTCGGCCTACGCGCTGGAGGAAGGCAACGTGAGCAATCGCTCTTTAGTGCCTTGCGAATCCATTCGCGTAATGCTTCAAGCCGAGGAACGGGAACACGGCGTCGTATACCTCGGATGTGCGACACCAGAACATTACGGCGTCACCCTCGGCCGCCGCCGTGAATACTGCCTTGACCCGATCCTCCGCCTGCGATTCGAGGCGAACCTCGACAAGGTGAACCTCTCCCTCCGGATAGTTGACCTTGTGATGCTCTCCCATTCGGTTGAGGCACTGCTGCCCGACTTGGGAGATCTTGTTTTTTCTCATGTCGCCAACCACCAAAGTGGTAATCAAGTTCTTACCATCGACACGCGTGTCCATGACCATCAGGACGATGTTGCCGACCGGAGCCAGCAGCGTGCTCACGACTTCCATGACTCGTCTCCCATCATCGTAACGGAATCAACTGGCGGACTCGGCCTCCCCAACGAAGTCATCGTCCATGGCGCCCAGCGCCAGGCCAATCTTACTGCGATTGAGCACGCAGAAATCAAGAAATTGAGGGCGGGAACGTGACCCGCCGCCACTCACCCCGCCAGCAGTACGAGCAGGCCTGCCGAATCGCCAAGGACAACAACATGTTCGTGGTCGCCAAGAACGGCCGCTATCTCATATTTCGAAAAACCCCCAGCCGCAACGTCTGCCTCGGGTCCTGCGGAAGCACCGAGACCCTCTTCACCAAAGTTTCCCACTGCGCATTTCCCAAATAGGAGAAATCATGAGCCAATTACTGAGCCGTCTGCAAGACGAACTGATGATTCGTTCCACCGCAACCCTCCAGGTCCTCCACGCGATGGCGCCCAAGTTCGCCGCCGCCGAAGCCCTGGAGAAGCGTCTCAAGGAGGCAGGCATTACGGCCGGCGCTTGCGGACATATCGATCAAGACGGCTGCGCTGTTGCGGTATTTGTGACCGGCGTCGTCGACGAAGTCACGCGGATCCTCGATCACCTGGCGATTCCCTACGGCCCGACCGCCAATCACGACGGCGCCGGCCGTCTGATCCGGACATTTCACGCCAACGTGATGAATCGTGAGGTCGCGGTGGTGATCTGCCAAACCGCTGACCACGCCGCCAATTCGCGCGCTGCCTGACCAACCCTCGCCACATCCCGACATTGCAAGGAGATCGCTGATGAATGCCCCAGAAACACTTGCACCCCCAGACGGCGCATTGACGGTGGCCAGAGCGCCGCTTAGTCACTTCGCGCCGTCGCTGACGAACCGCAATCACGACCAGGAGTACCTCACCGGCCTGGCTGCGACCATCAAGGTCCACAAGGTGCTGCAGCCCATTACAGCTCGCCCATGGCCGGCGTCGCGCGGCACAGCGCCGGCCGGCGTGCACTATGAGATCGTGATCGGCGAAGGCCGCTGGCTCGCCTCGGCGATCGCCAAGGAACCCGACATCCCGTTCTTCTGGCGCGAACTGGATGATAGGACAGCCCTTGAGATTCAGCTGATCGAGAACCTCAAGCGCAAGGACCTTTCCGCCATCGAGGAGGCCGATGGCTACCGCCGGCTAAAGGACGATCATGGTCATACAGCCGATACGATCGCCGAGAAGATCGGCAAGAGCCGCGGCTATGTCTACGCTCGCCTCAAGCTACTCGACCTCTGCCCGGCCGCGCTTGCCAGTTTCAAGGGCGGAAAATTCGACGCCTCCATTGCGCTACTGATCGCGCGCATTCCCGATCACGGGATGCAGGAGAAAGCGGCAAAGGACATCGCCAACGGGCTCTATGGCGCCAACGAACCCATGTCCTACCGTAAAGCCGCCGACCATGTGCAGCAGACCTACATGCTCAAGTTGGCGGAGGCGCCGTTCTCTCGAGCCGATGCGGAATTGCTGCCCAGCGCCGGCCGCTGCCAGGACTGTCCGAAGCGCACCGGCAACCAGAAGGATCTCTATGCCGATGTGAAGAATGCAGACATGTGCACGGATCCCGCCTGTTTCAACGCCAAGCGAGAAGCCTACGTCGCCCAGCAACGAAAGCTGGCCAAAGCCGAAGGCCGCAAGGTAATCGAAGGCGCCGACGCGAAGAAGATCAAACCCAACTCCTACGACAGCGATCTCAACGGCGGCTACGTGGATCTCGATAAGAGAATCTACCAGGACAACGGCAAGACGACGACGGTACGCCAATTGTTGGGCAAGGATGCGCCCGCGCCGGACATCCTGATCGACCCGCACCAGAAAGGCAAAGTCATTGAGGTTGTCAGCAAGGCCTCGGTTCAAGAGAAGCTCGAGGCCAAGGGCGGCCAGATGCCGATGACGTTGCAAGCACGGGGCGCCCGTAGCGAGCAGGAAAAGGAGGCTGCGCGCAAGTTGAAGCGCGAAGCCACCTATCGCCAGCGCCTCTTCGACCAGATCCGCAGCAAGCTCACGGTGGATTTTAGCGCCGATGATGCCGACACCAATCTTGAGCTGCGGGAATACCGACTGGTCACCGAGCGCATGTACGGCCTGACCGGCTTTGATGACAAGAAACGCCTTGCGCGACTCTGGATCGGCCCAACCGACGAGAAGCAAGAGGACCATGCCCTTATTCATGAACTCGGCCAGCGCATCCCGGGCATGGATCGCAAAGATCTCTGCCGCCTCCTGATCGAGCTGGCGCTGGTCGGTGAAGTGTCCGTCAATAGCTACGGCACTGACCACAAGCCGGAGAAGATGCTAGCCACCGCCATCGCCCTGAAGATCGACGCCGACGAAATCAAGAAAGGCGTCATCGCCGAGACGAAGCCTGTCCCGAAGGCAAAGGCCGCGAAAAAGCCGCCCACCCCCGCAAAATTATCAGCGGAATCGGCTTCTACCCCCACGCAAGCTGCGCAAGCGAAGAACAAGAGCGCGTCGAAACCGGCTGCGCCGGCAAAGGCCAAGAAAGCCGCAACGACAAAACCCAAGACCAAGGCGGATCGAGCGCCGGCTACGCCGGCGAAGGAACCGGCTGCGCCGGTTAAAACCCCCATGTTTCAACCGGTGTCTGCCTGGCCATTTCCGATACCTGGCAAGCCGGCCGGCGAGAAACTTCCCGAACCGAATGAGAACGGCGTCTATCCCGAAGAGGCGGCGGAAGTATTGACCTGGTCGAGCGGAAAGAAGATGACCACGCTTCGGCTTCTGAAAGTTCACGGCGGCTGGATTCAAACATTTTCTGTCACCTACAAGACCGGCGGCATGTCCAGCCCGCTCACCACCAAGGAGCGCGTCTTGCCGACGCATACCCAGGCATTGAAGACTGCCGCGGCCGACGCCATGGACTTCTGTCTTGGAAAAGACGTCGACCTTGGCTATACCGCCACCGAAAAAACTAAGCTGAATGAGTGGTTGGCTGGGTTGATTGCAACCGAGTTTTCTCCGGAAGAACTTGAGGCCATTGGCCAAGAAAGGCTGATCCCGTGAGCTGGATACTGACGGCCTCCGGGCGGCACCTCGACTATATCCAACCCAACGTCGGGGACATCAATATCCTCGACATCGCCCAGAGTCTGGCGAATGAGTCCCGTTACGCCGGGCACACCAGGTTCTTCTACTCGGTCGCCCAGCATTCCTGGCTCGCCAGCTTCGTGGTGCCCAGGCAGCATGCCCTTGAGGCGCTCCTCCACGACGCCGCCGAGGCGTATTGCAAGGACATCCCCAGTCCCTTGAAAGCGCTGCTGCCAGACTACCGAGAGATCGAGGCGCGCGTCGATGGCGTGATTCGGAAAGCTTTCGGCCTTCCCTTCACTGAGACGCCGGAAGTAAAGCGCGCGGATCTGGTCGTACTGGCCACCGAGCGCCGCGACCTCATGCCCGCGGATGGCACTCCCTGGAGGTCTCTCGAGGGAATCGAGCCCCTACCCCGCAAGATCGCCGGCATGTTGCCGTCGCGCGCCCAGGCGATCTTTTTGCGGCGCTACATCGAGCTCACCGAGAATAGGAGGGCCGCCTGATGGCCAGCGTCAACAAAGTCATTCTCGTCGGAAACCTCGTCACCGTTGGACATGCGCTACATGCCCAACGGTGACGCTGTCGCAACCCTGCGCCTGGCCACAACCGATACGTGGAAAGACAAGCAGAGCGGCGAAAGACGCGAGAACACGGAATGGCATCGCGTGGTGCTGTTCCGCAAGCTCGGCGAGATCGCCGGGCAATACTTGACGAAGGGTGGCCAGGTCTACATCGAGGGATCGTTGAAGACCCGCAAGTGGTCTGACAAGGAAGGCGTCGACCGCTACACCACCGAAATCATCGGCGAGACCATGAAGATGCTCGGCAGCAAACCGCCCAGCGCCGGGACGCCGTCGACACAGGGATCGCCAAAGCCGCCCGCCGAGAGCAACCTCTCTCCGATCGATCCCGATGACTATCCGTTCTAACCCCTCCCCTCAACGAAAGGACTCGCCATGAATGCACCTGAAGCTAATCTCGTCAGCCAACTTACCATCGCCATGCCCACTCTGGCGGATGGCGAACGCCTGGTCGCCACGATCATCGCACCGACCGGCAGACGCGAACACATCATCCGTATGGCCGCGGCAGTGCAAACGAATGACGAGCTGACCTGGAAGGCCGCCATGAAGTTTGCCAAGGACGCTGGCGGCGAACTGCCTGACCGCGTCGAAGGAGCGCTCCTTTTCGCGACCAAGGAAGAAGGCGAACTTGAGCCCGATTGGTACTGGACCCGCGAGCAGCACGCCGGCGACGAGTCCTACGCTTGGATTCAGAGCTTCGACTACGGCGGCCAGACCAACTCCCACAAGGGTGACGAGTTCCGGGTTGTTCTCGTCCGCAGAGTAGCCATTTAGCCATTCACCCATTCGGAGCCCGTTCGCGATGAAAAATAGCCAAGCCACATTGACGATGGATGTTGGCGGTGCGCAGCTCACCGTCGATACACAAGCCCTTTTCCGCGCCTGGATGGAAAAGCACCTGCCTGGTGACACTACCACCGCCCCTGGCGCTCTCACACGACCGCCGCTGCGCTATGGCGAGCGCTACATCGGCGCGATCCTGGGCGACGATGGTCACGGCCACCACATCATTCGACCGCCCTACGAGCGCGACAAGCAGATGACGTGGAACGCAGCCATGGAACACGCCGCGCGGGACGGTGCGGAACTCCCAGACCGCGTCGAAAGCGCACTGCTTCATGCCAAGCGCGAGGCAGGAGAGTTCGCCGAGGAGTATCACTGGACGCGTGAGCAGCTCGCCGGCACCGAGTCCTACGCTTGGATTCAGAGCTTCGACTACGGCTACCAGGACAGCGGCCACAAGGATGGCGAGTTCCGGGTTGTTCTCGTCCGCAGAGTAGCTATTTAACCCTTTAGCCATTGCAAATAGCTTTCGATTTCTATCAGCATGGGTCTCCATTCAGATACGCCGATCTACAAGGCGACCTTCGAACTCCTGAAGGCTGTCGTGTTGGTCGCCAAAAATATGCCCAGGGACTTCAAGCAGACCTTGGCATGCGACCTACGCGACCATTGCGTGAAGGTCACCGTCTTGATCCTGCGCGCCAACAAGGCGCAGGACAAGACTCCGCACTTGGAAGAAATTCTCGAACGCCATCAGGAGATCGAGCTCTTGATACGGCTGGCGCGCGACATACAGGTGATATCGCTCGCCCAGTACGCCAAGATAATCCAGCTGTCGGATAACGTAGGCAAGCAAGCGAATGGGTGGCGCGGATCGCAGTTGCGTCAGACGCATGAAGGTCAAGGCCATCATGACAGAACGCTTTTTTGATCTGGTCGTGCCGCTGGCTCAGGGCGAATTGCCCTTGGCCACCGCCATGCGCATAACGGATACCGCCGACGATGTAGCACCTAATCGGGCATGGTCCGGCGCAGTTTCTCAGCCGGGATTATTTGATTCAGACCGACCGAGCGACGTAGATAGCACGAATAGACGCAGAACGCCGGCAACGAGTCCTACGCTTGGATTCAGAGCTTCGACAACGGCAACCAGAACAACAACCACAAGGATAACGAGTTCCGGGTTGTTCTCGTCCGCAGATGAAACCGCGCCATGCCCTGCTGATTTTTCTTTTACTGAACTGGTGCAGGCCTACGAGGATTGCCGCCAGAACAAACGCAACAAGGCGACGGCTCTGGCCTTCGAAATCGACCGGGAGCGCAATCTGTGCCGCCTTTATGATGAACTGCAGGAAGATCGCTACCGACCAGGCAGATCGATCTGCTTTGTCATCACCAGACCAAAGCCGCGCGAAGTGTGGGCGGCCGAGTTCCGCGACCGAATCGTTCACCATCTGCTCTACAACAAGGTCTCCCCCAGATTTCACGCAGGATTCATCGTTGATAGCTGCGCTTGCATCCCCGGCCGAGGGACGCTCTTTGGAGCCAAGCGCTTGGAAGCAAAGATCCGCAGCATCACACAGAATTGGAGCCGGCCGGCGCACTATCTCAAGCTTGACCTGGCCAACTTCTTCGTCAGCATCGACAAGCATATCCTGCACGATCTATTGGCCAGGCGTATCTCCGAGCCGTGGTGGCTGCAACTTGCCGATACCATCCTGTTTCATGATCCGCGCGGGGATTATCGCTTTGCCGGTCCGAGGAAGATGATCGACCTGGTGCCGCCGCACAAGCGCCTGACCAATCAACCTGCACACCTGGGCTTGCCGATCGGCAATCTCAGCAGTCAGTTTTTCGCCAATGTATATCTAGATACCCTAGACAAGCACTGCAAGCACGACCTGAGGGCGAGGCACTACATTCGCTACGTCGATGACTTTGTGCTGTTGCACGAATCGCCGCAGTGGCTCAACTCCGCGCATGGCGACATCGAGGCATGGCTTCCAACCAACCTGGGCGTCAGGCTCAATCCGAAGAAGACCATCTTGCAGCCGATCAGCCGCGGCGTCGATTTCGCCGGCCAGGTGATCAAACCCTGGCACCGCACAACCCGTCGGAGAACTTTCAACGAAGCCTTGCGCAGAACATCGGAAATCTCGGCCGAGGATCTTTTCGAAACCGCCAACAGCTATTTCGGATTGCTGCGGCAAACCACTGCAAGCCATCTCGATCGCGTGAAACTGGCCAACGTACTGCGCCGGCGTGGCCACTGCATTTCGCTCGATCTGACCAAAACTTACCGGAGGGCAGCATGAATCAATCGATGAAACCGGAAGCGCTCAAGGCGCAGTTGTTTGACTTGATCGAGCGATTGCCCACCATGATGGAGTTTGACAAGCAGATCGCCAAGCTTACGCGCCAGAAATTCCTTGCCTTGGTGAAGGAAGGCTTCACCGAGGCCCAAGCCATCGAACTGTTGAGGCCAAGAGCATGAGCGCCAAACTCACCATCATCGACAACCACATAGCAACGTTCGTCGACATGCCGCTCGAGCAGTCGCTCGAATATTTGAGTCGGTACGGGCGACCGCGTGTATCCAAGCTATCCGAGGGTTGGCATTGCTCGGTCGAAGTGTTCGTTACTGGACCGGGCGTGCAGTTCGAAGTGAAGACAGGATTCAATCATGCGACACCAAGAGACGCCGCGGCATTGTGCTGCGACCGACTCAATGCCGCGCTGAAAGGGCTATCGAAATGACCTGCGAAATCACATACGATGAAGCGGGATTTCCGATTGAATTTCGCTGTGGCGTCAAACAACCGACAGACCACGAGTGCGATCTGCATGGTGGATACGTCGATCTAGACACAGGCATGGGCATTGTAAATACGGCGACTTGCTCTATCTGTGGGAAGCCAGCCTTCAGCTTTCGAGATATTTGGTAGCCGAAAAGTGAAGACACTGGACCTCCAGGAAGCCGCAACGTTTCTCGGGCTGCACCCGAAAACGCTACAGGCTCGCGCCAAGGCAGGGAAGATACCGGGCGCCAAGCTGGGAAAGGAATGGCGCTTTCTCGAGCTTGACCTCGCCGAGCATCTGCGCGCACACTACCCGACCAATTTGCAAGAGAAAGCCCCGGAACCGTGTCGCTCTACAAGGTCGGCGAAACGTGGTACGCCTACATCAAACTCAACGGCCAGCGCGTTCGCCGCAGCGCTGGGACTTCCGACAAGAAGGACGCCAAGCGATTCCACGACGAGCTCCGGGCAAACCTCTGGGCTGTCGCTCGTAAAGTAGGCGCAGGACCCTCTTGGAATGATGCCTGCGTTGAATGGCTCAACGCCGCGCCACGCAGCGAATCAGACCGCTACTCCCTCCGGGCACTCGACTATGACGACAGGCCAATTCATGATTGCACTCGGGAATCCTTCGAGGAAGCGCTGTCTGGAAAATCGGCGGCAACATTCAATCGATACCGGGCCATAATCCAGGCCATACTTCACCAGGCGGGCATCAGCATCAAGATCCCGCTGCGGAAGGTCAAGACCGGTCGGCTGCGGTTCCTAACGCTTGAGGAGTGGGATGCGCTATACGCTGAGCTCCCGGCGCACCTGAAGCCACTGGCCGCATTCTCGATCGCCACCGGCCTACGCCAGCGCAACGCGACTCACCTGACCTGGCAGCAAGTCGACCTCAAGCGCAAGGTCGCCTGGGTGCATCCGGACGAGGCCAAATCCGACAAGGCAATCGGCATCCCGCTTTCGGACAAGGCGATCCAGATCCTGCGGCAGCAGCAGAGCGTGATGCCTGACCGTGAGGGGCCGAGCAAAGAATGGGTATTTCCCTACGAGGGCCGCGGTCGTGCAGCTGGCGCACCGATAGCCAAGATCAAGACGGCCTGGCAGTTGGCGATGGAGCGCGCCGGCCTCGGCGCCTTCGAGCGCAAGTTTGACAAGGCCGGCAATCTGGTCAGCAAGAAGTGGGAAGGCGACGTCACCTGGCACACGCTAAGGCATACCTGGGCATCCTGGCATGTCATGGCTGGGACGCCGCTCGAGGTATTGCAGAAATTGGGCGGCTGGGCTGACCTGAAGATGGTCCTGAAATACGCCCACCTGGCGCCCGAGCACCTGGCTGGGTTTGCCAACAATGCGGTGCCCTGGGATGCCAAAAGAGCCCGGGCCTGACTATGGCCCAAACTATGGCCCGTTTCTGCGGTTTGTGGCCCTTTTCGGCGGCTTTTGGGCCACACTACATTCCATTGTATTTTTGTTGCATCCCCAGCAAACCCGCGTCGTTACTAGGTTTGCTGGTAGGCGCGATTGGACTCGAACCAACGACCCCCACCATGTCAAGGTGGTGCTCTAACCAGCTGAGCTACGCGCCTGCGAAAAGCGAAGGCCGCATTCTAGCCGACGACCCTCCATCCG
>JAHFRE010000132.1 GCA_023258955.1 Sterolibacterium sp.
ATCCGTCCCGGCGCCAGCCTCGACGACGTCGCCAACAGCTGGCCGCGCGCCGAGGAGTTCGGCTACAGGAACGAAGACGAGGCCTTCCTGCTGCAGTACGGCCACGGCATCGGCCTGTCGTTGTGGGAACGCCCCATCATCAGCCGCCGCTTCAGCGGCCAGAAGACGGTGTTGAAGGAGGGCATGGTGTTCGCCGTCGAGACCTGGAAGGGCGCTGCCGACGGCTCCGGCGCCGCGCGGATCGAGGAAGAGGTGGTGGTCACCAAGGACGGTTGTCAGGTCATCACCAACTTCCCCTCCGATCGCCTGATCTCCTGCGGCCTGCCCGGCTGCGACGTGTTCTGAGGCGGACCGACGTCCACCCATGCAGCGCATACCGATCTCGCTGATCGCGGGCTTCCTGGGCAGCGGCAAGACCAGCTTGATCAACGAGTTCCTGGGTCTTGCCGAAGCCGCGGGGACGGCCGTCGTGGTCAACGAATTCGGCGAGATCGGCCTCGATCACGATCTGCTCGTGGCCAGCGACGACAAGGTGGTGCTGCTCGCCAACGGTTGCTTCTGCTGCGCCGTGCGCGGCGACCTGGTGGCGGCGCTGGACAAGCTCTACTGCGCCGGCGCGGCCTCTGGCGACGCGGCCTTCGGGCGGGTGGTGATCGAGGCGAGCGGCCTGGCCGACGCCAGCCCGGTGATCCACATGCTGCTGGCCGAGCCATCGATCACGGCCCGCTATCGCCTCGAGCGCGTGGTGACGGTGGTCGATGCGATCAACGGCGATGCCAGCCTCGACCAGCACCTCGAGTCGGTGAAGCAGCTGGCCGTCGCCGATCAGATCGTGCTCAGCAAGACCGACCTGCTGGGCGCGGATGCGAAGCCGCGCCTGGAAGCGCTGCGCCAGCGGATCCGCGGCATCAATCCGCGCGCCCCCCTGGTTGACGCGCGTGGCGCCGGCAGCGATTGGCTGATCGCGGCGTTCACCGGCGACGCGAAGCGGTCGGCATGGCTGGGCGCCGAGGGCGATGGCGCCGCGCTGAGCAAGCCGCCGGGCAGGTCCTCGGGCCACGACCAGCGCTTCACCTCGTTTTGTTATGTGCGCGACGAGCCGATGAGCGAGGAGGCGCTGCTGCTCCTACTGCAAGCCATCGGCGACAATCTGGGACCGCAGCTGCTGCGCATCAAGGGCATCGTCAATGTGGCTGAATCCCCGGACCGACCGGCGGTGATCCACGGCGCGCAGAAGATTTTGCACGCGCTCGAGTGGTTGGAGCGCTGGCCGAGCGTTGATCATCGGACCCGCATCGTCTTCATCACGCTCGACGCCGGACAGGCGCTGGTCGAGGAGTTGATAGCGCTGGCCGACCTGCTCGCCGCAAGGACCGCCCGAGCGCGCCTCCGCGCCAGCGCCTAGCCGAGCGAAACCAGCGCCAATAAGAAAACGCCCAAGAAGGAAACAGCAATGCCGAAGATCATCGACCTCACGCCGCAAGTGCCTTGGCAGGCGATCCGCTCCACGGCCAAGGACTGGACCGCCCTCGGTCCGACCACGCTGCTGCGCATGCATCACCACCTGCACATCGTTCGCGCCTTCGAGGAGACCGTGCTGGAACTCGACGCCCAGGGCCTGGTGCACGGGCCGGCCCATTCGAGCATCGGGCAGGAAGGCGGTGCCATCGGCGTGATGTCCCTGCTCGATTCGCAAGACCAGATCACCGGCTCCCACCGCGGTCACCATCAGTTCCTGGCCAAGGGTCTCAAGCACATCGACCCCGCCGACTACGACCCGCGCCGCCAGGCCATTCCGGCGCCGGTGCGGCATTTCCTCTACCGGACGCTGGCCGAAATTCTCGGCCTGGCCGATGGTTTTTGCAAAGGCCGCGGCGGCTCCATGCATCTGCGCTGGGAAGAAGCCGGCGCCCTCGGCACCAACGCCATCGTCGGCGGCGGTGTGCCCATCGCCAACGGCGTGGCCTGGGCCAAGAAGCGCCAGGGGAAAGGCCAGGTCGCCTTCACCTTCTTCGGCGACGGCGCGGTGAACATCGGGGCCATCCCCGAATCGATGAACCTCGCCGCCCTGTGGAACCTGCCCATCTGCTTCTTCATGGAGAACAACGGCTACGCCGTGTCCACCACCATCAAGGAAGAGACGCGGGAGACGCGGGTCTCTTCGCGCGGTCTCGCCTACGGCATTCCGGCCTTCCAGGTCGACGGCATGGATCCGGTGGCGGTGCGCCTGGCCACCCAGATGGCGCTCGAGGTGATGCGCAAGGGCCGCGGTCCGGCTATCATCGAGGCGGAGATCTACCGCTTCTTCCATCACAGCGGCGGCCTGCTCGGCAGCGCCTTCGGCTATCGCAACAAGGACGAGGAGGCTGCGTGGCGGGAGCGCGACCCCCTGCTGCGCGTGGCCAAAGAAATGATCTCGCGCAAGTGGCTCACCGCCAAAGAGGACGCGGCGATCCGCGACAACGCCAAGCGCGCCATGGCTGAGGCGGTCGCGCGCATCACCGAAATGGACGGGGGCAAGCGCCGCATCGTTCCCAGCCTTTGGCCGAAGCCGGAATTCCGCGACGAGGGCTTGCGCGGCGACCTCGCGGAATTTGCCGGCGCGCGCTTCGAAGAATTGGAGAGCGCCAGCGGGCCGGTGGGCGAGGTCAAGTTCATCGACGTCGTCTCCGAGGTGATGGGGCGCCGCATGGAACAGGACGAGCGCATCTTCGTCGTCGGCGAAGACATCCACCGCTTGAAGGGCGGCACCAACGGCGCCACCCGCGGCCTGGCCGCCCGCTTCCCCGACCGCATCGTGCCCAGCCCGATCGCCGAGCAGGGCTTCGTCGGCCTGGCCGGCGGCGTCGCCATGGAGGGGACCTATCGCCCGGTGGTCGAATTCATGTATCCGGATTTTTCCCTGGTGGCGGCCGACCAGGTGTTCAACCAGATCGCCAAGGCTCGCCACATGTTCGGCGGCGAGACGCGGATGCCGCTGGTGTTGCGCACCAAGGTGGCCATCGGCACAGGTTACGGCTCCCAGCATTCGATGGATCCGGCCGGCCTCTACGCGATGTGGCCGGGCTGGCGCATCGTCGCGCCGTCGACCCCCTTCGACTACGTGGGCCTGATGAACAGCGCCCTGCTGTGCGAGGACCCGGTGCTGGTGATCGAGCACGTGGCGCTCTACAACAGCAGCGGCGCCGGCCCGCTCGCCGACTTCGACTACTTCATTCCCCTGGGTCGCGCCAAGGTGGTGAGGCCGGGAAACGCGTTCACCGTCCTGAGCTATCTGGCGATGACGCCGCTGGCGATCAAGGCGGCCGAGGAGCTGGGTCTCGACGTCGAGATCATCGACCTGCGCTCGCTCGACCGCGCCGGCCTCGACTGGGACACCATCGGTGCGAGCATCATGAAGACCAACAACGTCGTGGTGCTCGAACAGAGTCCGCTCACCGCCTCCTACGGCGCCATGGTGACCGACGAGGTGCAGCGCCGCTACTTCGATCATCTCGACCAGCCGGTGGCGCGGATCCGCGGCGGCGAAGCCTCGCCCAGCGTGTCGAAGGTGCTCGAGCGGGCGGCCTTCGTCGGCCTCGAAGAGATCAAGGCCGGCTTCGCCGCCGTCATGGCCGACATGGGAAGGCCGCTGTCTTGAGCGCGACCGAGCGCGGCCTGCCCGGGCTGCGGGGAGCCGAGCACATCGGCTTCACCGTGCCCGATCTGGAGCAGGCGACGGATTTCTTCGTCAATGTGATCGGCTGCGAAGCCGTCTACGACCTCGGCCCTTTTGCCGCCGCCGACGACTGGATGCAGGTCCACCTCAACGTCCATCCGCGCGCGGTGATGAAGAAGCTGCGCTTCTTCCGCTGCAAGTTCGGCCCGAATTTCGAGGTGTTCGAATACCAATCGCCGGAGCAGAATCGCCAGCCACCCAGGAATAGCGACGTCGGCGGGCACCACCTGGCCTTCTACGTCGACGACATGGCGGCTGCGCTCGCCCATCTGCGGGAACATGGGGTGACCATCTTGGGCGAGCCGACGCTCTCCAAGAACGCCAGCGCCGGTCAGACCTGGGTGTATTTTCTTTCGCCCTGGGGCATGCAGTTCGAGCTGGTGAGCTATCCCAAGGGCAAGGCCTACGAGAACGAGACCAATCTACGCCTCTGGCATCCGGCCCATCCGGAGCGCTGAGACACGGCTATAGGGGAAGAGACAAGTGCCCATCGAGATAAGAATGCCCGCGGTGTCCGCTTCGATGACGGAGGGTGGCATCGCGCGCTGGCTGAAGAAGGAAGGCGAGGCGGTCACAGCCGGCGAAGTTCTCGCCGAGATCGAGACCGACAAGGCCGTGGTCGAGTTCGAGTCGCCCCAGGCCGGGGTCTTGGGCAAGATCCTCGCCGCCGATGGCGCCCAGAACGTGCAGGTGGGCAGCGTGATCGGCTGGCTGTTGAAACCGGGCGAGAGCGCTGCGGCCCTGCCGCAGGCCGGCGTGGCAGCCGTGGCCAAAGCCAGCGCGGCCGCGCCCGCGGTCACCCCGGTCGCCGTCGCAGCGCCGGTCCCAGCCGTCTCCGCTAGGTTGCGCGTCAGCCCGCTGGCGCGCCGTCTCGCCGCAGAACGCAACTTGGATTTGTCCCGGCTCAAGGGCTCCGGTCCCGGCGGTCGCATCGTCAAACTGGACGTGGAAGCCGCCGCAGTCGGCGGCACGTCCGCTGCGCGCTCCACCGCGGCCTACGAGGACATTCCGAACAACAGCATGCGGCGGATGATCGCCAGGCGGCTGGTCGAAGCCAAGCAGACCATACCGCACTTCTATCTGAGCATCGATTGTGCGCTCGACCCGCTGCTCGGCTTGCGCGGCGAACTCAACGCCTGCGCCGAGGGGGTCAAGCTCTCGGTCAACGACTTCGTGATCAAGGCGGCGGCACTGGCCTTGAAGAAGCTGCCGCAGGTCAACGCCTCCTGGACCGAGGCGGCGATACGGCGCTACCTCAGCGTCGACGTCGCGGTCGCGGTATCGACGCCCTCGGGCCTGATCACACCGATCATCCGCGACGCCGACCAGAAGAGCCTGGCGCAGATCTCGAGGGAGATGCAGCAACTGGCCGAGCGCGGCCGCTCGGGCAAACTCGCCGCCGAGGAATACCAGGGCGGCGGTTTCACCATCTCCAACCTCGGCATGTACGGTGTGCGCGAATTTGCCGCCATCATCAACCCGCCGCAAGCGGCGATCCTGGCCATCGGCGCGGGCGAGCAGCGCGCCGTGGTCAAGGACGGCGCGCTGGCCGTCGCCACCATGATGAGTTGCACGCTGTCCGCCGACCACCGGGTGGTCGATGGCGCCCTCGGTGCCGAGTACCTCGCCGCCTTCAAGAAGCTGATCGAACAGCCGCTGCGGCTGTTGCTCTAGAGGCGGCCATGGCAGAGACTTCCTTCGACATCGTGGTCATCGGCGCCGGCCCCGGCGGCTACGTCGCCGCCATTCGCGCGGCGCAGCTGGGCCTCAAAGCGGCGGTCGTGGAGCGCGAGCACCTCGGCGGCATCTGCCTGAACTGGGGCTGCATTCCGACCAAGGCCTTGCTGCGCAGCGCCGAAGTGCTGCGCCTGGCGCAGCACGCCGCGGCCTTCGGCATCGATATTCCCAAGGCCTCGTTCGATCTCGCCAAGGTGGTCAAGCGCTCGCGGGACATTTCCGCCCAGTTGCAGGCCGGCGTCAAGCATCTGCTGAAGAAGAACGGGGTCGCCGTGTTCGCAGGTCGGGGCAGGCTGGCCGGCAAGGGCGGGGTGCAGGTCAGCGGCAAGGACAAGTCCGTGGTCGAACTCTCCGCCCGCCACATCATCCTGGCCACCGGTGCGCGGCCCCGGGTGCTTCCCGGCCTCGAGCCGGACGGCAGACTGGTCTGGAGTTACAAGGAGGCGATGGTCCCCGCGGCAATGCCCAAGTCCCTGCTGGTGGTCGGCTCCGGTGCGATCGGCATCGAATTCGCCAGCTTCTACCGGACGCTGGGCGCCGAGGTGACGGTGGTCGAACTGCTGGACCGGATCCTTCCCGTCGAGGATGCCGAAATCTCGGCCCTGGCGAGCAAGTCTTTCGCGCAACAAGGCATCAAGCTCATGACCTCGGCCAGCGTGAAGAGCTTGAAGCGCAACGCCGACGATGTGCTGGCAATGCTGGATTGCGGTGGCAAGCGCATCGAGTTGCTCGCCGATCGCGTCATCGTCGCGGTGGGCATCAGCGCCAACGTCGAGGACATCGGCCTCGAAGGCAGCAAGGTGCGCCTGGAGAAGGGCCACGTCGTGGTCGACCCCTGGCTGCAGACCGACGAGCCCGGCATCTACGCCATCGGCGACCTGACCCAGCCGCCCTGGCTGGCGCACAAGGCGAGCCACGAGGCGGTGATCTGCGTGGACAAGATCGTCGGTCTGCCGCATGTGCATCCGCTCGACCCAGCCAAGATCCCCGGCTGCACCTATTCCCATCCGCAGATCGCCTCCATCGGCCTCACCGAGGAGCGCGCCAAGGCCGGCGGGCGCGAGATCCGTGTCGGCCGCTTCCCCTTTCAGGGCAACGGCAAGGCCATCGCCCTGGGTGAGCCCGAAGGCATGGTGAAGACGGTGTTCGACGCCAGGACCGGGGAGCTCCTCGGCGCCCACATGATCGGTGCCGAGGTGACGGAAATGATCCAGGGCTACGCCATCGCCCAAACGCTGGAGACGACCGAGGCGGAGCTGATGGCGACGGTGTTCCCCCATCCCACGCTGTCGGAAATAATGGCCGAGTCGGTGCTGGACGCTTACGGGCGGGCCGTGCACATCTGAGCGTCCGCGCTCTGACGGGGCTGGCGATGGATAGACAGGAGAGTGGTGTGGAAGCGAATCGCGATCAAGCCGCAGCGCTGGATGCAGCGCCCGAGACCAAGATATTGAAGAGCGTCTGCCGCAGCTGCCACGGCGGTTGCGGCGTCGATCTGCACGTCAGCGAAGGGCGGCTGACCAAGGTGGTCGGCGATCCCGCTTCACCGCTCAACAAGGGCAGCCTGTGCCCGATCGGCGGCAACACCCTGGCCCTGGTCTATCACCCCGACCGGCTCAAGTATCCGCTGCGGCGCACCGGCGCCCGCGGCGAAGGCAAATGGCAGCGCATCAGCTGGGACGAAGCGCTCGACGAGATCGCTAGGCGGGTGCAGGCGATCAAGGACAGCCACGGCGCCCAGGCCATCGCCATGGGCACGGGCACCGGACGCCACCACATCCGCTGGGTGTCGCGCTTCGGCCACGCCCTGGGCACCCCCAACTGGTGCGAACCCGGATTCGCGCAATGCTTTCATCCGCGCGTCAACACCGCGCTGCTGACCTTCGGCGATTTTCCCGTATGCGACTTTACCGGCGGCACGCCGCCCGAGTGCATCGTCTATTGGGGCCACAATCCGGTGAACTCTGGTCCGGATGGCGAGACCCGCTTCGACGCCCGGGAATCGCTCAAGGGCAACCCCAAGATCATCGTCGTCGACCCACGCAATACAGCGCTCGCCAAGCGCGCCGACATCTGGCTGCAGCTGCGGCCGGGCACCGACGATGCGCTGGCGCTGGCGATGCTGCACACCATCATCGAAGAGAAGCTCTACGACGCCGAGTTCGTGGACAAATGGACCCACGGCTTCGACGCGCTGGCCGAGCGGGTGAAGCAATACAGCCCCGAGTGGGCGGGACCGATCACCTGGGTGCCGGCCGAGAAGCTACGCGCCGCGGCGCGCCTCTATGCGCAGACCAAGCCGTCGATGATGGAGTGGGGCTGCGCCATCGAGCATACGCCGAACTGCATCCAGACCGTGCGCGCGATCTCCATGCTGCCGGCGCTGACGGGCAATATCGACGTGCCCGGCGGCTGGGTGTTCGGCATGAAGGGGCTGGGCCGATTCCCCAGCCTGATCGAAAATCTTTCGCCGGAAATGGACGCCAAGCGGCTGGGCGCGGACCGCTTCAAGATGCTCGCGGGGGAGGGCGCCGATCTGCCGGCGGCGCACATTCCGACGCTGTTGCAGGCCATGCGCGAAGGCGTGCCCTATCCGGTGAAAGCCTTCCTGGTGTTCGGCAACAACACCCTGACCACCTTCGCCAACGCCAAGGAGGCCTACGAAGCCCTGCTCAAGTTGGACCTCTTGGTGGTCGCCGACCTGTTCATGACGCCGACCGCAGAGCTCGCCGACATCGTCCTGCCGGCCGCCGCCTGGCCCGAGTTGACCACGCTCGCGGGACTGCCGACGGTGGCGGCGAACGTGATCTTCGCCCAGCAGAAAGCGGTGCAGATCGGTGAGTGCAAGGCGGACGAGGAGATCTTCATCGAGCTCGCGCGCAAGATGAAGCTGCCGGTGGGCACCGAGTCCCTCGAAGAGGTGCTCGAGGCGCAATTGGCTGCTGGCGGTTCCGGCCTGAGCTTCGCCGAACTTGCCGCAACTGGCTTCCACAAGATGCCCTTCCGCTACGGCAAGTACAAGGAAGCCGGTTTCAAGACACCCAGCGGCAAGATCGAGCTGTACGCGACGCGGTTCGAGGACCTCGGCTACGACCCTCTGCCCTACTACGAGGAACCGCCGGAGAGCCCGCTCGCCACGCCCGAGGTGGCCAAGGACTTTCCCCTGGTGCTGACCACCGGGGCGCGCATTCCGTTCTTTTTCAATTCCGAGCACCGACAGCTGCCCCGCTTGCGCAAAGCCCATCCCGATCCGCTGGTGGAGATCCATCCCGACACCGCAGCGCCGCTGGGCATCAAGAACGGCGACTGGGTGTGGATAGAGACGCTGCGGGGAAAGATCCAGCAGCGCGCCAAGGTGACGACCGACGTCGATCCCAAGGTGATCCACGTCGAGCACGGCTGGTGGTTTCCGGAGGAGAAGGGGCCCGAACACGGGATCTGGAAATCCAACGCCAATATGCTGACGCGCAATGGCCCGCCCTACGATCCGGCGATGGGCACCTATCACCTGCGCGGTCTGCTCTGCCGCATCGCGCCCGTGACCGAAAGCGGTGGGGGTGCTTAGCCTGCGCTGCAGCCGATCGTTCGCCAAAATCGATCACCGGCGGCGGTATTTGAATTGCGTGCCGATCGCCGCCTGGGCTACTATCGTCCATCCTCATCCACAACAAGAGCAACAAATTGACGGGGACCGCTAATCGTAGACCACCATCTGGGGGAACCAATATGGGCATCAAACCGTTTGTGAATGCGAGCGTTCGTCGTCTCGTCCTGCCTTCGCTCCTCGGCATCGCCGCAGCGATCACATTTGCCGGCGTGGCCAGGGCCGACGTGGTCAAGGTCGGGATGATTCTGACCTACTCCGGGCCCGATGCGTCCCTGGGCGAGTTGATCGATCGCGGCGCCAGCCTCTACGTCAAACTGCACGGGGCCGATCTGCCGGCGGGAACCACGGTCGAGATCATCAAGCGCGACGATACCGGGGTCAATCCCGACGTTGCCAAGCGCCTGGCGCAAGAGTTGATCGTGCGCGACAAGGTGAATATCTTGACCGGCGGCCAATGGACCCCCAACACCATGGCGATCGGGGCCTTGAGCAAGCAGGCGAAGATGCCCTACGTCGTCATGGGTGCCGGCGGCAGCAACGTGACGGTCGATGCTCCCTACGTCATCCGCACTTCGCACACCCTCTGGCAATCGAGCTACCCGCTGGGGCTTTGGGCCGCCAAGAAGGGCTACAAGAGCGCCTACATCCTGGTCAGCGATTTTGCGCCGGGTCACGACGCCGAGGCCGCCTTCACCAAGTCCTTCACCGAGAACGGCGGCAAGGTGGTCAGTTCGGTGCGCGTGCCGATGAAGACCACCGATTATCTGCCCTACATGCTGAAGGTGAAGGAAGCCAATCCCGATCTGCTGTTCATGTTCAATCCGGGTGGGCCGAAGGCGACGGCCTTCATGAAGGCGATCGCCGACATCGGCATCACCGGATCGAAGATACAGGTGATCGGCACGGGTGACATCACCAGCGACGAAGAGCTTCCCAACATGGGGCGCGCGCCGCTGGGGGTGATCACCGTCCATCACTATTCGGCGGCGGCGACGCGCAAGGCCAACCTGGCCTTCGTCGCGGCCTGGAAGAAGGAATACGGCGCCAACTCGACCCCGAGCTTCTTCTCCAGCGGCGGCTGGGATGGAATGAAGGCGATCTACGATGCCATCCGCGCCCAGAAGGGCAAGGTCACGCCCGAGGGCACCATGGCCTATCTGCGCAAGTGGAGCAATCCCGACAGTCCCCGCGGCCCGATCCGCATCGAGACGGAGACCGGTGAAATCATCCAGCATCAGTACGTGCGACGGGTCGAAGAGCGCGACGGCCATCTGGCCAACATCGAGATCGAGACCCTGCCGCAGACGGGCGATCCGCAAAAGCAATTCAAGACCAATCCCTGATTCCATGGCGGAGTTCCGCTCCACGCTGGCGACGGGTGCTTGATGGCCTCGACCGTGATCAACATCCTGTTCTTCGGCCTCGCCTACGGGATGATTCTCTACATGACCTCGGTCGGGCTGTCGATCACCATGGGGCTGATGGGCTTCGTCAACCTGGCCCACGGGGTGTTCGCCATGCTCGGTGGTTACGCCACCGTGACCTTGATGAATTCGTTCGC
>JAHFRE010000339.1 GCA_023258955.1 Sterolibacterium sp.
GAAGGCCTTCAAGCTCCTTGCACTGCCCCTCCCGCGTACCCAGTAGCAGCCCCACATAACCATCGCAACTTTTTGTTGCCAAAGGGATTGCTCAGACTACTTCGCCAAAGTTCGGGCTAGTTGGATGGGTTGTTGTTTGCGCGGGGTGTTGATGCCGCCCATGAGCAGGATGAACTTTGCCCACTGGCCGCTATCTGCCGCATCGTATGCTTCCTTGAGTATGCCGGCAGGGGCGCTGTCGCTGCGCCGCAGTTCCCGCCAGATGGAGACGGGAGCGCCGCCTATCTGCTGAAATTGGCGAATCCCCCAGGTAGACGCCCAGGCTTCCACTCGTTCAGTCGCATCCGTTGACTTGATGCCTTCCAGATCAGCGTCGAGGCCATAACCGTCGATGTTTTTGGAGACGTACTTGGCAATATAGCCGGTCGCCGTACCTTTGCTCTTGTCGATCACCGTGGCTTTGAAGCGATGCTCAGCGGCACCCGGCTCGTCGCCATTTTTTGCGCAGGGCATAGTCGCGCATGATCGCTTCCACGGTGGCCTCATGTTCCGGTGGCATGAACAGCAGAAGATGCCAGTGCGGCGTGCCATCGTGTTGCGGCTCGGCAACGCGGAAGCCATAGACCGGAATGCCGCGCCGCTTGAGCTTGGCACGGATGCATGCCCATAGGCGACAGAGATATTTCTGGGCCTGGTCCGGCAATGTGCCATCATATTTTCGGTTCGCTGTGCCATCTCTGGAATGAATGGCGTGCATGCAGGATGGGGTAGTCAGTGAATAGAACGCACCGACATGGTCGAGATCGTTGGCGACCTGTTCGAAGCCAGCAATGCGCGCCATCATCTCGCAGCGGCGAATTCTCGGATTAGAAATACTGGACGCGGCCAACTGCTCAAGCGTGAACTCCTGCCCAAGTTCATTGACCGCTAGCATTCCTTCCAGGACTCGGCGATTTCTCTGCTTCTGGGCGCGGCGGCGCTTCAGTGTGTCGTCGCTGACATACAGGCCCGCATGGCGACTGACCAAACCAAGACCGATGGATTCCGCTTCCAAATGGCGGGCATGGGCTACCGTGAGCGCGGGGCGCCACCAGGCTTCGTCGCACAGACGTTTCATTGCCCCGTCCACCGTGATGCGAGGATTGTCTGGACTCGGGGGCGAACGCCCATTTTCTTGGCTCGCTTCCAGCGCTTGATGGTCAGCTCCAGGTCGTCATCGACTACGCGAGCGGTTTGTCGATTGTCGGCAGCAAGGCGCTTTGCCAGTGCTCGGATATCGTCGTCGGTCGCTTTGAGCGGCAACGGTAGCTTATCGAACCGCCGCTTTGTCTCTAGGAGGAAGGCATCTGCTGCCCGGCGACCATCGAAGACTACGCGAGCCTCATAGGACGCTGCGAATGCCCTAGCCAGGTTTGGCGTGAGGGGCGCGAAGGTTTTTACCCGTTGGTGGAATGCCGTGTCGTCAGGCTCCAAGTCAAACACGTTGAGGAGCGCCCGTTCGCCAATCAGCACGGCAGGCTCAAGGAGTTCGCGCAAGCCAGGAGGTCGATAGCCCATGGTGAGCCCCTAATGACTCACTGCGGTTTGCAGGCGGGACTCGATGTAGGCGTTGAGATCGCTTATTCGATAGCGAACGGCACGGCTACCGTCTCGAAATCGCCCCCAAGCAAGAATTTACTTGTCGGACGCGCTATCTCCCGTTTTGCCAGCCATCCGAACATGAGTGACTTTCCTGCTCCTGCATCTTGCGCGTTGATCAGGCTGCCTTCTTGATTCTCACGTGTGGCGCGAGACCTGCGATCGCTGCCATATCGATCAGCGCATCCACTGAAAAGAGTTCAAGCTTGCCGCGCATGAGGTCGGAGACGCGCGGCTGGGTGACGCCGAACAGCTTGGCGGCCTCGGCCTGTGTCATCCCGCGTTTCTTGATGACCTCGGTCAATTCAATGACCAACTCTGAGCGCGCGCGCATGCTGGCGGCCATTTGCGGCGTGTCCTCGATGGCGTCCCAGACGCTTTGGAATCTTTGCTTTCTCATGATTTTGCCCTCAACAATTCCTTGTAGCGCTTGCGCGCCAGTTCAATATCGCTGGTTGCGGTCCTCTCGGTCTTCTTCTGGAAGCAATGAAGCACAAAGATCCTATCTTCGAGCTTGGCTACATAGATCACCCGAAAGGTTCCAGCCTCCACCCAAACGCGAATCTCGCGGACACCCTTGCCGACCGAAGGCATCGGCTTCCAGTCGCTGGGATCATAGCCACGCTGCACGCGGTCAATCTCAAGGCCGGCGGCCCGCCGTGCACGTTCTGGGAAGTGCCGCAGATCGTCCAACGCGTTGCCAAGAAACTCGACGAGTTTGATAGCCATTCGGCATCATACAAAGATTTGTATGGGCTGTGCAGAATCTCGGAATTCTCTTCTCCGACGAGAGCACGCTAACGGGGCGTTAGGCCTGCGCAGACTTCCTACGCTGTTCCTACACGGGTCAATTTTTGCCACAAACTAAAACGGCCTTCCGCCTTGAAAACCGCATCGTTGTTGGTGGTGATGGGGGGACTTGAACCCTCGACCTACGGATTATGAATCCGTCGCTCTAACCAGCTGAGCTACATCACCGCTTGTACGCCGGCGCAACACGCCCGCCAGCGCGACAGGGGGCGAAATTATCCAGCGCGGCGTCTGCTCTTGTCAAGCGCGGGCCGCTCCGCGACAATACCGGATGCAATTCGATCTCGTCATCGTCGGCGGCGGCCTGGCCGGACTGGCCCTCGCCGTTGCCCTGCGCGGCACGTCGCTATCGATCGCCATCGTCGAGGAGAGTCCGCCGGCGGCTCCGGTCGCCGGCTGGGATTCGCGTGTCTATGCCTTGAGCCCGGCCAACCAGCGCTTTCTCGACGGGCTGGGTGTCTGGCAGCGTCTCGATCAGAGCCGCCTGACAGCGGTGCGGGCGATGGACGTCCGCGGCGATGCCGGCGGTCACCTGGAATTTTCCGCCTACGACAACGGCGTGAGCGAGCTCGCCTGGATCATCGAGTCCGCTCTGCTCGCCGGCGAGTTGCGCCAGACCGCCGTGCGCCAGGCCAAGCTCACCCTGCTCTGCCCGGCGACGCCGTCCTCGCTCGCCATCGGTGACGACGAAGCGCGGCTGGGCCTGGCCGACGGTCGGGTCCTCGGCGCCCGCCTCGTCGTCGGCGCCGACGGTGCTGATTCCTGGACCAGGCAGGCGGCGGGAATCGAGGCGGACGTGCTGCGCTACGCCGAGATGGGGACCGTCGCCAACTTCGCCTGCGAATTGCCGCACCACGCGGTCGCGCACCAGTGGTTCCGCGAGG
Source organism: Sterolibacterium sp. (assembly GCA_023258955.1). Classification (GTDB taxonomy): domain Bacteria; phylum Pseudomonadota; class Gammaproteobacteria; order Burkholderiales; family Rhodocyclaceae; genus CAIYYX01. The sequence continues at coordinate 3,333 of JAHFRE010000339.1, forward strand.
ACGGGGTGCTGGCCTGGCTGCCCCTGCCGGGCAACCATCTGTCCATGGTCTGGTCGACCCCCGACGCCCACGCGCAGGAACTGCTCGCCCTGTCGCCGCGGGAGTTGGCGGACAGGGTGGCAACGGCGGGCAACTGGCGTCTGGGAGAGTTCTCCCTG
>JAHFRE010000340.1 GCA_023258955.1 Sterolibacterium sp.
GATGGTTTCGTCGATGCGGCTGTGCAGCCCGAGCGTCAGACCATAGCCGGTGGCGTTGATGGCGTCGACCAAGGCGTCGAGGTCGCCGCGCCGGAAGCGCAGAAAATGCAGCACCGGCCCGAACACCTCCTGCTGCAGTTCTTCGATCGTGTCGATCTCGATCAGGGTCGGTGCGACAAAGCTGCCGGCGGCGCAGGCCGCCGGCAGCGGCAGTTCGCTCACCCGCTTGCCGCGCGCCCGCATCCGGGCAATGTGGGCAAGCACGGCGGCTTGGGCCTGGGCGTCGATCAGCGGTCCGACGTCGGTGGCGAGAAGCGCCGGGTCGCCGACCCGCAGCTCGCCCATGGCGCCTTCGAGCATGAGCAGCAGCTTGTCGGCGATCTCCTCCTGCACGCACAGCACGCGCAAGGCCGAGCAGCGCTGACCGGCGCTGTCGAAGGCGGAGGTCAGGGCGTCGTGCACCACCTGCTCGGGCAAGGCCGTGGAGTCGACGATCATCGCGTTCTGGCCGCCGGTCTCGGCGATCAGGATCGCCTCGCGTCCGACGATGGCGCGATTGATGCCTTGCGCCACCGCCAGCGAGCCGGTGAAGATCACGCCGCGGCTGCGCCCATCGGCGACCAGCGCCGCACCCACCGTGTCACCGCGACCCGGCAGCAGCTGCAGCGCTGCCGCCGGCACGCCGGCGCGATGCATGAGCCCGACCGCGAGCGCGGCGATCAGGGGCGTTTGTTGCGCCGGCTTGGCGATCACCGGATGACCGGCCAAGAGCGCCGCGGCGATCTGGCCGACGAAGATCGCCAGCGGGAAATTCCACGGGCTGATGCAGATCACCGGCCCCGTCGCGGCGTTCGCCGCAGCGTCGCCGTGGCGGCGCAGCTGTTGCGCGTAGTAGCGGCAATAGTCGGCCGCCTCGCGCACCTCGGCGACGGCGTTGGCCCAGCTCTTGCCGGCTTCGCGCACGCACAGGCTGATCAGCGACGGGCGTTCCAGCTCCAGCAGGTCGGCCGCCCGCTCCAGCGTCGCGGCGCGTTCGCCGACCGGCACGGCGGACCACGACGCGGCGAACGCCTCTGCCACCGCGAGCGCCGCGGCCACGTCCTGTGGCGTCGCCTCGATCACCCGGCCGACGCGATCCTGGTGATCGGCAGGATTGACCACGGCCCTGCCCTCGCCATCGCGGGCGCCAGCCGCGGCCAGCAGCGGCGCGGCCTCCCAGCGTCGTTGCGCGAGCGCCGCCTGCTCCCGCGCCAGGCGGGCCAACTGCGCTTCGTTCGCCAGGTCGAGGCCGCTGGAGTTGCGCCGCGCCTCGCCGTAGAGGCGTCCAGGCAGCGGGATGGCGGGATGGGGGGCGCCACCGCTGGCGCGCAGCCGCAGAAACGGATCGGCGATCAACTCCTCGATGTCCACGGCAGGGTCCACCACCCGGTTGACGAAGGAACTGTTGGCGCCGTTTTCCAGCAAGCGCCGCACCAGGTAGGGCAGCAGCGACTCGTGGCTGCCGACCGGTGCGTAGATGCGGCAGATCCGCCCCAAATTGGCCGACCCGACCACTTGATCGTAGAGCGCCTCGCCCATACCGTGCAGGCACTGGAATTCGTAGTCATCGACGGCCATGGTGCGCGCCATGTCGACGATGGTGGCCAGGCTGTGAGCGTTGTGCGTGGCGAACTGCGGGTAGACCGTGGCGCCGGCTGCCAGCAGCTTCCAGGCGCAGACCAGATAGGCGGCGTCGGTGTGCCGCTTGCGGGTGAATACCGGATAGCCTTCCAGCCCCGCCACCTGCGCGCGCTTGATCTCGCTGTCCCAGTAGGCGCCTTTGACCAGGCGCACCATCAAGCGATGACCGCTGCGCCGCGCCAGATCGAGCAGATGGTCGATGACGAAGCTGGCGCGCTTCTGGTAGGCCTGCACGGCGAAGCCGATGCCATCCCAGCCGTCGAGATCGGGATCGAGGGCCAGCGCTTCGAGCAGATCGAGGGAGAGGTCGAGCCGGTCGGCTTCTTCGGCGTCGATGTTGATGCCGATCGCGTAGGCGCGCGCCAGTTGGCACAGCTCCTTGAGTCGCGGCAGCAGTTCGGCCAGCACGCGCTGGCGCTGGCTGCGCTCGAAGCGCGGATGGAGGGCCGACAGCTTGACCGAAATGCCCGGGCCGGCGTAGACGCCGCGCTGCCCGGCGGCGGCGCCGATCGCCTGGATCGCTTGCCGATAGGCCGCCAGGTAGCGTTCGGCGTCTGCAGCGGTGAGCGCCGCTTCGCCGAGCATGTCGTAGGAGTAGCGATAACCCTGGGCCTCTTTACCCTGGCTGCGCTTGAGCGCCGCAGCGATGCCCTGGCCGATGACGAACTGCTGCCCGAGCAGGCGCATCGCCAGGTCCAGCGCCCGCCGCAGCAGCGGTTCGCCGCCGCGGGCGACGACCCGGCCGAGCGCGCTGGAGAGTTTTTGCTCGCTGCTGGTCGATACCAGCGTTCTGCCGATCAACAGCCCCCAGGCGGCGGCGTTGACGAACAGCGAGTCGCTGTGACCCAGGTGCGCCCGCCAATCACCGCGGCCGACCTTGTCGCGGATCAGGCGATCGACGTTGTCCTTGTCGGGAATGCGCAGCATCGCTTCAGCCAGGCACATCAGCGCCACGCCTTCCTGGCTGGAAAGCGAGAACTCCTGCAACAGCTGGTCCACTCCGGCGGCGCCCGCGCTCGCGCCGCGAACCCCCTTGATCAGCTGCCGCGCCAGCTCCGCCACCGCCGCGCCGTCCACCGCGACCGCGCGCCAAGCGTCGAGCAACTGGGCGACGACGCCGGCCTCGTCGGCGTGCTGATTGGCGGTGATGGCTGATCGCCAGCCCATTTGCGTCGCCTCAGTCCCACAGTTCGTCGGCGACCGCCGCGGTCTCTTCCATGTCGATCTGGTAGGTGCTGGCCAGGTCGAGACCGCCGAGTATCGCTGTAAGCTGGTCATCGAAGTCGGAGCCAAATCTTTCGAACAGGCCGAACACTTCGTCTCGGGTCGACCGCACGACGTCGCTGACGGCTGCTTCCTGGGTGTCCGACAGTCCGAAGCGGTAGTACATCCCCTCGACCCGGTCGACCATCTGCTCGAGCACCCGCTGCGTGTCGGTGCGCTGGGTGCGGTGTTTCTCCTGGAGGGCCTTGACACCCGAGCCGCCAATCTCCGCCAAACGCCGTAATTCCATGGCCCGCGCGACGGCATCCGCGCGCAGCGAAATGTTCGCCACCGCATCTTGCGCCGACTCGGCGATGATTGCGGCATAGTCGCGAATTCGCCCAGCCTTGGCTTCGTCGTCGCTGGGCATGTTGGTGATCAGCAGAGAAACCGTCTCGTAATTGACGATCATGCGGCTCTTGAACTGGAATACCCGGTCCTGCGACTTCATCCGCTCGAGCACCGATTCTTCGAGCGCCGTCGCCGGGCCTTGCGGCGTCTGGGTCAGCGTGCCGGC
>JAHFRE010000014.1 GCA_023258955.1 Sterolibacterium sp.
CGTGATCGTTGACCAGTTGCGTCTCGGTCCGGTCGCTCGCCTGCTGCCACCGGGCGGCGGCGACGTGCTCCTCGACCGACAGGGCGAGGCCGTCGGGCCAGCGCCGCCGTACGGAGGCGTGGCGCACCCACTGCTGCCTTTCGAGAGCAGCGCGCACCGCTTCGAGGTCGACGGTGAAGAAGTTGCCGGCCAGGGAGTTCTTCGCCACGAATTCGAGCTGCGCCCGGCTCACCTGGCTGGGCGCGTTGTCCACCACCACCTCGCGCAGGGGAAAGAAGGGCAGGCGGGACGCCGCCAGCACCGCCGAATAGCTCAGCGCGGCGGCGGCGAATATGAACAGCAGGTCGGCGACCATGCCCATCAATTCCGGCCGTTCCCAAAAGGCGTCAGCGGCCGCCTGCTGGCGCTTTTTCGCATCCTGGCGACTGAGGCTGGGTAGCTTAGCCAAGTTGCGCCCCCCCGAGGATGGACAGCACCAGTTGGTCGAAGCTCATGCCGGCGGCGCGCGCCGCCATCGGCACCAGCGAATGGTCGGTCATGCCGGGGACGGTGTTCATCTCCAGCAGGAAGAAGCTGCCGTCGGGGCGCAACATCAGGTCGCCGCGCCCCCAGCCGCGGCAGCCGAGCACGCGGAAGGCTTCGAGCACGGCGGCGCCGATGGCGGCGGCCTGGGGTTGGGCCAGCTGCGCCGGGCAATCGTAGCGCACGGCGTTGGTGAAATACTTGTTCTGGTAGTCGTAGCCCGCGGCGGGGGCGACGATTCGCACCAGCGGCAGCACCCGCTGCTCGAGGACGGCGACGGTGTACTCGTCGCCGGCGATGAACTCCTCCGCCATTACCAGCGGATCGAGCTTGGCCGCCGCCGCGTAGGCCGGTGCCAGCTCGGCGACGCTGTCTGCCTTGGCGACACCGAGCGAAGAACCCTCGCGCACCGGTTTGACGATCAGCGGCAGGCCCAACTCGCGCGCCAGTGTCGGCCAGTCGGTTTGGGCATCGATGAGGCGATAGCGCGGCGTCGGCAGACCCGCCGCCTGCCAGATCAATTTGGTGCGCCACTTGTCCATCGCGATCGCCGAGGCCATGACGCCGCTGCCGGTGTAGGGCAGGCCGAGAGTCTCGAGCGCCCCCTGGACGGTGCCGTCCTCGCCGCCGCGGCCATGCAGCGCGATGAAGACGCGCCCAAAGTTGTCGCGACGCAGCGCCGAGAGCTCGCGTTCGGCCGGATCGAAGCGCTGCGCATCGACGCCCTGGCGCAACAGCGCGGCGAGCACCGCACCGCCCGAGAGCAGTGATATATCGCGCTCCGCCGAGCTTCCGCCCATGAGCACCGCCACCTTGCCAAAGTCCCTGCAGTTCAAGCCATCACCCCCACGATTCGCACTTCCCGCTGCAGCTCTACCCCGAACTTCTGCTTCACCGAGGCCTGAACATGGTCGATTAGCATTTCTATCGCAGTCGCTGTCGCCACGCTGTCGGGATTAACGATGAAATTGGCGTGCTTTTCCGAGACTCGCGCCCCGCCGATGCTGAAACCCTTGAGGCCGGCGGCTTCTATTAGGCGCGCGGCGTGATCGCCGGGCGGATTGCGGAACACCGAACCGGCGTTGGGCAACTCCAACGGCTGGCTCGCCGCGCGCGCATCGAGCAGCTCGCGCATGCGGCTGCGCGCCGCCTGGCTGTCACCGCGCGGAAAATCCAGCCAGGCGCCGACGAACCATTCGTCGCAAACCGCTTGCAGGCCGACGTGGCGGTAACCGACCGTGAAGTCAGCGGGCGAGCGAACGACGCGATTGCCCTGGCGGTCCAGCATCAGCACCTTGCGCACGAAGTGCCAGACCTCCGCCCCGTGGCAGCCGGCGTTCATGGCCAGGGCGCCGCCGAAGCTGCCCGGAATGCCGGCGAGAAATTCCGCGCCCGACAGGCCGCAGCTGGCGCAATAGCGGGCGAGCTTGGGACTACTGACGCCGACCTCGGCGTAGACGCAACCGTCGCTGTCCTGGCGCAACTCCTTGAGGGCGTCGCGGGTGAACACCACGGTGCCGGGAAAACCGCCGTCGCGCACCAGCAGATTGCTGCCCAGGCCGACGAACAGCAGCGGCTCGTCGTGACGCAGGCTGGCGAGAAACAGCGCCAGGTCGTCGAGGTCGACCGGGTAGTAGGCGCGCGCCGCAAAACCGCCGGCGCGCCAGGTGACGTGGGTCGCCATCGGCTCGGCCACGCGCAGCTCGCCGCGCCAGCGCCGTTCAGCCACGCTCTGCCACCACTCTCGCGGCGATGCCGCCGATCGAGCCGGCGCCCATGGTCATCACCACATCGCCGTCTCGCGCCACCTCCAGGATGGCGCCGACCAGTTCGCCGACCGGCTCGACGAACAGCGGCTCGACCCGACCGGCGACGCGGATGGCGCGCAGCAGTGCGCGGCTGTCGGCGGCGACGATGGGTGACTCGCCGGCAGCGTACACCTCCGTCAGCAGCAGCACATCGACCCCGGACAGGACCTTGACAAAATCCTCGAAGCAGTCGCGGGTACGCGTGTAGCGATGCGGTTGGTAGGCGAGAACCAGGCGCCTGCCGGGAAAGGCGCCACGCGCCGCCGCCAAGGTGGCGCGCATCTCCGCCGGATGGTGGCCGTAATCGTCGATCAGGGTGAAGCTGCCGCCACCGCTCGCGGCGACCTCGCCGTAGCGCTGGAAGCGTCGGCCGACGCCCTTGAACTCGGCCAGCGCCCGGGCGATCGCTGCATCGCCGACACCGACCTCCGCCGCAACGGCGATCGCGGCCAGCGCGTTTTGCACGTTGTGTACCCCGGCCAGGTTGAGCGTCACCGGAAAGCGGCTGACGCTGCCGTTCTCGCGCACGCAGTCGAAGCGCATGCGGCCGCTGTCGGCGCGCAGATTTTCGGCGCGCACGTTGGCGCCCTCGGCGATGCCGTAGCTCACCACCTGCTTCGACAACCGCGGCAGAATGTCGCGCAGGTTTTGGTCGTCGGCGCAGAGCACGGCCACGCCGTAGAAGGGCAAGTGTTCGATGAAATCCACGAAGGCCTGCTTGAGCCGGCCGAAATCGTGGCCGTAGGTCTCCATGTGATCGGCGTCGATGTTGGTGACTACCGCGACCACCGGCTGCAGATGGAGGAAGGAGGCATCCGATTCGTCGGCTTCGGCGACCAGGAAATCGCCACCGCCCAGACGCGCGTTGGCTCCCGCAGAATTGAGGCGGCCACCGATGACGAAGGTCGGGTCGAGGCCACCCTCGGCGAGGATGCTGGCGATCAGGCTGGTGGTGGTGGTCTTGCCGTGGGTGCCGGCGACCGCGATCCCCTGCTTCAGGCGCATCAACTCGGCCAGCATCAGCGCCCGCGGCACCACCGGGATCCGCCGTTGGCGCGCCGCCACCACCTCCGGGTTGTCGGCACCGACCGCGGTAGACACCACGACGGCGTCGGCGCAAGCGATGTTCTCCGCCGCGTGCCCAAGCGCGATGCGCACACCCAGCCCGGCCAGGCGTCGGGTCGCAGCGCCGTCGGCGAGGTCTGAACCGCTGACCTCGAAGCCCTGGGTGAGCAGCACCTCGGCGATGCCGCTCATGCCCGAACCGCCGATGCCGACGAAGTGGATGCGCTTGACCTTGTGTTTCATTTGACCGACTCCATGCAAGCGCGGGCGACGAAGGCCGTCGCGCCGGGTTTGGCCAGGGCGCGCGCGCGCTCGGCCATCTGCAGCAACTGCGACCGGGTCAGGCTGCGCAGCAGCGCCAGTTCCGCGGCGCTGGCGCGCGCCTCGGGCAACAGGATGGCGGCACCGGCGCCGGCGAGGAAGCGCGCGTTGGCCGTCTGGTGGTCATCGACCGCGTGCGGAAAGGGCACCAGCACGCTGGCCACACCGACGGCCGCCAATTCGGCGACGGTGAGGGCGCCGGCGCGGCAGATCACCAGGTCGGCCCAGGCGTAGGCCGCCGCCATGTCCTCGATGAAGGGAACGCAGTCGGCCTCGACGCCGGCTCTGCCGTAGTTCTCGCGCAGCGCCTGCAACTGCTGCTCACCCGATTGATGCCTGACCAGCGGCCGATCGGTCGCCGGCAGCAGCGCCAGCGCCTCCGGCACGCGAGCGTTCAAGGCGGCGGCGCCGCGGCTGCCGCCCAGCACCAGCAGACGCAGCGGGCCGCTCCTGTCCTTGAAGCGCGCCGCCGGCTCGGGCAGCGCGCACAGCTCCGGGCGCAGCGGATTGCCGCAGCACTCGCCGCCCGCCAGCACCCCGGGAAAGCCCGTCAGCACGCGGCTGGCCAGGCGAGCCAAGACGCGATTGGCCAGTCCCGCCACCGAGTTCTGTTCATGCACCAGCAGCGGCCGTCCCTGCAACCGCGCCATCAGGCCGCCGGGAAAGCTGACGAAGCCGCCCAGGCCCAGCACCACGTCGGGGGCGACGCGCCGCAATTGCTTGCGTGCTTGCCAGCATGCCGAGAGCAGGCGCCAGGGCAGCAGCGCCTTGGCCAGCAGACCCTTGCCGCGCAGCGCCGGAAAGCGCAGAGGCAGCAATTCGTAGCCGTGGGCGGGCACCAGCTGGGCTTCCATGCCCGCCGGATTGCCCAGCCAAAGCACCTTCCAGCCCTGATTGCGGACCGCGTCGGCCACCGCCAGACCGGGAAAGATGTGGCCGCCGGTGCCGCCGGCCATCACCAGCAGGGTGCGCTCGACGCGATGATCGAAGAGCGAGGTGGTCATGCGGTGAGCCCCCGCATGAGCAGTCGATTTTCATAATCGACGCGCAGCAGGATGGCCAGGGCGACGCAGTTGGCGACGATGCCCGAACCGCCGAAGCTCATCAGCGGCAGGGTCAGGCCCTTGGTCGGCAGCAGGCCCATGTTGACTCCCATGTTGATGAACGCCTGGACGCCGATCCAAATGCCGACCCCCTGCGCCACCAGGCCGGCGAAGACCCGGTCGAGGCTCTGCGCCTGGCGGCCGATGGCGAAGGCACGCTGCACCACCAGCGCGAACATCGCGATCACCGCCAGCACGCCGACGAAACCCAACTCCTCGGCGATCACGGCGAGCAGAAAATCGGTATGCGCCTCCGGCAGATAGAACAGCTTTTCGACGCTGGCGCCGAGGCCGACCCCCAGCCATTCGCCGCGACCGAAGGCGATCAGCGCGTGCGACAGTTGGTAGCCGCGACCGTAGGCGTCCTGCCAAGGATCCATGAAGCCGAAGATGCGTTCGCGCCGGTAGGGGGAAATCCAGATCAGCAGCACGAAGCCGACCAGCAGCACCAACAGCAGCGCCGAGAAGACGCGGGCGTTGATGCCGCCGAGGAACAGGATGCCGACGGCGATGCAGACGATGACCACGAAGGCGCCGAAGTCCGGCTCCTTGAGCAGCAGGCCGCCGACCAGCAGCATCACCACCGCCATGGGCACGAAGCCGCGGCGGAAGGATTCCATGTCGGCCAGCTTGCGCGTCGTGTAATCCGCCGTGTACAGCACCGCGAAGAGTTTGGCCAGCTCCGAAGGTTGGAGGTTCACCGGGCCCAGGGGCAGCCAGCGCTGGGCACCGTTCACCGCGCGGCCGAGGTGGGGGATAACGACGACGACGAGCAGGACGATGGTCGCCACGAACAGCCAGGGTGCGGCCTGCTGCCAGATGCGCAGCGGAACCTGGAAGGCGACCACCGCCAGCACCACGCCGATGCACAGGAAGATGGCGTGGCGCACCAGAAAGTAGGCCGATTGGTAGCCGGTGAATTTGCTGCCCTCGGCGGTGGCGATGGAGGCGGAGTACACCATCACCAGACCGAACAGCAGCAGCGCCAGCGCCGGCCAGAGCAGCCAGGGGTCGAACTCCTGGCTGGTGCCGGCCTGCGGGCGACGGTGGGCGCCCGCCTTGGCACCGCCGTTTCTGCCAGCGATCAAGCCGCCGAAGGCAATGCTCATGGCGTCGGGCTCCGCGCGCCGCTGCGGCTTTCCACCGCCGCGATGAAGACCTCGGCGCGATGTGCGTAGTTCCTGAACATGTCGAAGCTGGCGCAAGCCGGGGAGAGCAGCACGCAGTCGCCGGGCCGCGCCGCCCGCGCGGCCAGCTCCACCGCCTCCGCCATGTCGGCAGCGCGCAGCAGGGGCACGCCGCTGGCGGCGATCGCCGCCTCGAGCAGGCCGGCGTCGCGGCCGATCAGCACCACGGCGCGGGCGCAGCGCGCCGTGGCCTCGGCCAACGGCGAAAAGTCCTGTCCCTTGCCCTCCCCACCGGCGATCAGCACGATCTTGCTTGCCGCCGTGGCCAGCCCGTGCAGGGCGGCGACGGTGGCGCCGACGTTGGTTCCCTTGGAGTCGTCGAAGTAGCGCACCCCCTCGGCTTCGGCGATCAACTGCACCCGATGCGGCAGGCCGCGGAAGGTGCGCAGCGCCTCGATCATAGGCAACAGCGGCAGGCCGATGGCGTGGGTGAGCGCCAGGGCGGCGGCGGCGTTGGCGGCGTTGTGCCTGCCGGCGAGCGGCATTTCCGTCAGCGGCAGCAGGAACTGATCGCCCTGCACCAGCCAGGGTCCGCCGCGATTCTGGCGCAGGCCGAAATCGTCGGCCATGCCCGGCGCGTCGAGGCCGAAGCTGAGCAGGCGCCGGCCGGGAATCGCCATCTTCTTCACCCGCGCGTCGTCGCGGTTGAGCACCTGGGCAGCCTCGCCGCTGAAGATGCGTTTCTTGGCGCTGGCGTAGTCCTCGATGTCGATGTAGCGGTCGAGGTGGTCGTCGCTGATGTTGAGCACGGTGGCGACCTCGGCGTCGAGCAGCTCCAGCGTCTCCAGTTGGAACGAGGACAGCTCCAGCACCCAGACGTCGGGCAGGCGGCCCGCGTCCAGACGCGCCATCAAGGCGGTGAGCGCCGCCGGTGAGATGTTCCCCGCCACTTCGGCGTCGAGCCCGGCGGCGCGGCACAGGTGTCCGGTCAAGGCGGTGGTGGTGGTCTTGCCGTTGGTGCCGGTGATGGCGATCAACTGGCTGCGCTTCTTGCCGCCGCCCTCGGGCTGCAGCTTCCGCTGCGCGCGGGCGAACAATTCGATTTCGCCGACGATCGGGATGCCGCGCGCCCGGGCGTTGAGCACCAGCAGCGTGCCACCCGACAGCCCCGGCGACAGGCAGAGCAGATCGACAGCGTCGAGCAGGCCCTTGTCCGCGCCCTTGATGAAATCGCTGCAGCGGAACTCGGCCGCAGGCAGCGCACGCCGCAATTCGGCCAACGCCGGCGGCGCCGCACGGGTATCGGCGACCCGCAGCCGCGCGCCCAACCGCGCGCACCAGCGCGCCATGGCCAGGCCCGATTCGCCGAGCCCGAGGACGAGGACCAGTTTGCCTTCCAGCTTCATCTGATCTTCAAGGTCGACAGGCCGAACAGCACCAGCATGATGGTGATGATCCAGAAGCGGACCACCACCTGGGTTTCCTTCCAGCCTGACAACTCGTAGTGATGGTGCAGCGGCGCCATGCGGAAGATGCGCTTGCCGCCCGACCACTTGAAATAGAGCACCTGCACCATCACCGACAGGGTCTCGGCGACGAAGACGCCGCCCATGATGAAGAGCACGATCTCCTGACGCACGATCACCGCCACGGTCCCAAGGGCGGCGCCCAGCGCCAGGGCGCCGACGTCGCCCATGAACACTTCGGCCGGGTAGGCGTTGAACCAGAGGAAGCCCAGGCCGGCGCCGGCCATGGCGCCGCAGAACACGGTCAGTTCGCCGGCACCGGGGATATAGGGGAGGATCAGGTATCTCGAGTAGCCGGCGTGGCCGGCGACGTAGGCGAACAGGCCCAGCGCCGCGCCGACCAGGACGGTGGGCATGATCGCCAGACCGTCGAGGCCGTCGGTGAGGTTCACCGCGTTGCTGGCGCCGACGATGACGCAGAAGGTCAGGGTGATGAAGCCGACCACCCCCAGTGGATAGGATACGGTCTTGAAGAAGGGCACGATCAAATCGGCTTTGGGCGGCAGGTTGATGTTGAAGCCGCTCTGCACCCAGGCCCAGAACAGATCGATGAAGCGGGCGTTGTCCGGGGCCGACACCGAAAAGGCGAGATAGACGGCGGCAATCAGGCCGATCGCCGACTGCCAGAAGAACTTGGTCCGCGCCGCCAGGCCCTTGGGATTGCGGTGCACGACTTTGCGCCAGTCGTCGATCCAGCCGATGATGCCGAAGCCCAGGGTGACGACGAGGACGATCCAGATGAAGCGGTTGGACAGATCGCTCCACAACAGCGTGCTCACCGCCATCGAAATCAGGATCAGGGCGCCGCCCATGGTCGGCGTGCCGGCCTTGATCAGGTGGCTCTGCGGGCCGTCGTCGCGCACCGACTGGCCGATCTTCTTCGAGGTCAGCCAGCGGATCACCGTCGGCCCGAGGATGAAGGAGATGCCGAGCGAAGTCAGCGTCGCCAGCACGGCGCGCAACGTGATGTAGCCGAAGACGTTGAAGGCGCGCACGTCCTTCGCCAACCATTGGGCGAGCTCAAGCAGCATTGTCGACTCCTCGGCTCACGTTGGGGCCACCGTTATTGCCTCGACCACCCGCTCCATCTTCATGAAGCGGGAGCCCTTGACCAGGACCGTGGTCTGCGCGTCGAGCGCCGGTCGCAGGGCCTCGATCAGGGCGTAGACGTTCTTGAAGTGGCTGGCGCCGCCGTCGAAGTTGTGCACCGCCGTCGCCGCGTGTTCGCCGACCGCAAACAGCAGGTCCACGCCCATGCTCTTGGCGTAGCCGCCGACCTCGTCGTGATACTGGGCGGCGGCCTCCCCGACCTCGCCCATGTCGCCCAAGACCAGGATCTTCTTCCCCGGCATCGCCGCCAGCACGTCGATGGCGGCGCGCAGCGAATCCGGATTGGCGTTGTAGCTGTCGTCGATCACGACGGCGCCGCTCACCCCCGCCTTCTTCTGCAAGCGACCCTTGACCGAGCTGCAGGCGTCGAGGCCGGCGACCACGGCGGCCAGACCGCAGCCGACAGCCAGGGTCGCCGCCGCCGCCGCCAGCGCGTTGGCGGCGTTGTGGCGGCCGGGCAGGCGCAACTCGACCAGGGCCTGTCCCTGCGGCGTCGTCAATTCGAGCCGGCCGCCATAGCCTTGCGCCGCGTAGCGGCCGCTGACCGCAGCCTCGCGCTCGAGGGAGAAGTCGACCCGCTTGTAGGCGCCGGCCAACTCGCGCCACAGGGCGGCGTGGCCATCGTCGGCGTTGATGATCGCCACCCCGCCCGGCCGCAGGCCGGCGAAGATTTCGCCCTTGGCCCGCGCCACGGCGGTGATCCCGCCCAGGCCCTCGAGATGAGCACGCTGGGCGTTGGTGATCACGGCCACGGTCGGCTGGGCGATGCGCGCGAGATAGTCGATCTCGCCCGGATGGTTCATCCCCATCTCGATCACCGCGGCGCGATGGTTGCTGCGCAGGCGCAGCAGCATCAGCGGCAGGCCGATGTCGTTGTTGAGGTTGCCGGCCGTCGCCAGCACGCAGCCCGGGTCGCCGGTCCACGCCGCCAATATCGAAGCGCACATCTCCTTGACCGTGGTCTTGCCGTTGCTGCCGGTCACCCCGATCAGCGGCAGCTCGAAGCGTCGGCGCCAGGCCCCCGCCAGTTCACCGAGCGCCAGCCGCGTTTGCTCGACCACGATCAGCGCCAAGCCCTGTCCGCGGCTGCGCGCCCACTCGGCCGAAACCAGCGCCGCCACGGCGCCGCGAGCCAGCGCCGCGGCGACGAAATCGTGACCGTCGAAGTTCTCGCCGGCGATCGCCACAAACAGCTCGCCGGGGGCGACGCTGCGGCTGTCGGTCGACACCGCGACGAAGCGCACCGTCTCGGGCGCATCGTGCAGCTCACCGTGACAGGCGTCGGCTGCCTCGCGCAGGCTGAACATGGTCATGAACGCGGCTCCCAAGCCGCCAGCGCCTTCGCGGCTTCGACCGAATCGGAGAAGGGCCGGCGCTCGCCGGCGACCTCCTGATAGTCCTCGTGCCCCTTGCCCGCGAGCAGCACCACATCCGCCGCCGCGGCGCCGGCAACGGCCAGTCGAATCGCGCTCGCCCGCTCGGGCTCGACCAGCGGCGTGCTCGCCATGCCGCTCAGGATGTCGGCGATGATCGCAGCGGGCGCCTCGCGCCGGGGATTGTCGCTCGCCACGACAACGCGATCGGCCAGGCGTTCGGCGACCGCGCCCATCAGCGGCCGCTTGCCGCTGTCGCGCTCGCCGCCGCAACCGAACAGGCAGTGCAGCTTGCCGCCGCGGGCCCGAGCCACTTCGCGCAGGGTGGAGAGCGCCTGCTCCAGCGCGTCCGGGGTGTGGGCGTAGTCGACCACCAGCAGCGGCTGCTGGGCATTTCCCGGCACGGCTTGCATGCGCCCCGGTGGAGCGCTGATCTGCGCCAGCTGCGCCGCCGCGCGGTCCAAGGGGACGCCCGACGCGAGCAGGGCGCCGATCACCGCCAGCAGGTTGGCGGCGTTGAACCGCCCGAGCACCGGCGCCACCACCTCGGCCGCGGTGCCGCCGTGACGGACGCGAAAGCCGAGGCCCGCAGCACCAAAGTGCAGCGCCTCGGCGACCACGATGTCGTCGACCAGGCCAGCGTGCGCGGCCGCATCGTCCAGGGTGTAGCCGATGCAGCGCGCACCCTTGCCCGCCAGCGTCTTGGCGATCTCGCGGCCGCGCGGATCGTCGACATTGAGCACCGCCGCGGCGAGGCCCGGCGTCTCGAACAGCGCTGCCTTGGCGGCGGCGTAGGCTTCCATATTCGGGTGATAGTCGAGGTGATCGCGGCTGAGATTGGTGAACACGGCGAGGTCGAATTCGACCGCGGCGACCCGGCCTTCGGCCAGGCCGATCGAAGAGACCTCCATGGCGCAGGCCTGGGCGCCGCTCGCAACGAAATCGGCGAGACGGCGCTGCAGGCTGATCGCGTCCGGCGTGGTGTTGGGGCTCGCCTGCAACTCGCCCGGATAGCCGCTGCCCAAGGTGCCGACCACGGCGCAGCGCCGGCCGGTCGCCGCCAGCGTCTGGGCGATCCACAGGCTGACCGAGGTCTTGCCGTTGGTGCCGGTCACGCCCACCATCCACAAGCGCTGCGACGGTGCGCCGTACACCCGCTTCGCCAGCTCCCCCGAGAGGGCGGCGAGGCCCGTCACGCCGATGTTCGGCACCGCGATGGCGGCGGGTGCTTGACCCTGGCGCTCCCAGAGCACCGCCGCCGCGCCGCGGGCGACAGCGTCGGCGACGTGGGCGCGGCCGTCGCTTCTCGATCCCGGCATGGCGACAAAGACCTCGCCGCGGCGTAGCTGGCGCGAGTCGGCGCACATGCCGGTCGGCTCGACCCCTTGGTGGCGCAGTTGTTCGAGGATTTGGGCGGCGGCGCTCACATGCTCTCCTTGACCGCCGGCGAGTCGAGGCTCGCCTGCAGGCCCGGCGCATCGGGGGCGACGCCGAGGGCGCGCAGGCTCGCCGCCATGACCCGGGCGAACACCGGCGCCGCGACGTCGCCGCCGTAGTAGGCGGCGCCGGCCGGCTCGTCGATCATCACCGCGACGATCAACCGCGGATCGGAGGCGGGGGCGAAACCGACGAACGAGGCGATGTATTTGTCGGCGTACACCCCTGACTCGATCTTGTGCGCCGTGCCGGTCTTGCCGGCGACGCGATAGCCGGGGATCTGGGCTTTCGGCGCGGTGCCTCCGGGCAGCACCGCCATCTCCAGCATCGCGCGCACCTCGTGCGCCGTCTGCTTGGAGAACACCGGCCTGCCCTCGGCCGGCGGCAACTCCAGGCGGGTCAGCGACAGCGGCAGCAGATCGCCGTCGCGCGCAAACACCAGGTAGGCGCGCGCCAGCTGCATCAGGGTCACCGAGATGCCGTGGCCGTAAGCCATGGTCGCCTGTTCGATCGGCTGCCACTTCTTGAACGGCCGCAGGCGGCCACCGACCTCGCCGGGGAAACCCAGCTTCAACGGGCTACCGAAACCGAGGCTGTCGAGCATGGCCCACATCTCCTGCGGCGGCAGGCTCAGCGCCATCTTCGCGGCGCCGACGTTGGAGGATTTCTGGATCACCTGGGCCACGGTGAGCATGCCGTGCATGTGCGCGTCGTGGATGGTCGCCGAGCCGATGGTCAGGCGTCCCGGCGCGGTCTGGATCAGGGTGTCGGCGCGGTACTTGCCCGCCTCCAGCGCCAGGGCCGCGGTGAAGGGCTTGAGGGTCGAGCCCGGCTCGAAGGTGTCGGTCAGGGCACGATTGCGCAGCTGCGCACCGGCCAGCTTGACCCGGTTGTTGGGGTTGTAGGTCGGCGAGTTGACCAGGGCCAGGATCTCGCCGGTCTTGGCGTCGAGCACGACGATGCCGCCGGCCTTGGCCCGGTTCTCGGCGATCGCCTGGCGCAGATTGCTGTGCGCCAAGTACTGGATCTTGGCGTCGAGCGCCAGCAGCACGTCGCGCCCGTCCTGCGGCGCGCGGATCGATTCCACGTCCTCGACCACCTGACCACGCCGATCCTTGATCACCCGCCGGCTGCCCGGCTTGCCGGCGAGCGCCGCCTCGAAAGCCAGCTCCACCCCCTCCTGGCCGACGTCCTCGGCGCCGGTGAAGCCGAGCATATGCGCCGTCACCTCGGCGGAAGGATAGTAGCGGCGATACTCGCGCTGGTCGTGGATGCCTGGCAGCTTGAGCGCCGCCACCCGCTCGGCTGTGTCGGGCGGAATCTGTCGTTTGACGAACACGAAGTCGGCGTCGGAGCCGAGCTTGCGCGCCAGCTCGCGCACGTCCAGCTCCAGCAGGCCGGCCAGGGCGCGCAGCTGTCCCGGGTTTAGCTTGGCGTCCTCGGGGATGGCCCAGACCGACTTTACCGGCGTCGACACCGCCAGCACGTCGCCGTGTCGGTCCATGATCCGACCGCGGGTGGCCGACAGTTCGATCACGCGCGAATAGCGCGAGGCACCCTTCTCCTGGAGAAAGACGCTGTTGAAGCCCTGCAGGTACACCGACCAGCCGCCGAGCACGGCGAAGGCGGCGAGCAAGCCCAACAGCAGCAGACGCGAACGCCAGGCCGGCAGGCCCTGCGACAGCAGTGGGCTTTGGGAGAACTTCACGGGGTGCGATCCTTCATCGAACGGCATCGATGCTGATGATTTGACCGGGCCCGGGCGCTTTCATGCGCAGCTTGTCGCGGGCGATCTTCTCCACCCGGCCGGGAGCAGCCCAGGTGCTCTGCTCCAGCTGCAACTGACCCCACTCGACCTCCAGCGCCTGGCTGCGCGCCTGTTCCCGCTCCAACTCGGTAAACAGCTTGCGCGCGGTGTGGTTGGCGCTGACGGTGGCCAGGGCGCAGACCACCGCCAGCGCCAGCAGGATGGCGTTGATCCGGGCCATCAGCGCTTCTCCGCGACGCGCATGACAGCGCTGCGAGCGCGCGGGTTGGCGGCGATTTCAGCCTCGCCCGGAAACACCACTTTGCCCACCAGGCGCAGAGTCGGCGACGACATCTCGGCGGCGCGTAACGGCAGTCGCGCCGGCAGTTCGGGCGGCTGGGCGCGGCTGCGCAGGAAACGCTTGACCAGGCGGTCTTCGAGCGAGTGAAAGCTGATCACCACCAAGCGTCCACCGGGCGCGAGCCGTTGGGCGCAGGTGGGCAGGGCTAGCGACAACTCCTCAAGTTCCTGATTGATGTGAATCCGTAGAGCCTGAAAGCTACGCGTCGCCGGGTGCTTGCCCGGTTCGCGCGTACGAACGGCCTTTTCCACGAGCGCGGCAAATTGTCGTGTGCCTGAAATACGGTGTTCGCCCCGAGCAGCAACAACCGCCTTTGCAATCGCATCAGCAAACCGTTCTTCGCCATAATCTTTTATCACCCTCCTGATTTCCTGTTGAGAAGCCCGCTCCAACCACTGCGCCGCTGTTTCGCCGCGGCTCGTATCCATGCGCATGTCCAGGGGCGCGTCGTGGCGAAAGCTGAATCCGCGCTCTGCCTCGTCCAACTGCGGCGATGAGACGCCCAAATCGAGCAGCACCCCATCCACCTCGTTCCACCCCAGACCGTCCAGCACTTCGTCCATCGCGCCGAAGGCGGCGTGCAGCAACGTCATCCGCCCATCGACCATCCCGGCCCCCGCGGCGATCGCCGCCGGATCACGGTCTATTGCCAGCAGACGTCCGGATTCACCCAGGCGCCGCAGTATTTCTGCGCTGTGTCCGCCGCGCCCGAAGGTGGCGTCGACATACCGACCCTCTGCTTTCACCTGCAGCGCGGCGAGCGCCTCTTGCAGCAGCACGCTGCGGTGCACCGGGGGCGCACCCTCGTTCACAACGTCAAGCTCTCCAGTCCCGGCGGCAACAATTTGTCGCCGAGGGCAAATATCGCGTCCTGCTGCTGCTTCCAGCCGGCATCGCTCCAGATTTCGAAATGGCTGCCCTGGCCGACCAGCCAGACCTGCTTCTCCAGGCCCGCGTATTGGCGCAACTCGGGCGGCACCAGCAGGCGGCCGGCGGCGTCCATCTCGGCGTCGGTGGCGAAACCGACGAGCAAGCGCCGCAACATCGCCGACTGGGTCTCGAGGCTGGGGGCGGCGAGGATCTTGGCGCGGATCGGCTCCCACGCCGGGGCCGGATAGAGGAGCAGGCAACGGTGCGGGTGGGCGGTCAGTACGAGGCGGCCGGCGTCGGGTTGGGCCAGTCCGTCGCGATGCCGGGACGGGACGACCATGCGTCCCTTGACATCCAGACTCAGCGCCGCCGCCCCTTGAAACATCCAGTCTCCCGTCTTGTCGCGAGGGGGCCGGGCGACCCCCGGATTCCCACATTTCCCCACTTCTTCCCACTGTAGAGCAAATTCATGGGTGGGTCAAGCGCCAAACGTGGTTTTTTCTTGTCCAGACAAGGACTTACCGGCGAAAGCTCGCGCAGGTAATAATCCTTAAAAAACAATAGGGATGGGGTTTAAAGCTAAAGTAAATTCTGGAATCGGGAGTGGAAGCCCGCCGATAAGCCGGGTTCTGTCGTGGGCAGCCATTCCTCTGGGCCCGCCGTTGCCGACGGGCTCTTGCAGCCTACCCGGAAGCAGCGCGAGCAACGCTATCGCTTCCCTATTTGGCCTTGCCCCGGATGGAGGTTACCGTGCCGTCCGTGTCGCCACGTCCGCGGTGGGCTCTTACCCCGGCACCGCTCGCGCGGCACCGGCGCACCTTGCGGCGCGCCACCATTTCACCCTTGCCGTCTCTTGCGAGCTTAGGCGGTATCTTTCTGTTGCCCTGTTCGTCGCCTTGGGCCGCAACTCAAATGCATCCTGAGCGCGACTTATAACGCCCGGCTGTTAGCCGGCATCCTGCTCTGCGGGGCCCGGACTTTCCTCCATGGATTTGCATCCACAGCGGCTGCCTAGCGGGCTTCCGCTGTCGATTGTAACAGCCGCAGCGGTCTGAACTGGCGCTGATCGAGATAGTACTCGGCGCATTCGTTGGCTGCCGTCGCACCAGGCCAGCCGAGCAGGGGTAGGGGTTGCAGGTCGCGCGGCCGCGGTGAAAAAGCCCCGGCGAAGCGCTGCGCGACCCGGGCGTCAACGTCGGCCAGTTGCTCCGCCTCGCTCAGCCGATGCCAGTCGGGGTCGACGTGGAGCAGCAGCGACTTGGCGCACAGGCCCAGGTGCGGCCGGCGCAGCATGTCGTAGCTGGCGTGGCCGAAGACGAACAGCCGCAGGTGCTCCAAGACCTCGGCCCGGCGCTGCCAGAACAGCTCCTGCCAGCGATGGCCGCACAGCGCCCGCCAAAGGTCGAGGCGCGAACAGACGACGATGGCACCGCATTCATCGAACTGGGTGAGGCTGTCGCGCAGGGGCCCGCAACCGGTCTGTCGCCACCTATCGCGGCCGAGATGGGCCTGGTGATGGCGGCCGTTCAAGGCCGCCTTGGTGCGCGGGAAGGCGAGCCAGACCATGGCGTTGAAGGCGTCGTGCCACACGCCTGGCCGTGTCTCCACTTCGCCCAGCCAGTAGATCCGCTCTTCGTACGACATGCCGCTGCCGCCGGGCACGACGAAACGCAGGGCGGCGCCGCCGCCGCTGACGATGCCGGCGGCCGCGGCCTGGGCGTTGAGCGTCTCGCCGTCGGGTGGTTCGCCACCCTCAGCGACGCCACCGCCATAGGCGGCCAGCGGCGCGTAGAGGGCTAGGCGCGAGAACAAGTTCAGCGGCCCGCCGCGGGTGCGACCGGCAGGGTCGGGGCGGCCTGCGGTTCGGTCGGTGCTGGCGCTGCCGGCGCGGTGGCGGCCGATGTGGCCCCTGCCGGCGCGGCGGCGGGCGTGGCGCCTGCTGGTGTAGCGACGGCCTGCGGTGGTGCCGGCGGCTTGGGTAGGGCGACAAAGGTCAGCTTGCCGTCCTTGAACTCGAAACTGCCGCGCAGTTCGCCGGGCTCCGGCGGCGGCGCCTTGAAGCGCTGCAGCTGACACTTCTTGGTCTCGGCGATGTACCAATTATTGCCCTGCTTGACGATGTAGGCGCCGTCGGCTGCCTGGTAGACGTCCAGCTTCAAGCCATCGAGCGGCGCCGGCTGCAGGTTGTGACGGCGCATGCAATCGGGCTGACGCGTGGTCAGCAGTCCGAGCTGCCACTCGTCGTCCCACAGATAGTTCTGGTCGACGATCAGGGTCAGGCTCAGCTCCGGTCCGTTGATCATGTAGGAGGCCGAATCGCTGCGGCAGCCGCCCGCCAGCGCGGCAATCAAGGCCAGCGCAGCCGTTGCCGCGCGCCTGCTCAACTTCATGGTTGCACCCTCCACAAGATCGTTTCGCCGGCCATGAACGGCACCAGCGCTTCTCCATCGGCAAAGGCCTGCGCCACCGGCACCGTCCACGCCTCGCTGACCAGGGTCAGCGTCTCGCGGCTGCGCGACAGGCCGTAGAAATCGGCGCCGTAGTGGCTGGCGAAGCCTTCCAGCCGCGTCAGCGCCCCCTCGGCGTCGAACAGCTGCGCGTAGAGCTCGATGCCGGCGTGGGCAGTGTAGCAGCCGGCGCAGCCGTGGTCGGCCTCCTTGGCGCTACGCCCGTGCGGTGCCGAGTCGCTGCCGAGAAAGAATTTCGGATCGCCCGATACCGCGGCGGCGACCAGCGCCCGCCGATGGGCTTCGCGTTTGAGCAGCGGCAGACAATAGTTGTGGGGGCGCAGGCCGCCGGCGAAGATGGCGTTGCGGTTGAGCAGCAGGTGATGGGCGGTGATGGTCGCCGCGACCCCGGGTCCGGCGCCGCGCACGAAGTCCACCGCATCGCCGGTGGTGATGTGTTCGAACACCAGGCGCAGACCGGGGAAATCGCGCCTCAGGGGCAGGGCCACCCGTTCGATGAAGGCCGCCTCGCGGTCGAAGACGTCGACCGCGACATCGGTCAGTTCGCCGTGCACCAACAGCGGCAGGCCGCTGGCCTCCATCGCCGCCAGCGCCTGCCGGCAGCGCTGGATGTCGGTGACCCCGGCGGCGGAGTTGGTGGTGGCGCCGGCCGGGTAGTACTTGATCGCGTGAACAAAATCGCTGGCCCGCGCCGCGTGAATTTCAGCCGCCGTCGTGTCGTCGGTCAGGTAGAGGGTCATCAGCGGTTCGAAGCGCAGGCCCTTGGGCAGCGCCGCCAGTATCCGCTCGCGGTAGGCCGCCGCGGCGGCCACCGTCGTCACCGGCGGTTTCAGGTTGGGCATGACGATGGCGGCGGCAAAGCGCTGCGCCGTGTCGGGCAAGACCATCGCCATGGCGGCGCCGTCGCGCAGGTGCAGGTGCGCGTCCAGGGGCCGGGCGATGGTCAGTGTGCGCATGGCGCGATTATAGCGTCGAGCTATCGCCGCGCTCGGCGCGCCAGGCGAGCGCCCGCTCGTAGAGCGCGTTGCGCGACACGCCGGTGATGTCGACGGCGAGCTTGACCGCACGCGTCAGCGGCAGCTCGGCGAGGAGCAACTCGAGCACGCGCAGCGCCGCCGCCGGCAGCGCTGCTACCGGCGGTGGGGCGGAGACGACCAAGACGAACTCGCCGCGACGGCGATTCTCGTCGGCCGCCAGCCAGGCCGGCGCCTCGAGCAGCGGCAGTTCGACCGTCTGCTCGAACAGCTTGGTCAGCTCGCGCCCGATCAACAAGCGGCGGCTGGGTTCGAGCAGCGCCGCCAGATCGTCGATCGTGGCGACGATGCGGTGCGGCGCCTCGTAGAACACCAGCGCCGCCTGCACCTCCTTGACCGCGACGATCGCCTGCCGCCGCGCCGCCGCCTTGCTCGGCAAGAAGCCGCAGAACAGAAAGTGCGGCTCGATCAAGCCCGCCACCGAGAGCGCCGCGACCGCGGCGTTGGCACCCGGGATGGGCAACACACGATGGCCGGCGGCGCGCACCGCGGCGACCACCCGCGCGCCCGGATCGCAGATCCCCGGGGTGCCGGCATCCGACACCAGCGCCACCGACTGACCGGCGTCGAGCAAGGCGAGCAGCTTTTGCGCCGCGGCCGCCTCGTTGTGTTGATGCACGGCGACGAGCGGCGCCCGGATCTCGAAATGGTCGAGCAGGCGGCGCGTGTGGCGCGTGTCCTCGCAGGCGATGACGGCGGCGCGACGCAGCGTGTCTACGCCGCGGGCGCTGATGTCGCCGAGATTGCCCAGCGGCGTCGCAACGACGTACAATGCCGTCGTCATGGTCGCCCCGTCGCCCTCCATCAACCACCCTCCCCTCGCGCCTGCGTCCGGCATTGTCGGTTGCGGCCGCCGGCGGCGCAAGTCGGAGCGAGCGCCGTGTTGACCGCGACGTCGCGCCCAAGCAGCGGCGCGGAAGCCGAGGCGCTGGCCGCGGACTATCTGGCGCGCCAGGGACTGCGTCTGTTGGCGCGCAACTGGCGGGTGCGCGGCGGCGAGATCGACCTGGTCTGCGCCGACGGCGCCACCCTGGTCTTCGTCGAGGTGCGGCTGCGCCGCTCGAACGCCTTCGGCGGCGCCGCTGCCAGCATCACCGCAGCCAAGCAGCGGCGCCTGATCATCGCCGCCCACGACTATCTGCAGCGCCACGCCAGGACCGCGCGCGGCAGGCCCTGCCGCTTCGACGCCGTGCTGCTCGAGGCCCTGTGCGAGAGCAAGCTGCGTTGGCTGAAAGATGCGTTCGCTCTGCCTTAGCCTGCTGCTCCTCGCCGCCAGCGCGGCGGCGCAGTCGGAGCGCACGGTGGTGCGCATGGTGGTACAGAGCTCGCCGCTGGCCGGCTTCCAGTACCACGAGGCGGCGACGCTGTGGCAGCAGCTGCGCGTCGGCGACGCCCTGGAGCTGACGCGCGAACCGCAAAACCCGCACGATGCAAGAGCGGTCAGCGTCGCCTGGCAAGGCCACAAGCTGGGCTACCTGCCGCGCCGCGATAACGCCGCGGTCGCCGCCGAGATGGACGCTGGTGCCCGCGTTGCGGCGCGCATCGAACGCCTGCAGCAGGGGCCGGATCCCTGGGCCCGGCTGCGCGTCGAGGTGTTCGTCGAACTCTAGCTGGGGCCGCGGGACACAAAATCGCCCATGCTAGAATCGACGCGGTCAGAAAACCCCATTTGCCAGGCCCACCATGGATCTCGTCCGCCGCATCACCCAGCACTTTGAAGACAGCGCGCAGACCAAGCTCGACGCCGCGCCGCTGTTGGCCGGGCCGATCGCCGCCGCCGTCGCCATGATGGCGGCGAGCCTGCTCGGTGGAGGCAAGATCATGGCCTGCGGCAATGGCGGTTCGGCTGCCGACGCGCAACACTTCGCCGCCGAGTTGATCAACCGTTTCGAGATCGAACGGCCGCCGCTGGCGGCGATCGCCCTGACCACCGACACCTCGACCCTGACCTCGATCGCCAACGATTATCGCTACGAGGACGTGTTCGCCAAGCAGGTGCGGGCGCTGGGAAACGCCCGCGACGTGCTGCTGGCGATCTCCACCTCCGGCAATTCGTCCAGCGTGCTCGAGGCGATCGCCGCGGCGCGCGAACAGCAGGTGGGCGTGGTCGCCCTCACCGGTCGCGAAGGCGGCCGCGTTCCGGCGCTGCTGCGCGACGGCGATGTGCACATTTGCGTGGCGGCCCAGCGCACGGCGCGCATCCAGGAGGTACACCTACTGGTATTGCACTGCCTTTGCGACGGCATCGACAGCCTGCTGCTCGGATCCCAAGGAGAACCCCCATGAACAAGACGCTGCCAGCCAGGCTCGCCTGGTTGTTGCTCGCCGCATCGCTGCCCCTGCTCGGCGGTTGCTTCGGCGCCGCCGCCGTCAGCCTCGGCGCCGGCACCCTGATCGCCACCGACCGCAGGCCGGCGGAGACCTACGTCACCGACGAGGGCATAGAGATGCGCGCCGCCGCCCGCATCCGCGACACGATCGGCGAGCGGGGCACGGTCCACGTCACCAGCTACAACCGCAGCATCCTGCTAACCGGCAGCGTTGCCGACGGCGCCGCCAAGGCGGAGGCGGAACGGCAGGCGGCGAGCGTGCCCAACGTCAAGAGCATCACCAACGAAGTCGAGGTCGCCGGTCCCGCCTCCTACACCGGCGACACCTACATCACAACCAAGGTCAAGGCGCGCTTCGTCGACAGCAACAAGTTTTCCGCCAACCACGTCAAGGTGGTCACCGAAGGCGGCGTGGTCTTCCTGCTCGGCCTGGTCACCCAGGGCGAGGCCGATGCGGCGGTGGAAGTGGCGCGCACCACGGCCGGCGTGCGCAAGGTGGTGCGCGTGTTCGAGATCATCAGCGATGCGCAGGCGCGGCAGGTAGACGCCCAGCCCGCGGAAAAGAAACCGACGGCCAAGCCTTGAGCCTGGCGTGGCCTCGCCCATCTTGACCCCACCGGCGTTCGAGGCCAAGCTCTGTCGCCCCGAGGATTTCGCCGCACGCGCGGCGCAACTGGCCCGGCCACGGGTGTTCAGCAACGGCTGCTTCGACATCCTGCACCGCGGTCACGTCACCTATTTGGCGCAGGCGCGACAACTCGGCGCCAGTCTTATCGTCGCCGTCAACAGCGACGACTCGGTGCGCCGCCTGGGCAAGGGCGCGGACCGGCCGGTGAATCGCCTCGCCGACCGCATGGCGCTACTGGCGGCGCTCGAGTGCGTTTCCCTGGTGGTGAGCTTCGCCGAGGACACGCCGCTGGCCACCATCCTGCGCTGCCTACCGGAGATCCTGGTCAAGGGCGGCGATTGGCCGGTCGACAGCATCATCGGCGGCCGCGAGGTGCTCGCCGCCGGCGGCAGCGTGCAGTCGATACCCTTCGTCCACGCCAGCTCGACCACCGCCTTGCTGGAGAAGATCCGCAGCCTCTGAGGGCGAGCCGCGGCGGCTAGGATCTTCTCCCGCCCAGCATCGCTTTCAGGCACACCCAGATGAACATGACGCCGCCGATGATGGCGATCGCGCCGCCCAGGCCCATCATGCCCATCGCCACCTTCTCCGAGACGCTGGACAGGACCTGATCGGCGCCGGCCACCTTGCGCTGCACGCCGTAGCCGCCGGACCAGGCCAGACCCACGATGTGCAGCAGCTGGCCGCCGCCGTAGACGTAGGGTTGCAGGCGCGCCATGCGTCCGTCCGCTTCGGCGTAGCCGAGCTTGGGCAGCAGCAGGTAGGCCAGGCCCATGAAGGCCAGGGTGACGCCGACGATGGAGCCGTGGTAATGGGCGGGAATCACCACGTTCACGCCGCGGATCAGATAGCCGAGAACGCCGCCGCAGACGAACAGCAGGACCGAGGCCCACAGCGCCGCCGCCGCCGGCCGCCGCGCCGGCCAGGAACGCGGCAGGGCCAGCAGCAGCAGCACCATCAACGGCAGCATCAGCGTGTGGCCGATCTGCATCAGCAGGGCGAATGCCGCCATGTGCCCATCCGATCCCAGCGGCCAGAAGACGTAGATGATCGGCACGGCGATCACCGGCAGGGTCGCCAGCGCGAACAGTTGCGTCGCCGAGCGGCTGCTGGCCCGCGGCGGCGCCCCCAACTCCTGCGCCAGCCACCACCAGGCGACCAGCATCAACAGCGAGTGCTGGAACTGCAGCGTGTGCCCGGGACCCCAGAACAATAGCTCGTAGAAGGCCGTGCCCTTGATCTCCGGGACCGTCGCCAGCGAGGCGGCCAGCGCCGCGTAGGAAACCGCGCCGGTTACCGCGCCGAGGTAGATGCCCAGCCGCAACTCGCCGCCCGCACCGCCGAGCGCCTGGCCAGGCCAGCCGGTGAGCAGATGGCGCAACAGGGCCAATCCGAAGCCGGCGCCGGCCAGGGTCAGGCCCAGCAGAAAGTAGTCCTGATCGAGGACGGGAATGTAGTTGTTGAGTAGCGGCTCGGCACCGGGAAGGAACGGCGAGGCGCCCATGACCAGCGTTCCGGCGACGGCGAAGCCCAACCCGCTCCAACCCATCCAGAGCAGGCGGGCACTGCCGGCCAGGCTCCAGAGCAAGGCGGCAAAAGCCATGAACCAGGTGAACACCGACAGGTCGACATGCACCACCAGCGCCGAGCGGAAGAAGTCCCGGCGTGGGAACAGGTCCTGCATGCCCGGTGTGCGCGCCACCACCAGCAACACGGCGAGCAGGCCGGAGACGATCAGGGCGGTGATGCCGACGGCGAGCCAGGCCCGGGCGAGGCGCTTGGCTGCGGCGTCGCCGCTAAAGGAAAGGGTATCGCTTTTGTCTGTCATGTCAGAAGAGCTCTATTTTGGGCCCGGACGCGGCCCCCGGATTGGCCGGAGTGACCTTGCCGGAAAGGTTGTTGTGGGTGACGCGCTGCTGCTCCATGGCGTATCCGGACGACAGCGCCTCCAGGTGATCGCTGAGCGGAACCAATTGCAACGGCGCCACGTGTCCCTGGCGGGCGGCGTCGGCCAGCAAGGCGGCGTGGTTGTCGAGCTGCACCAACGCGCCCGCCACCAGTTCCAGCTGCTGCCGGGTGATGTCCTGGAACTGCAGGCAGCCCAGGGTTTCCAGAACCTCGTTGGAAATGATTTCGGAGGTGCTGTTCAACCTGCTGGTGAGACCCTGCAGGTATTCGACCACATCGGCGAAACGTCGTCCCAGTTCCTGCATCTGCTCGCTGATCTGGCCCATGCGGCGGCTCTCCTCGTCCTCACCCGACGCCGCCTTGGTCGCCACCAGGTTCTCGTCGATGGCGCGGGTGACGCTGGCGATGCCCGTGGTGATCTCCGCCGCCGCCTTGTCGGTCTGCGCCGAGAGTTCGCGCACGTGGTCGGCGACGACGGCGAAGCCTCTGCCGTATTCGCCCGCCCGCGCCGCCTCGATGGAAGCGTTCAAAGCCAGCAGATTGGTCTGCTTGGCGATCTGCCGTATCGTTTCCGCCAGCGGCCCCAGCGAGCGCACCACCTCGGCCATCTTGGCCACCCGCTGCTGCTCCTTGCGCAGCTCGCCCATGCGCAGCTGTTCGTATTCGTTGAGGGCTTCGATCGCGTTGACGTTGCGCTGCACCTCGTCTTCCGATTCCTGCGACAGCGAGTTGGAACGGATCACCGATTGGCGGACCTCTTCGAGCAGGGTCTCGCTCTGCGCAAAGATATGGTTGAGCCGGTTGGCCATGTCACCGGCTGCGGCTTCGGTGGCCGTCGTCACGTCCTTGAGGTGACCACGCAAGACGTCGTTGTACGGCCCGATGCGGTTCAGGTCAGCGGCGATCAGGCCAAAATTGTCCAGCTGTTGCGCGTCGGACAAGCCGAGAAACTTCTTGTCGCCGGTGAAATCGTCGAGCGCGCGGTCCATCACCAAGGACAGCAAGATCAGCAGCGCGACCGTCGTCAGCAACGCCAGGGTCACCCCCGCGAGCAGGGCGCCGGCCATCCCGTCGCGCGGGTCCGCCCAGCCCTGAGCGAAGCACAGCGCCGGCAAGGCCCAGGCCGCCACCAAGCTCAACACAGCCATCGCCAGGACCAGGCCGAGGCGCGCCGTCCAGCCGTGGCGCCGATACCAGAAGGTCAGCCGCAGATGCCACGGAACGCGCGGACTCGCGCGCTTCATCCGAGGCTCGGCGCGGCAAGCATCAGCTGTCCGAGTTCCCGGTCCAGTTCGCAGATGTGATTCAGCCACCAGCTTTGCAGAAAGGCGTGCAGCGCCAGACCGACGCTCGCATCGCCCGCCTGCAAGCGTGCCTGAAAGTCGGCAACGCTACGCCAATACTGGCCGTGCGCCGCCAGGTGCAGTTGCACGTGGCTGGTCGGCAGAGCCACGGACTTCATCAGGTGTTCCTCGGAGCTAAAATGGAACGCCGCATAGTCCTGCAACTCGGCCATCAACTTACTCAGCGCGCTGCCCCCCTTGCCGGTCGACGTCAAGGTGCCGACACGAGCGAGCAAGCGCAGCAAATGTTTGTGCTGGTCATCGACGTCGTCGATGCCCACGCTGTACTCGGGACGCCAGTTCGTATCCATTGTGCGGGCCGTGCCATGCTTGCGGGAACGCAGAGGATACACCAGCAGCGCGGCGGATTTCCAGCTCCCGGGCGCACTATTCCTAGAAGGGGATATCGTCCTCGAAGTCGTTGAACCCCGCGCCCGCTGGCTGTTGCGGCGGCTTGGCGGAACCGCTCGCGGCGGCGCTCGAATCGCGCGCAGGCGGCGCTTCGCCACTGCCCGAGCGGCTGCCCAACATCTGCATGCTGTCGGCGACGATCTCGGTGGTGTAGCGCTCCTGGCCTTCCTTGTCGGTCCACTTGCGGGTCTTCAGCGAGCCTTCGATGTACACCTGCGAACCCTTCTTCAGGTATTGCCCGGCGATCTCCGCCAGGCGGCGAAAGAAAACGACGCGGTGCCATTCGGTGGCCTCCTTCTTCTCGCCGCTGGTCTTGTCCTTCCAGGTGTCGGTGGTCGCCAGGGTGCAATTGGTCACCGCCTCACCGTTGGGCATGTAGCGGGTCTCCGGATCACGCCCGAGGTTGCCCACCAGAATCACCTTGTTCACTGAAGCCATCTTTTCTCTCCTTTGGTGCTGAGCGTTAATACTTTATGTCACCAGTGAAAAGTATCTGTCACTCGTTAATTTAATATGTCACTGTCTATTACATTATTACAATTGGTTAGAATAGGCATGACACAACGTACCAATCACAAGCAACCCGCCCTTTAAGAACCCTTTCATTATTGTCGGCTGTCCACCGTAAGCGATAACCAAGCAGTGAAGAGTATATATAGGTTATGTTGGAAAAAGCTGAGCGCATTTATCCCCGGCGGGTAAGAAGTGCTTTCCCGCGCAGGTTGAAATGTATGGCCTCAAGCTGTCTAGCTCTTGGACAGGCATTCAGTCGAGAACATAAATGTTCAGACTGAGTTGTCGTGACGCGCACCAAAAGAACCTTGGTGGCGGTTAAGAGACGGCAAACCGGCTCTTGTCTTGGTTTAGTACTGCTTGCTGCGTTCGCCCCGAAAGGCCGGTTGTAGCTCACCGTTGTCGGTGCAAAGCACCAGTATGCATGTTTATTCTATCACAGAATTTTGTTCTATGTCTAGGGGGAGCCCTTTCCATGTGTTTAAGGAGCCATGCTCTCTCTCCCTTGTGGATGTGCCCGAACATGACTTCAAAACAATCGGCAAACAGTTCGTGGGGCGTGCTGGCCGAAAGAGGTAAACGAGAGCCTGCCGTCAATTTGACAAATGCTGCACGAATATTCGCTGCCGGGTAAAGGCGCTTGTGTCGGAATAGCCATACTCCGCTGAGTCTATTGTCCGTGTCACGGCTAACTGCCCTCGGAGCGCGCCGTGTCGCGCTCAGCCTGGCGAACCGACGCCTGCATAACCACGCAGGCCTCAGCGAGAATAAAAAGCGCGGCCAACATCCGACCGCGAAGGAGGAGCTTTATGTCCGTCATCATTCTGTCCTCAACTCATGCTCAGTTCATAAATTGCTCGTTGCCGACGAGACCGATCTTGGTCACGCCCCGTCGCTGCGCGGTCGCCATCACCATCGCCACCGACTTGTAGAGCACCAGCTTGTTCGGTCGCAGATGCACTTCCGGTTGATCCGGCAGCGCGGCGAGGGTCGCCATCTTGCCTTCGAGCGTCGGCCTATCCGGCACCACCTGCCCGTCCCAGATGACGGTCCCGTCGAAGTCCACCTCGATCCTGACGATCTCCGGCGGCTTCAAGGGTGGGGGCGGATTGCCCACCGGCATGTTCAACTTCACCGCGTGCGTCTGGATCGGTATCGTGATGATCAGCATGATCAGCAGCACCAGCATCACGTCGATCAGCGGCGTGGTGTTCATCTCCACCATCACTTCCGGATCCCCCGAGCCTCCGCTCGGTCCCACGTTCATCGACATCTCAGCCCTCCCTCCCCGGCGGCTCGGTGATGAAGCCGATCTTGACGATCCCCGCCCGCTGGCAGGCGAACACCACCCTCCCCACCGCCTCGTAGCGCGCATCCATGTCGCCGCGGATGTGCACCTCCGGCTGCGGGTCGAGCACCGACACCTTCTTCAGCCGATTCACCAGGTCCTCGTTGTCCGGTATCAGGAGGGTGTTCCAATACACCTCCCCTTCCCGGCTCACCGACAACAGCACGTTCTCCGGCTTGGTCACCGTCGGCACGTTCTCTTCCTTGGGCAGTTCCACCCGCGCCGATTGCGTCACCACCGGGATGGTGATGAGGAAGATGATCAGCAGCACCAGCATCACGTCCACCAGGGGCGTGGTGTTGATCGACGAGACGACCTCGTCCTCGTCGCTCGATTCTGTGCCTACAGTCATGCTCATGTTCTTGGCCTTTAACCTTTACCGCCCATCAGGATGGCGTGCACGTCGGCGGAGAATCCTCTGATCTTCTCCATCGCCACCTTGTTGCGCCGCACCAGCCAGTTGTAGCCCAGCACCGCCGGCACCGCCACTGCCAGGCCGATCGCCGTCATGATCAGCGCTTCGCCCACGGGACCGGCCACCTTGTCGATCGAGGCCTGGCCGGCGATGCCGATGGCGGTCAGCGCGTGGTAGATGCCCCAGACCGTGCCGAACAGACCCACGAAGGGGGCGGTCGAACCGACCGTGGCCAGAAACGCCAGGCCGTCTTGCAACCGGTTCTGCACGCTCTCCGTGGCCCGCTGGATCTGCATGGTGAGCCAGGTGTGCTGGTCGATCTTGGCCACGATCGCTCCTTCGTGCCGGCTGCCCGCCTCCACCGCCGACTCGGCGATGTAGCGGAAGGCGTTGCCCGCCTCCAGCGCGTTGATCCCCTCCTGCACGCTTCGGGCCTGATCGAAGGAGGTCTTGGCGGCGTTGGCCTGGGAGAACATCTTCAGCTGTTCGTAGAACTTGGTGACGATGATGTACCAACTGCCCATCGACATGATCACCAGGATGATCAGCGTGCCCTTGGCGACGAAGTCGCCGGTCTTCCACAGGGCGTCCAGACCGTAGGGGTTGTCGATCTTCTCGACGTCCTTCTTCGCCTCTTCCTTCTTTACCTCGGGCAGGCCCGAGGCCACCGGCGTCACCTTGGCGGCGTCGCTGGCCGCCGCGGCCACCGCCGGCGCTGCCGGAGCATCTGCGGCCGCGGCCGGCGGCGCTGCCAAGAATGTTGCTGCCATCAGCGCAGCAGCCATTACCGATATTCTGTTCATTGCCATCTTCCTATCTCCTGTGCTTCGATTGAGTGTCTTGCGCTGGGCATTGCCGCTGCTATTCGAGCTTCCACACGTACTGCAGCCGTGCCCAGGAGGTCTCGGGCTTGCCGTCGACCGTCCCCGCCTTGAACTGGCACAGGGAAAGAGCACGCCTCGCCGCCTCGTCGAGACGCGGATAACCGCTCGAGGTCTCGATCTTGCTCTCGGCCACCCGCCCATCGACCCCGATCAGGAACCTCAGGGTCACCGTCCCCGTCTCTTCGTTGCGCCGTGCCGCTGCCGGATACTCCGGCTGCTGGCAGGAGCGGGCGGCGTCGATCACCGGGGCGGTGCGCTCGACGTGCCTTGCGGCCACCGGCGGCAGCGCGGCCACCGGTCGGCTGCTCGTGGTCGAACTGATAGTGTTGGCGGCGGGGGCGGCCACCGAGATGTTCACCTCCACCGGCGGGATGTAGGCCGGCGGTGGTGGCGCGAGCTTGGGCGGCGGCGGCGGCGTCTTGTCCGGCGGCGGCTTCTTCGCCTCCTCGATCAGCTTCGTCTCGTAGGGCTTCCTGACTGTCTCGACGATCTTGTGCGCCAGGCCGTTGACCAGCGCATAGACCAGCGCGACGTGGAATACGATTACGAAGCTGATGCCGATCAGGTGCCTTCCAGGATTCCGCTGCTCTCTCGCGTAATCCATCAGTTCTCTTCCTCCTAAACGACCTGGTTATTAGCCTGTCTTCAATGGGCTCACTGCGCATGTCGCCGATCACTTTGAGATATCATCGTGCGGTCTTCTGTGCTCGATGGTTCTCGCGATCTAGCGTTAACCTTGGTGCTCAACAAAATATTAAGCGCAGCCCGTCTAGACCTTATACCTAGTCGATTGAGCTTCGTATTCAGGTAAGCCGACAATACGCTTCATCTCCTCAAAGCTAAGCGCTAAGGGAAACGACGCTGACTCTCCACGCATCTGCAAAAGGGCATCCTGCATCGCACGCATTGACGCAAAGAGTAGGGGATGATAGACAGCGAGCTTGAATCCATAGTCCTCCAATTCCTTCCGTGACAGTACAGGAGTCTTCCCGCCCGGCACAACGTTTGCCAAGGTTGGTACTTGAATTTCCCTGGCGAACGTTCGCAACTCATCCGAGGATTCCGGCGCTTCGAGAAAAATTATGTCCGCACCTTCATTGACGAAGTCAAGGCACCGATCCATCGCCGCTGAAAAGCCGTCGACAGCGCGCGCATCGGTGCGGGCGACGATGAGGACACCATATTCGCGTGCTGCCTCAACGGCAGCGCGGATCCTCATTTTAGCTTCAGCCCGTGGGACGACCATCTTTCCGTCAAAATGACCGCATCGCTTCGGTTCGACCTGGTCTTCGATCATCACGGCCGCAGCACCAGCGCGCGCATATTCCGACACAGTACGACGAACGTTCATGCCATTTCCATTTCCCGTGTCACCATCCCCGATCACAGGCATTCCTGGGATTGCACTACAAATATATCGAAGCTGATCTGCCATTTCAGACATGGTGATAAGACCAGTATCGGGGCCACCGAGTCGACTTGCCGAAACCGCAGCACCGCTCATGAAAGTCAGAGGAAACCCTGCTTGTTTCACCATGACGGCAGAAAGTCCGTCATAACATGTTGGGAAATGATGGCAGCCTGGCGCCTTCAAGATATCCCGCAATGCACGCGAAGTGGTCTTGTTCATCTCTTTATTGGCTCACTCGTAATGACAGAACCGGTGGCCACCGCCATTTGTTGGCGCAGCGCCGCAGGCGTCGCTTCGTATATCCAAGGCCGAAGCTGACGGTCCCTCATTTGGAAGGCATTGATGTCCAACTCGTGCTTTAGAATTTTGCCAATCTCGTCGAGACCTTCTAGGAGAATCTCCCTCAGGCCATCGTCGATGGAGAAGTTGATTTCCGTTCCTTCCACTGTTGTGATCTTGCGGTCGACAAGGTTAACAGTGATTGGGTGAGCTTCGCTGGTCGACATAATTTCTGCCGCCAGTGACCGCACAAGGTCCGGTGAAAGAACTACCGGGAGCAGACCCCGTTTGAAGCAATTGTTGAAGAAGATGTCTCCGAAACTCATTGCAATCACGCAGCGCACTCCGAATCCCATTAGCGCCCATACCGCATGCTCTCGGGAACTACCGCAACCAAAATTTTCGCCTGCTAGAACGATTTTCGCGTTCGTGAATGGCGGCTTATTGAGAATGAAGCTTGGATTAGGCTGGTCACCCTCAACGTAGCGCCAGTTTCCAAACAACGCGGCTCCGTAGTCTGGCCTCATTGAAGCAAGCATTCGCGGAATCGGAATTATCTGATCAGTGTCAATATTGTCAGTCAAAATAGGCGCCGCCACAGCGGTCAGGCGATCAAACTTTTGCATTTATACCCCCAGCTTACGGATGTCCACTATTCTTCCAGCAATCGCCGCCGCTGCAGCCATTGCTGGGCTCGCAAGATGTGTACGCGAGTTCGGACCCTGTCGCCCCTCGAAATTCCGATTGGACGTCGAGACGCAACGCTCCCCTGGTCCCACCTTATCGGCATTGACGGCACCGCACATTGAACACGCCGACTCGCGCCATTCAAATCCCGCGTCAATGAAGATCCGGTCCAGACCTTCGCCTTCTGCAGCACGCTTGACCGAAGTCGAGCCCGGAACAACCATGGCGCGGACTCCTGCGGCGACCCGGCGCTTTTGGATCATCGCTGCGGCCGCCCGCAAATCATCCAGGCGACTGTTCGTGCATGAACCGATAAACACATTTTGAATAGGCAAATCGATCAGCGACGCTCCTGGCGTCAGCCCCATATAGGCTAATGCTTGCTCGGCGTTGCGACGCGTCTCCGGGTCGGAGATAGACTGAGGATCAGGTACCTGCCCGTCAACATTAATTACGTGCTGCGGACTAGTTCCCCATGTCACTTGCGGACCTATCAGAGTCGTGTCTACTGTGATTTCGCGGTCAAATATCGCTTCCTCGTCGGTCGTTAGCTGCCTCCAATGGCTCTCTGCTGCGGTCCAGCTTTTCCCGGTTGGCGCATAGCGACGCCCGCGAACATAGTCAATTGTCTTATCATCGGGGGCCACAAAGCCTACTCGGGCGCCCATTTCGATCGCCATGTTACAGAGGGTAAACCGTCCCTCGATAGGCAGGTCCTGGATGACTGGGCCGGCATACTCGACTGCGTAGCCCGTGCCGGCACCAGCACCAATCTTCCCGATCAAATAGAGAATCAAGTCTTTGGCGAAAACGCCGGGTTGAAGAATGCCATCAAATACTACACGCATACGCATAGGCTTTCGCATGGGAAGGACCTGCGTTGCTAGAACCTCCTCGACTTGGCTAGAGCCGATCCCAAATGACACCGCCCCGATGCCGCCGACGGTACATGTATGGCTATCACCGCAGACTAGCGTCGCACCTGGCAGCGCGATGCCGAGTTCAGGTGCCATGACGTGCACAATACCCTGGCGCGAATCACGAAAATCCACCAGTTCTATTCCAGCCTCTTGTGTATTTTGTCTTAGCGTGTATAGAAAATCTGCACCTGGCGCAAAGCTATCCTCGTTGCGACCTGGGTCGGTTGATAGGATATGCTCTTGCACACCAACCGTAAGTTCAATATTGCGGACCCGTCGTCCGGCCCCGCGCAGACCGTCAAACCCCTGATAGGAGGAGAGTTCATGCATCATATGGCGGTCAATGTGCAGGAGCACGCTTCCGTCATTTAGTTCCTTGACGACATGAAGATTCCATATTTTATCGAAGGCGGTGAGTGGTGTCATTTCGATTCCTTTTCAACGAACGTTGCAATCACTATTGTCTGATTATATAATCCTGCAAAATAACTTGTCAAGGGAATTGAACATCGTTTCGCACGAACAGGGGGCTACCATAGCCTGCAAGCCAGTGCATTGGTCAGGCAACTATTGGACTAATGGGAAGTTCTTTTTGCGAATATTGCAGGCTGCTTGACGACTGGCATATCAATCGTCTTTGAGTTGACTCTGGGCATTCAACCAGGCGAAGGATTAACTAGCTTCGCGTGGCTGGCGAATCTTCAGAGTTGGTCAAGACTTTCCTTTGAGGCGTACATATGATACGGACCTGGCCATGACCGATCTCAGCGCAGGCAGCGCAGTGCTTCCCTACAAAGCCAAGAACAAGGTGCGCTTTGTCACCGCGGCCGCGCTGTTCGACGGCCACGACGCCTCGATCAACATCATGCGGCGCATCATGCAGGCGACCGGGCTGGAGGTGATCCATCTCGGCCACAACCGCTCGGTCGGCGAAATCGTCAATGCGGCGCTGGCCGAAGACGTGCAGGGCATCGCCGTCACCTCCTACCAAGGCGGCCACGTCGAGTATTTCAAGTACATGCTCGATCTGCTCGCCGCTGGCGGCGGCGACAACATCAAGGTCTTCGGCGGCGGCGGCGGCGTCATCGTGCCCGCCGAGATCGCCGAGTTGCACGCCTACGGCGTCGAGCGCCTGTACGCGCCGGAAGACGGTCAGCAGATGGGTCTGCAGGGCATGATCAACGATCTGGCGCGGCGCGCCGACGTCGACCTGTCACCGCTGGCACCGCAGGGGCAGGAGTTGTTCGCCGCGCTCGCGGCGCCGGACCGAAACACGCGCCTGCGCCATCTGGCGCGGGTCATCACGGCGCTGGATAACGGCGTCTACGCGGAGGAGATCAAGGCGCGCTTGCGGGCCGAGGCGGCAGCGGTCACCACCCCCACGCTGGGCGTCACCGGCACCGGCGGCTCGGGCAAGTCGAGCCTCTGCGACGAGCTGATCCGGCGCTTCCGCCTCGACCAGGACGACCGGCTGAAGATCGCCGTGATCGCCGTCGATCCCTCGCGCAAGAAGAGCGGCGGTGCGCTGCTCGGCGATCGCATCCGCATGAACGCGATCGAGCACCCCAACATCTACATGCGCTCGCTCGCCACGCGCGGTGCCGGCGCCGAGGTTTCCTCGGCCCTGCCCGAGGTGGTGGCCGCCTGCAAGCTCGCCGGCTTCGATCTGATCATCGTCGAGACCCCCGGCATCGGCCAGGGCGACGCCGCCATCGTCGGCCACGTCGATTGCTCGCTCTACGTGATGACGCCGGAGTTCGGCGCCGCGAGCCAGTTGGAGAAGATCGACATGCTCGACTTCGCCGACTTCGTCGCCATCAACAAGTTCGATCGCAAGGGCGCCGAGGACGCGCTGCGCGACGTCGCCAAGCAGGTGCAGAGGAACCGCCAGCGTTTCGATCAGCCGCTCGAGACCATGCCGGTGTTCGGCACCCAGGCGGCGCGCTTCAACGACGACGGCGTCACCGCCCTCTACCAGGCGCTGCGCGAACGCCTCGCGGTGCTGGGTCTCGCGACCGGGCCGGGCCGGCTGCCGGCAGCCGCCGTCAGGCATTCGACCAGTTCGCGCGCCATCGTGCCGACGGCGCGGGTGCGGTATCTCGCCGAGATCGCCGCGACGGTCCGCGCCTACCATGGGCTGACCCGCGCCCAGTCGCTCATCGCCCGCCAGTGCCAGTCGCTGCGCACGGCGATCGCCCTGCTCGAGACCCGCGGCAAGCCGACCGGCGATCTGGCCGAAGCGCTCGCCGCCACAGCCGGCGAGCTGCAGCCGGCGCAGCACAAGCTCTTGGCGATGTGGCCCGACATGCAGCGCGCCTACGGCGCCGACGAGTATGTGGTGAAGATCCGCGACAAGGAGCTGAGGACCCAGCTCGTCGGTGTCTCGCTCTCCGGCACCAAGATACGCAAGGTGGTGCTGCCGCGCTTCGAGGACGAGGGCGAGATCCTGGGTTTTCTCATGCGCGAGAACGTGCCCGGTTCGTTCCCGTACACCGCCGGCGTCTTCGCCTTCAAGCGCGAAAACGAGGACCCGACCCGCATGTTCGCCGGCGAGGGCGACGCCTACCGCACCAACCGCCGCTTCAAGCGCGTCTCCGAGGGCCAGTCGGCCAAGCGCCTGTCCACCGCCTTCGATTCGGTGACGCTCTACGGCTGCGATCCGGACGAGCGGCCGGACATCTACGGCAAGGTCGGCAACTCGGGCGTTTCGATCGCCACCGTCGACGACATCAAGGTGCTCTACGACGGCTTCGACCTGTGCAGTCCCACCACCTCGGTGTCGATGACCATCAACGGTCCGGCGCCGATGATGCTGGCCATGTTCTTCAACTGCGCCATCGACCAGCAGCTGGACAAGTTTAGGCGCGACAACGGACGCGAGCCGACCGAGGACGAGGCGGCCAAGATCAGCGCCTGGACCTTGGGCAACGTGCGCGGCACGGTGCAGGCGGACATCCTCAAGGAGGACCAGGGCCAGAACACCTGCATCTTCTCCACCGAATTCGCCCTGAAGATGATGGGCGACATCCAGGAATACTTCGTCCACCACGACGTGCGCAACTTCTACTCGGTGTCCATCTCCGGCTACCACATCGCCGAGGCCGGGGCCAATCCGATCAGCCAGCTCGCCTTCACCCTGGCCAACGGCTTCACCTACGTCGAAGCCTATCTGGCGCGCGGCATGCACATCGACGACTTCGCGCCCAACCTGTCCTTCTTCTTCTCCAACGGCATGGATCCCGAGTACACGGTGATCGGCCGCGTCGCCCGGCGCATCTGGGCGGTGGCGATGAAGAACAGATACGGCGCCAACGAGCGCAGCCAGAAGCTGAAGTACCACGTGCAGACCTCGGGCCGCTCGCTGCACGCCCAGGAGATGGCCTTCAACGACATCCGCACCACGCTGCAGGCGCTGATCGCCGTCTACGACAACTGCAACTCGCTGCACACCAACGCCTTCGACGAGGCGATCACCACGCCGACCGACGAGTCGGTACGCCGCGCCATGGCCATCCAGCTGGTGATCAACCGCGAGTGGGGTTTGACGATGAACGAGAATCCCAACCAGGGCGCCTACATCATCGACGAGCTGACCGACCTGGTGGAGGAGGCGGTGCTCAAGGAATTCGAGGCATTGGCCTCCCGCGGCGGCGTCCTCGGGGCGATGGAGACCGGCTACCAGCGCGGCAAGATCCAGGAGGAGTCGCTCTACTACGAGGGTCGCAAGCACGACGGCTCCTATCCCATCGTCGGCGTCAATACCTTCCGCAATCCCAAGGGCGACGCCCAGGTCGAGATCGAGCTGGCGCGCTCGACCGAAGCGGAGAAGCGTTCGCAGATCGAGCGCCTGGCACATTTCCAGAAGCGCAACCAAAGCCAGGCCGCGCCGATGCTGGAGCGGCTGCGCCGCACCGTAATCGAAGACGGCAACGTCTTCGCCGTGCTGATGGAGGCGGTCAAGGTCTGCTCGCTGGGCCAGATCAGCAGCGCGCTCTATGAAGTCGGTGGCCAGTACCGGCGCAACGTGTAGGCTAACCGATGCTCTCCCTTCTAGGAAATGCTATGAAGCAACGCGGCTCGGAAGAGCAGCTAGCCTGACTCAAGCCGTCGAGGTTAGTTGCGCAGTTATAGTTTGGAACAATTCTAATTATTGAGAGGATGCCATGAATCCCATCATACGTCGTCAAACGCTGGGTGATGCACTGCGCCGTACAGCGCTTCGCTGCCCTAACAAGACGGCCATCATTTGCGGAGACACCCAATGGACCTACGCTGAATTTGACGCACTGGTCTCCCGACTGACCGCGGGCTTATCGCAGATGGGCGTGGTTCAAGGGGAGCGGGTGGCTGTGCTGGCCCGCAATTCGCACGGATTTGCCGCCCTGCGTTTTGCTTTGGCGCGGCTGGGTGCCGTGCTGGTCCCCATCAATTTCATGCTTAAAGCCGAGGAGGTGGCCTATATCCTCAGGCATGCTGCTGCCGGAGTTATGGCAACCGACACTGGGTTGGCAGACGTGGCAAGAGCGGCGGCCGCACTTGAGACCAAGGTCAGGGAATTCATTTGGCTTCCCTCAGAAGACCACAGTCAGCCTGTAGAGGGAATGCATCGGTTCGATCAATTGATCTGTTGCGAAGCAACGTTGCCAGCAACCAATTTGGCGAGTACCGACTTGGCGCAAATTGTCTATACGAGCGGGACGGAATCGACTCCCAAGGGAGCCATGCTGACGCACGATGCGGTGCTCTGGCAGTACGTAAGCTGCGTAGTCGACGCTGAAATCGCTGCAGAAGACTGGGCTTTGCACGCTTTGCCGCTCTATCACTGTGCCCAGCTCGACGTGTTTCTTGGTCCAGCGATTTTTGTTGGCAGCACCAACGTCATTACCTCCAAGCCAGTCCCTGACAACTTGCTGGCACTGATGGAGAAATTCAAGATTACAAGTTTCTTCGCCGCGCCCACAATCTGGATTGCCCTGCTGCGCTCCCCTTTGCTAGACCCTGCCAAGATCGCCAGCCTTGCCAAAGGCTATTACGGCGCATCCATCATGCCCGTTGAAGTACTGCGCGAACTGGCAGCTCGCCTGCCAAAGGTGCGACTTTGGAATCTTTATGGTCAAACCGAGATCGCGCCACTGGCCACCATGCTTCGTCCAGAGGATCAACTGCGCAAGCCTGGCTCCTGCGGTCGCGCGGTCCTCAATGTCGAGACACGCGTGGTCGATGATCGGATGCAGGATGTTGGACCAGGGGAGGTAGGGGAAATTGTGCATCGGTCTCCCCACCTGATGTTGGGTTACTTGAATGATGATGAGCGGACCAAAGCCTCCTTTGAGGGCGATTGGTTCCATAGCGGCGATCTGGCTACGATCGACGAGGAGGGATTCATCTCCGTTGTCGATCGGAAGAAGGACATGATCAAGTCTGGGGGGGAGAATGTTGCAAGCCGAGAAGTTGAGGAAATGATTTATCGCTTGTCGCAAGTGAGCGAGGTGGCTGTAATAGGGCTACCCGACTCGCGCTGGGTCGAGATGGTCACGGCAGTGATTGTATTGAAGGTGGGCCAGACCCTTGCCGAGGCAGAAGTGATTGCGCATTGCAGCGCGCATATGGCTAGTTTCAAAACCCCCAAACGAGTTGTATTTACCGAGGCATTACCAAAGAATCCGAGCGGGAAGCTGCTAAAGCGGGAATTGCGCCGAATATACGCAGCGACAACATGATGCTTTGTCATAGAGATTCACTGTGCTTGCCTCGTGTAATTAGTCATCTTTAACGCGACACAGCCACCGGCTCAACCTGGCTTACGTGACCCTACGAGAGCCTGGGCCGATTCCGCACTACCTCATTCGTCTTTTACAGGCGCAGTTTGCCCGACGGGAATAGATCAACGAACCTGTCGTCTATCATCTGCTGGGTCTGTGCAATGTGAGCCACCATAGCTGATTGGGCAGCATCTGGATCTCCCGCCAAGATCGCTTTAGCGATCGCCCGGTGCGCCTTGCCCGAGCCAACGCGATCATTTAGCGTTACGCGCGAGCGGAACTGAAACGTGAACAGAGGCAGGTTAAGTTTCTCGATCAGCGCGCCAAGCTCCGAGTTGCCGCTTGCTTCAACTATGGCATGGTGAAACCGCTCGTTTTCAAACATGAAGGTGTCGAGTTCGGTTGCGAGCGCGTCGTTCATCCAAAGCCTTGCGACCGGCCGGAATTCTGCGCGGTTGGTGTCCTTTTTTATATTCTGTGCAGCGAGCTTGGCCGCCAATCCCTCCAACGCTTGCCGGATTTCCATGAGATTGTGAACTTCCTGGCGCGTGAGTTGGCGAACGACTGCGCCGCGGTTGCGAATGATCTCAACCAATCCTTCTGCAGCCAAGCGAAGGAATGCTTCACGGAGAGAACTGCGGCTCACGCCAAGGCTCTCCGTAAGCTCTACCTCAATAAGGCGCTGTCCCGGCGCAAACTGACCCTGACGGATCCCGTTCTGAATCGATGTGAAGGCTAGTTCAACTGCGCTTGGCTCATCGTCATTGCGCCGGCCAGGTGAACGCGTGGCGTGCGTTGGGCTCGGATCAGCCCTCTGAACCTTAGGCTTAGCCAACGGTCGTGTTTTGGTCATATCAAATCCCCAGTTGCTTTCACCGCTTGGTTGGAAAGCAAATCCCGCTAACGATTATTAATCAGATTATAGTAAAAGAACCACGTTAGTAGAATGTGGACCTCACCATAAGTGACAGGGACTGCTTAGGATTGCGAAGGTCACTCCCGTAGTGGCACGCTTGCCACTACGGGTATACATAGTAAAAAGTGCGCCTTACGGTTGCAAATGCCGGGAAACTTGTAGTACTTTTCGCGCATCAGTCGCTTCTAATCGCGAGTATCGCCTACTACGATCCGATATGGCATACGCATCCCCTGATACCAAGTGGATCTCCTTAATCGCGGGATTAGTTGTCAACACGCGCCCAAACTCATAAAGCGTCTCGTCACTGCGGCTTTCCGGCGTGACCCGCACAGTCACCATGTCAGCGTCGCCATGCAACGGCGTACCATATAGCGCTTGATTACGCCCTTCATCTCGAACCGTTTAATGCGACTCCAGCAACCCTTAGGTGACAGTTGGACCTTAGCACCGATGAAGGATGTTGCTTCCTAATTATGCCGGCCAGCCATAGGCACCATCGCGCGATGCTCGCCAAACACCGTTGCACGATGAAACCTGAGTCCATGCATGCTTTTCGCGTCGACTGCTTGCTTCTATGTTTCCTGGCGGCGTCGCGTGCCGCGTGCTTGTTCGTCTACCTGCTTTGGCGACGTTTCGCGACATCTCATATTGTGAGATCCTTTTGTTACTGCTAATGAACAGATGAACATTTAGATAACGGAGACAATATATTCACTCGAAGGCCTTGTCGACATTGCGTTGCCAGCGTGCCGACATCAAATTAGGCGGACAAGCTTGTGGTATTATATCGTCTGATTAATGGAGTTTGCAAAGATTACCTCCTAACCAAGCGAGAAGAACAACTGGCAAATTAATATGACCAAGTCACGTCCGTTGGCTAAGCCTAAGGTTCAGAGGGCTGATCCGAACCCAACGCACGCCACGCGTTCACCTGGCCGGCGCAATGACGATGAGCCGAGCGCAGTTGAACTCACTTTCACATCGATTCAGAATGGGATCCGACAGGGTCAGTTTGCGCCAGGACAGCGCCTTATTGAGGTAGAACTTACGGAGAGCCTTGGCGTGAGCCGCAGTTCTCTCCGTGAAGCATTCCTTCGCTTGGCTGCAGAAGGATTGGTTGAAATCATTCGCAACCGCGGCGCAGTCGTTCGCCAACTCACGCGCCAGGAAGTTCACAATCTCATGGAAATCCGGCAAGCGTTGGAGGGATTGGCGGCCAAGCTCGCTGCACAGAATATAAAAAAGGACACCAACCGCGCAGAATTCCGGCCGGTCGCAAGGCTTTGGATGAACGACGCGCTCGCAACCGAACTCGACACCTTCATGTTTGAAAACGAGCGGTTTCACCACGCTGTAGTTGAA
Source organism: Sterolibacterium sp. (assembly GCA_023258955.1). Lineage (GTDB taxonomy): Bacteria > Pseudomonadota > Gammaproteobacteria > Burkholderiales > Rhodocyclaceae > CAIYYX01. The sequence continues at coordinate 38,993 of JAHFRE010000014.1, forward strand.
GCAAGCGGCAACTCGGAGCTTGGCGCGTTGATCGAGAAGCTGAACCTGCCTCTCTTCACGTTTCAGTTTCGCTCTCGGGCTGGCCTGAATTATCGTGTTGGCTCGGGCAAAGCGCACCGGACGATCGCTAAAGCGATTTTGGCGGGAGATGCAGATGGTGCCCAATCAGCGATGGTGGCCCACATCGCCCATACCCAACAGTTGATCGACAACGAGCTTGTTAATTTGTTCCCATCGGGCTCACGGCAGCTCTAGCCCGAACTTTGGCGAAGTAGTCTGAGCAATCCCTTTGGCAACAAAAAGTTGCGATGGTTATGTGGGGCTGCTACTGGGTACGCGGGAGGGGCAGTGCAAGGAGCTTGAAGGCCTTCT
>JAHFRE010000341.1 GCA_023258955.1 Sterolibacterium sp.
CGGCGAGCCTGTGTTCGTGCGGCGCGGTCGACTCGCCGGGTTCTGCAATCTGGAGTAGGGCCATGGCGGTCTCGGTGTTCAAGCCTCGGCGGCAGCGAGCGCGTCGTCGATATCGGCGAGCAGTTTTTCCAGGAACATCAGTTGCCGCAGCTGCTTCACCGCCGCGCTGGCTTGCGGATCGGCCTGCCGATCGCACGCCATCGCGGTCGCCAGCTGCGCGTACTCGCGCGCCAAGTCGCTTTGCAGTTGCGCGTGCAGTCCCTCGAGACGCTCGACATCAGCGGCGGCGCTGGCCTCGGCCACCGCTTCGCGCCGCTCCAGTTGCTGCAGCAGGAACTCCCGCGCCATCTCGCGCCCGGCATCGACGTCGATGCCCTCGAGCGCGAGCAGATACTTGGCGCGCGACAGCGGCAGCCGCAGCACCTGGTAGGCCTCGTTGATGCGGGTGGTCCACTGCATCGCCAGGCGCCGTTCGCCGTCCGACAGATGCGCGTGCTTGTCCGGATGCACCTGCGCCTGGACCTCGCGGTAGAGGCGGCCAAGGTGTTCGGCGTCGAGCGCGTAGCGTCGCGGCAGGCCGAACAGCGCGAAGTGGTCCTGGGAAAAATCCATGGCCGCGGCGAAGTCTAGACGTTGAAGCTCTCGCCGCAGCCGCACTGATCCTTGATGTTCGGGTTGTTGAACTTGAACCCTTCCTTGAGGCCCTCGCGCACGAAATCCAGTTCGGTGCCGTCGATGTAGGGCAGGCTCTTCGGGTCGACCAAGACCTTGACCCCGTGGCTCTCGAAGACGTGATCCTCGGGATTGACCGCGTCGACGAACTCGAGCTTGTAGGCCATGCCGGAACAGCCGGATGTGCGCACCCCAAAGCGCACACCCACTCCCTTGCCGCGTTTGGCGAGATAGTTGGCGACGTGACGCGCCGCCTTTTCGGTAACCGTGATCATCACGCTCAGACCTCGTGCTTGTGTTTATAGTCGGCCACGGCCGCCTTGATGGCGTCCTCGGCGAGAATGGAGCAGTGTATCTTTACCGGCGGCAAGGCCAGTTCGTCGGCGATGTGGGTGTTCTTGATCGCCAGCGCCTGGTCCAGGGTTTTGCCCTTGACCCATTCGGTCACCAGCGAACTCGAGGCGATCGCCGAGCCGCAGCCGTAGGTCTTGAACTTGGCGTCCTCGATGACGCCGTCCTTGCCGACCTTGATCTGCAGTTTCATCACGTCGCCGCAGGCCGGCGCGCCGACCATGCCGGTACCGACATCGTCGTCGTCCTTGGTAAAGGCGCCGACGTTGCGCGGATTTTCGTAGTGGTCCAAGACCTTTTCACTGTAAGCCATGTTGTTCTCCGATCAATGGGCTGCCCACTCCACGGTGTTGAGGTCCACCCCTTCCTGGTGCATTTCCCAGAGTGGCGACAACTCCCGCAGTTTGGCAATTTTCGCATGCAGCAACTTCACCGTGTAATCGATTTCCTCTTCCGTGGTGAATCGACCGAGGGTAAAGCGTATCGAGCTGTGCGCCAGCTCGTCCGAGCGACCCAGTGCGCGCAGCACGTAGGAGGGTTCCAGGCTGGCCGAGGTGCAGGCCGAGCCCGAGGAAACGGCGACGTCCTTGATCGCCATGATCAGGGACTCGCCTTCGACGAAGTTGAAACTGACGTTGAGATTGTGCGGCACCCGTTGCTTGAGGTCGCCGTTGACGTAGGTCTCCTCGATGTCGGTGACGCCCTTGAGCAGGCGATCGCGCAGCGCACCGATGCGCTGGTTCTCGGCCGCCATCTCCTCGCGCGCCAGACGGAAAGCCTCGCCCATGCCGACGATCTGGTGGGTGGCCAGGGTGCCCGAACGCAGGCCCCGCTCGTGGCCACCGCCGTGGATCTGCGCCTCGAGCCGCACCCGCGGCTTGCGCCGTACGTAGAGCGCGCCGATGCCCTTGGGGCCGTAGGTCTTGTGCGCGCACAGCGACATCAGGTCGATCTTGAGCGCCGCCATGTCGAGCGGCATCTTGCCGGTCGCCTGCGCCGCATCGACGTGGAAAATGACGCCCCGGCTGCGGCAGATCTCGCCCAACTCGGCGATCGGCTGGATGACGCCGATCTCGTTGTTGACCGCCATCACCGAGGCGAGGATGGTGTCGGGGCGCAAGGCCTCGGTGAACTGTGGCGCCGTGATCAGGCCGTTGTCGCCCGGCGTCAAATAGCTGACCTCGAAACCCTGACGCTCCAGTTCGCGCATGGTGTCGAGCACCGCCTTGTGCTCCGTGGTCACGGTGATCAGGTGTTTGCCCTTGCCCGAATGGAAATTGGCGGCGCCCTTGATCGCCAGATTGTTCGATTCGGTCGCGCCCGAGGTCCACACGATGTCCTTGGCGTCGGCGTTGATCAAGGCCGCGACCTGGACCCGCGCTTCTTCGACCGCCGCCTCGGCTTCCCAGCCGTAAGCGTGGGAACGGCTGGCGGGATTGCCGTATTTTTCGCAGAGGAAGGGAATCATCTTCTCGGCGACCCTGGGATCGACCGGAGTCGTCGCCGAGTAGTCGAGATAGATGGGAAATTTGAGCATGTTCAATCTCCTTGCAAGGCTGATCTCAGCCGGCCAGCGCCACGAGGCGGCGCAATTGAAACAGTGTGTCGGCGAGCGCCGCGAGAAATTCGCGCACCTGCTCGGCGCTGTTGCCGGCGCCGAAGCTAACGCGCAGCGCGGCGCGCGCCAGTTCTGGCGCCACGCCCATCGCTGCCAGGACGGGCGAAGGTTCGCTGGAGGCGGAAGCGCAAGCGGAGCCACTGGCCAGCGCGAAACCGGCGCGGTCGAGCTTGCCCACCAGGGTCTCGCCGTCGATGTCGGGAAAGGCGAAGAAGCTGGTGTTGGGCAGGCGCGGTGCGGCGGCGGAAAACACCGTCGCCCCGAGTTCGGTCAGGCCCCGCTCCAATTCGGCGCGCAGCGCGGAGGCGAGCTGCGCGCCCACCTCGAACCGCGCCACCGCCAGCTCGCAGGCCAGGCCGAAGCCGACGATGGCCGCAACGTTCTCGGTGCCGGAACGCAAGCCGTGCTCCTGGCCGCCGCCTTCTATCTGCGCCTGTAGGTCCACCCGCTTGTCCACGATCAGGGCGCCGGCGCCCTTGGGCCCGTTGATCTTGTGCGCCGAGAGGGTCAACCCATGCACGCCGGCGGCGTTCAAGGCGCGAAAATCGATGCGCGTCTTGCCCAGGGCTTGCACCGCATCGCTGTGGAAGGCTGCGCCCGAAACGCTGGTGGCCGCGGCCAAGGCGGCGACATCCTGCAGCGCGCCGGTCTCGTTGTTGGCCAGCATCACCGAGACCAGTCGCGGTCCCGCATCGATCACCGCGTCGAAGTCTTCCCGGTCTATGCGACCGGCGCCATCGACGCGAATCTGGTGCCAGCGCCAGGCTGGGCTGCTGGCGACGATCTGCCGCAGCGGTT
>JAHFRE010000015.1 GCA_023258955.1 Sterolibacterium sp.
GGGGATGACCGATCACCTGCTGCTGGAGATGGAAGACACGGTCGGCGGCAACGCCGCCTGGGGCGAGAACGCGGTCACCCGTTTTCCCTGGGGCGCGCACTATCTGCCGCTGCCCTCGCGTGAGTCGCTGCACGTGCGGCGCCTGCTCGCGGATTTCGGCATCTTGCTCGACGGGCTCGATGTCGAGGCGCCGAGCTACGACGAGCGCTACCTGGTGCACGCGCCGGAGGAGCGGCTGTTCGACGGCGACGCCTGGCGCGACGGCGTGTTTCCCGAGGAGGGTCTGGCACCGTGGGAGAAGGACGAGCGGCGCCGCTTCGAGCAGACCATGGCCGAACTCAGGGTGGCCTACGGCGCCGACGGGCGCAAGGCCTTCGCCATGCCGACGGCCTTCTCCTCGGCCGATCCGCGCTATCGGCGCCTCGACCGCCTGACCATGACGGAGTGGCTGGCGGCGAACGGCTTCAAGGGGCCAAGGCTGCTCTGGTATCTCAACTACTGTTGTCGCGACGACTTCGGCACCGGGGCAGACCAGGTGTCGGCGTGGATGGGCATCCACTACTTCGCCGCCCGCGGCGGCAAGGGCTTGCACGCCGAGCAGGGGGCTTTCCTGACCTGGCCCGAGGGGCTGGGCCGCCTCACCGCGGAGTTGGCGCGCCGCTCGCGCGGTCGCCGCGAGCGCGGCTTCGTGTACCGGCTCACGGAGGTGCGCGGCGGTGTCCGCGCACTGGCGTATTTTCCAGCCTCTGCGGAGAGTCGCGAATTAGAAGCGCAGACCGTCATCTGGGCGGCGCCGGCGCAGGCGGCGCGGCGCGCCATCGGACCCGAACTGCTGCCCGACCGGCGGATGCTGGAGGTCGAGTCCGCACCCTGGGTGGTGGCGAACCTCGAGCTCGAGGACTGGCCGATGCACCGGCCCGACGCCCCCTTCTCCTGGGACAACGTGATCCTGGGCGGACGTGGTCTGGGCTACGTCGTCGCCACCCACCAGGACATCGTCCAGGCCAGCCACGGTCCGACCGTGCTCACCTGCTACGACGCCTGGTCGCAGGGCGGCGATTTCGCGCGCAACCGCGGCATCCTCGAGCGGGCGTCGTGGGCGACGCTGGCGCAGAACGTCCTCGGCGATCTGCGCCTGGCGCACCCGGATATCGACGCGCTGGCCACGCGGATGGACATTCGGATCTGGGGCCACGCGATGGCCTCTCCGGGCCGCGGCTTCCTCAGCCATCCGGCGCGCGGCCTGGCCCAGCTCAAGGGCAGGCTGCTGTTCGCCCATAGCGATGCCAGCGGCTATTCTGTATTCGAGGAGGCGAGCTGGCTGGGCATGAGGGCGGCGACCGCGGCCTTGGCCCGCGCCTGAGGCCCTGTCGAGCGGCGCTTTCCAGGATAATCTCGCGATCATGACGAGCAGCGGCGGCATCGACGGCCTGCACCTGATGGCCAACCTTCACGGCTGCGCTGCCGGCGCGGGACTGCTCGACGACGCGATCGCCCTGCGCCACGCCAGCCTCGGCTTGGTGGCGGCCTCGGGGCTGACGCCGGTGGGCGAGTGCTTCCACCAGTTCGGCGAGGGCGGCGGGGTCACCGGCGTCGTGATGCTCGCCGAATCCCACCTCTCGCTGCACACCTGGCCGGAGAAGCGCTTCGTCACCGTCGACGTATTCGTCTGCAATATGAACTGCGACAACAGCGCCAAGGCGAGGCAGCTCTTCGCCGCCCTGGTGGCGCTATTCAGCCCTGGAGAAGAGCGGGTCTACGAAATGGCGAGGGCCTGAGCTGCGCCCCGCGACTCAGGTCCAGTCGCCGACGAAGGGATTGTCGCGGCGCTCGGCGCCGAAGGTGGACATCGGCCCGTGGCCGGAGATGAAGGTGACGTCGTCGCCCAGGGGCCAGAGCTTTTCGCGGATCGAACGGATCAGCGTATCGTGGTCGCCGCGCGGAAAATCGGTGCGCCCGATCGAGCCCTGGAACAGCACATCGCCGACGATGGCCAGCTTGTCGGCGGCATCGAAAAAAGCCACGTGGCCCGGGGTGTGGCCGGGGCAGTGGAGCACGGCCAGCGTCACCTCGCCGAAGCTGACGCTGTCGCCGTCGTTGAGCCAGCGATCCGGGGTGAAGGCCGCGACCTGGCCGCCGCCGAACATCTGTCCTTGCTGCGGCAGCTGGTCGATCCAGAAACGGTCTTCCTCCTGCGGACCTTCGATCGGCACGCCGAGCTGGGCCGCCAGCGCCGCGGCACCGCCGGCGTGGTCGATGTGGCCGTGGGTGAGCAGAATCTTGACCACCTTCAGGCCGAACTGCTTGACCGCCTCAACGATGCGCGGCAGTTCGCCGCCCGGGTCGACCACCGCGGCGTCCCGCGTCTTCTCGCACCAGAGGATGCTGCAGTTTTGCTGAAACGGAGTGACCGGGAGGACGTGATACTTCATGGGCGCACCAGTGGCAGTAGAGGGCAAACGAGCGAGGCGAAGCTTAACCGCTCGTTCCTCGCCGCGCAATAAGCGAGGCGGCGGTGCCTCAATAGCTTTCTTCGTTCATATGCTTGATGACGCCCTGCGCATCCACTTGCACGAGCAGGTCGTCGAGCTGCTGCAACTCTTCCGCCTTGAGCCGACTCCTGGCGCTGGCCAGCAGGGACTGCAACTCGGTCTGCCTGCCGGTCAGCTTGGCGATGGTGCTATTAAACACCAGCGCCACCTTGAAGCCATCGTCGCAGCCGGACTTCTTGGGATTGCATTTGAGCTCGCGTGCGGCAAAGCGATCGTAGGTCTCGCGATTCAGCGACCAGGTCTCGTCGGCGTCGAAAGCCAAGGCCGCGCCGGCGTCGCGCAGCACCAGCGATACGCGCTCGCCGCCGTGGGCGACCAGGTCGTTGTACTCGACCACCGTATAGTATTTTCGAAACAGGGTCGGCTTGGCCGGGTCGAGAAAATCGTTGACCCGTCCCAGGCTCGTCAGCTTTCCCTCGCGGTAGGCGTAGATGGCCCGGGTATCGCAGTTCCAGCCGTTGCTCATGCCGCAGTAGGTGCGCAACGCCAGATAGGGCGGACGCCAGGAGACCAGCTTGCGCACCTGGGTCTGCACCGACTCCCTGGCCTTGCCGCAGCGCAGCGGCAGGGATTCCTCGCTGCTGGTCGTCTTTCCCGCGCTGACCGACAGGGTGACGGTAAACAGGCCGCAGTCGGCGCCTTCGTACTCGGGTTGTTCGTAGCTCGCGACGACCCTGATCGGCGTCTTGAGGATGACCAGGGATACCTCGGCGCAGGCCGCTGCTGCGAGCGTGCAGCCGAGGAGGCCAATCAGGTAGAGGCGCATGGCGGTGGCTGGGTTCCGGTGTCGGCGGGGTGGGGCATTATAGGTCCGCTCCGGCCCGTTTTGCGTCGCTCCACAGCTGCCGCGCCAAGGCCTTCGGGTAGGCCTTGAAGAAGGTCGTCAATGAGAACGCGGCGACCAGTTCGCGCGCCTCCATCTGCGACAGGCTGCGCTCGAACTCCTGCCAACACAAGCGGCCCAAACAGGATTGGCACACCGACAGCCTCTCGCTGCGGCGTTCGCATCCGTCTTCTCCGCGGGTGCACAGCCGCAGCACGAACAGCGCGTCTTCGCGCGTCGACGCGATATAGCTTCTGTCCGGATGCCTGAGTCTGGCGTCCTGCAGGACGTCGCAATCCGCCAGATGAAAGGCCGGCAGCCTGGTCGGCTGGGGCGCCTCGCCGCCAGCGCGGAGCAGGTCGCGCTGGTGCACCGCGACGCGACAGTCCTTATAGGCCAGCGTCCCGTCGGCAAGCAGGCGGATCTGGCGCAATTCGACCTCGATCCCGGTGGTCGACAGCTGTTCCAGCTCTGCCGCCGTCAACAGGGTGGGGCTCTTCGCCGCGGTGAAGCGGCCCAACGGGGCGCCCATGCGTTGGCGCAGGCCGTTCAGGGGATCGAAGCGCCTGTAGTCGGGAAGCTTCACTATCTGATCACGCGCAGGATGTTGGCGATCTTGGCCTCGGCATCGGTTCTGACCCGGAATTCGACCCTTTGCGAACGGGCGCTGCTCTCGGCGCCATCGCGATCGACGATCGGCTTCGAGGACGACAGCCCGTTGGCGGTGAGGAAATGTCTGAGCCAGGAACTTTCCGTTTGTACCGTCGGCAGCGCCAGCACGTATTGCAGGGTCGAGCGCGTTCGCGTCTGCGACAGTTCCATGTTGCGAAAGTAGGCATCGTCGGCCGAGCTTTGGTTCGCCCAAGCGCTCGAGGTGTGGCCTTCGATTCTGATTTCCTGGATCGAGTCGCGGTACTTGTCGGAGCGCAGGATCGCCACGTAGCGCGGAAAGAAGTCGTCGAGGATGCGCCTGAACCGCGGCTTGATCGCCGAGGAGCCGGTATCGAACAGGACGTCGGGCTCCTTGAAGCGGACGGTCAGGTCGCGATCGAGTTCCGCTCCCCAGCGGTCGAGATCGCCTTTGAACTCCGCCTCCAGGTCGTTATAGAGATCGGTGCGCAGCTGGTCGTAGAGCACGGCGATCTGCCTGACCTTCCGCGCGTCGGCCTCGACCTTGAGCATGTAGGACACCGCCAGCAGCATGAAGAACATCATCAGGCCGGTCATCAGGTCGCTGAGCGGAATCCAGTGGTCCTCCTGATGATGCAGGGGCGAATGATCCGACCGCAGCGGCATGGTCAGAGGCCCTTGCCCAGGGTCAGCAATTGACGCAGGCGCTCGGTGAGCGGTCGGTAGTCCTCGACGAACTGCTGCGACAGCGCCGTCAGCTGCCGCGCCATGGTGTCGAGCGCCGTCGTCAGTTCCTTCTCCAGGGCGAAGTCGAGCAGCGCCACCTGCTCCCGGGTCTTGTCGGCGATGTCCAGGATGTGCTTGTTGAAATCCTGATTGGTCGCTTGCACCAGAGCCAGCATGGTCCGCTGCATTTCGCTGCTGCTGCCTTGCAGTGCAGTCGACGCCTGACGCACGGCTTGGGCCGACGCCTCGCTCGAGGCGCGCACGGCTTCGGCCATCTGCTGGGCAACTTCGGCGACCTTGCGCTCGACCTGCGGCAGGCTGTCGGACAGGGTCGCCAATAGCTTGGCCAGCGCCGCAAGCGACCGCTCGATTTGCCCACGTTGGGCATCCAGGCTTTCGATGAGCTTGCCCAGACGTTCGCCGACCGCGCTGAACCTGGCGCTGTTATCGACCAACGCGGCGTAGCTCTGGCTGGCCTTGCCCATGCTCGCTGCGCTCTGCTTCTGCTGCTCGATCATTTCCGCCATCTGTTCGCGGTAGCGCTCCTGCCACAGCAGGATTTTCTCCACCGCTCGATTGAGCTCCTTGAAGTTGTCGCCGAATTGCTCGTTGATCTTGGCGTTGAAGTCTCTCATGACGGCCTCGAGCGCGCTGATCAGCGCCTTCGAGTTGTTGTCCGCCAGCGTTCGCAACGACTCGTCCTGGGCGCGCTTGATCGCATCGAGGCGCTCGTTGGACTCGGCGCGGCCACGCTCGATCGCCGAGAGCAGGTTGGCCTTGCCGCCGCCGACCAGCGCCTGGCGCACGGCGGTCAGCTGCGCGACCAGGTCATCGATGCTCGCCCCGTAGACCGGACCGGTCTGGAAGCGGGCGGGGATCCCCCACAGCGCGTAGCGAATCTTGAAGGTCAACGCGATGCCGACGCCGAATACCGAAGCCCAGAACGCGGTCTTCAAACCATCCAGCAGGGCGGGAACGCTGCGTTGGACATCGCCGACATCGAAGCGCAGCAGGCCCAGCGCGATGCCGAGGAAGGTGGCAAAGATGCCCAGGGTGGTGAAGATGGCGGGACCGTGGGCGGCCGCCTTGCCGTTGAACGCAAACAGATGGACGAAGAGCCCGAAGGCCACCATCGCGCCGATGAACGCCTTGGCGTGCAGCGGCAGGCTATCCACAATCTCCAATGCCGACCCTTTCCACGAAACAAGGCGGATGATCTCACGATTGGCTGGCGCCGGCGCGCTGCCCGACCGAGGGCGCGCGCATCGGTCCAATGAAGATTTACAGAACTAGACCGAGCCTGACAGAGATCGGTCCTAGAATGCTGGCATGCTACGCACGCAGCTATATCGCATAGTCACGCCCGGGGCGCTGTCGCAAAGGTTGGTCTTTGCCGCAGCGATACTGCTGATGGCCGTCATCCTCGCCTTCGACCTGTCGACCGACAGCAGCATCCGCCTGCACCTGTTGTACATCTTTCCACTGGCCGCCATCGCCTTGCATTGCGAAGAGGGCCTCGACGTCCTCGCCAGCTTTTTTCTCGCCCTGATCTGCCAGCTGTTCACTGCGCTGCTCGAAGGCATATCCATCGCAGCGCTTGCAACCGACGCGCTGGTGTTCTCCGCATCGTCGCTGCTGGTGGTCGTTCTGGCGCGAGCCGTCAGAGAAAGCCTGTTGCGGGCTGCGCCCAAGGGCGACACAGGCGCGCGCAGAGTCGAGCTTTCGCGCGAAGCATGAGAGCGGCGGCGTTTGCCGCCACCCGCTCGGGCGTGTCAGAATGCGCTGGAAGATGAGCGATTCACGCGATTTGCAGAACTTTTCCGGCGGGCCTGGGGCTTTGCCGCCGTCTGTCTTGCGCCAGCTTCAAGAAGCCATCGTCGAGGTCCCCGAGCTGGGTCTGTCGCTGCTGGGGATCAGCCATCGCAGCGACTGGTTCGCCGGCGTCGTGGCCGAAACGGAGCGCAACATCCGCCTGCTGCTTGGACTGAGCGACGACTACCAGGTGCTCCTGCTGCAGGGAGGGGCGACGCAGCAGTTCTCCATGGTGCCGATGACCCTGCTGCGCGACAAGCAGCAGCCGGCGGAATACCTCGACACGGGCTATTGGAGCGGCAAGGCTATCGTCGAGGCGCGGCGGGAAGGCCCCGTCAAGGTCATCTGGGACAGTTCCGACAACGGCTATTGCCGCTTGCCGAGCGACGCCGAACTCAGCTATTCGGCGACAGCGCCCTATCTTCACTACGTTTCGAACGAGACGGTGGAAGGGCTGCAGTTCCACCGCATACTCGGTCGGGACGAGGTTCCCCGTGTCTGCGACATGTCCTCGGATTTTCTTTCTCGGCCCTGCGACGCACAGCGATTCTCGCTGATCTACGCCCACGCCCAGAAGAATCTCGGCCCCGCCGGAGTAACCGTGGTGGTGCTGCGCGACGAACTGCTCAAAGAGGTTCCCGAGGGCCTCCCCGGTTTCCTGGACTACCGCAATCACGTCAAGGCCCACTCCAATTTCAACACGCCGCCGGTGTTTGCCATCTACGCCGTGATGCTGGTCAGCCGCTGGCTGCTCCACGACATCGGCGGCTTGAGCAATATGGCGCGCATCAACAGCCAGAAGGCGGAAATTCTCTACGGCGTCCTGGACGCCCACGCCGATTTCTATCGCGGACGAGCGGCACCGGCAGACCGTTCTCTGATGAACGTCTGCTTCAATCTTCCTTCGCCGGAACTGGAGCGACGCTTTCTCAGCGAGGTTGGCAGCGCGGGGTTTTCCGGGCTCGCCGGCCATCGATCGATCGGCGGGCTGAGAGCTTCGATCTACAACGGCATGAGCCTGGTCGCGGTCGAGCGTCTGGCAGAGTTCATGCTGGGCTTCCGGGCTGCGCCAGCGGTGGGGCTGCAGCGCTTGGCCAGGGCCAACTGAGCAGACCGGTCTAAAGGGCGTGCAGCTGTTCGGCGGCCCGCGTCAGCGGTTCCTCCTGCGCTCTATACACCGACACCCGGTTGCGACCTTGGTGCTTGGCTTGGTAGAGGGCGCTGTCAGCCTGGCCGAGCAAGGTGTCGATGTTGGTGTTGGTGCAGGCGTTCGCCAGGGAGGTGACACCGATCGACAGGGTGATGCGCAGCGGCAGCCCCCGTTCCAGGCTGATCGCGGTATCGGCGACGATCAGACGCAAGCGCTCGGCGACTTCCAGCGCCTGCGCCCCATCGGTCTGCGGCAGAACCACAGCAAATTCTTCGCCGCCGAGCCGCCCGACGCGGTCGATGTCACGCAGCGTTTGCCGCAGCAGGTTGCCCAGCGTCTGCAGCACGCTGTCACCGATCTGGTGGCCGTGGGTGTCGTTGACGCTCTTGAAGTGATCTATATCGATCATGAACAACGACAGGGGGCCGCCGTAGCGCAGCGTCCGCGACAATTCCTGCTCCGCCAGCAGCATGAAATGCCGGCGATTGGCCAGGCCGGTCAGCGAGTCGATCTGGGCCAGACGTTCGAGGTCCTGCTTGACCTTCTTGTGCTCGGTGATATCGCGGGTGACCCCCAGCAATCCGCTGATTTGGCCGCTGGCGTTGCGCAACGGCACGGCGCGGGTTTCCAGCCAGCGGCGGCCACCCTTCAGGCCGATGACTTCGAATTCGAGCGAACCCGAGCCGCCGTCGATGACGCGCCTGTTGAGGTCGATGAAAGCTTCGCGGTAGGCGGGGGCGACGATGCCGCTGACGTCGCGGCCCAGCACCTGCGCTTCATTGTCGGCCTCGATCATATTGAGGCCGGCACGATTCATCTGCAACAGGGTGCCGTCTCTGCCAATCACCTTCACGCATTCGGGCTCGTTCTCGATGATCGCCTTCAAGGTTCTTTCGCTTTCCACCAACAGCCGGTCGCTGCGCTCCTTGAGCAGCAGCAGGAAGCCGATGCCACCGACCAGCGCCAGGGCGAAGGCCATGAGAAAGGACAGGGTCTGAACGACGCTGGCGGAGAACAGACCAAATTCGTTGGGCGCCAGAACACCGCTCGCGGTGCGGGCGAGCAGCACCAGGCAGAACAGGCCATAGAGCACGGCGATCAGTCGCCGCAAGCGGGAAGCGTCCGCCTTGGCCAGCATCACCACGGCGGCCGTCCCGTACAGCGCGACCGTCGTGATCGAGGCCAGGGCCACTCTTTGGCCGGGTGCGGCGGCGAACGCCCAGAAGATCAGGATGCCGCAACCAGCGATCGCGGCATAGAGGTATTCCATGCGTCGATTCACTCGCTCGACCGACGAAACGGCGCTGACTTCGAGCGCGAAGCCGATGAACAGCACGCTGTTGCCCCAATAGACCGAGATCAGGTCAGAGATCTCACCGCGCAAAGACAGCAGCGCCCAGGCAAAGGCCTGCAAGGTCTTGCCGGCCAAATAGTGCCAGTATTGACGCGCGCCCCGTTCACCTTTCTGGTACGCCGCCAAGATGCCGACAGCGAGCAAGTTACCCAGAAACAACAGCGATATGATCGTGCGTATGTCGAAATTGAACTGCGGCACCAAATCCACCCTCGTCTAGTCGCCAGTCCGATCGGATCGAGCCAATCTGCCACACCACTCTAACATAGCTCGGTAGCCGAACGATCGCGCCGCTGCCCGAGCCGCGTTGTTGATGAGCCGTTGCGGCTTCTGTGTAGAATGCCTCTTCCCTTGCCCGCCCACTCCGATTGCGGGCGAGCGCCTTCGACCGTTTCGGGATAGCGATGACCGCAAACAAAGGATCAGGTCAGCAGCCGGCGCCGCAGGACGATGCCGACGCAGGCGGCGGCGCGCTCCGCGTCGTGCTGGTCTACGCCCTGTTTGCCAGCCTCTGGATCTTGCTGTCCGACAAGGCGGTTGCCGCCCTGTTCAGCGATCCGGCGACGATCACCCGCATCAGCATGATCAAGGGCTGGCTGTTCGTCGCGGTGACCTCGCTGTTGCTCTATGGCTTGATCCGGCGCCTGCTCGAGCAGGTGTTGAAGGCATCGCAAACCTCGCTGGAAGCTCAACGGAAAAGCATTCGCGCCAATCAACTGCTCAGCGATATCGCCAACAACTCGCTCGACGCCATCTTTGCCAAGGATCTGGCGGGACGCTACATCCTGGTCAACCAGCAGACCGCCCGCGTCTTCGGCAAGAGTGTGGACCAGCTGCTGGGCTGCGACGACAAGGCGCTGTTCCCCGCCCAGGCAGAGTCGGTCCGCGCCAACGACCAGCGCGTGATCGCCGATGACAAGATCATCACCTATGAAGAAGCCATCGCTACCGTCGATGGCGAGCGCACCTATCTTGCCATCAAAGGACCGCTGCACGATGCCGACGGGCGCCCCTTTGGCCTGTTCGGCATCTCGCGCGACATCACCGAGCGCAAGAAGATGGAAACGGCGCTGCGCGTGAGCGAACACCGCTACCGCAATCTGTTCAACAACGCTGAAGTGGCGATGTTCGCATCGAAGTTGGACGGCAGCGCGACGCTCGATTGCAACGACAAGTTTCTCGAGCTCGTCGGCCGCAGCCGCGAAGAGGTCATCGGCGCACCATCGCTGGTGCTCTGGGACGATCCGCGGCAAAGACAGGCGATGGTCGCGCGCCTCAACAAGGAAGGGCGGGTCGTCGATTTTGAAGCCACGATGCGCGATCGGCGCGGCGAGTTGCGCCACTGCCTCACCTCGCTGCGCCTGTTCAAGGAAACCGGCATCCTCGAAGGATCCATTCAAGACATCACCGAACGCAAAGCGGCGGCGGACAAGATCGAACACCTGGCCTTCTACGACCCGCTCACCGATCTACCCAATCGCCGCCTCCTGCTCGACCGGCTGCAGCAGGCGCTGGCCAGCAGCGCACGCCACCAGCGCCACGGGGCACTGATGTTGCTGGACATGGACGACTTCAAGACCCTCAACGACACGCTGGGGCACGACGTCGGCGACAAGTTTCTGGTGGAGGTGGGGCGCCGCATTCAGGGCTGCGTCAGAGAAGGCGATACCGTGGCGCGTCAGGGGGGCGATGAGTTCGTGATCATTCTCGAAGACCTCAACGTCGATTCCCTGGCCGCAATCCAGGTCGAGGCCGTCGCCGCGAAGATTCTCAATGCGGTGAGCCAACCCTACCTGCTCGAACTGACGGTGACCAATGGCCTGCGCAGCACGCAGAGCTATCACTGCACCTCGAGCGTCGGCATCGCCCTGTTTCGCGGCAATGCCATCTCCGTCGACGAGTTGATCAAACGTGCGGACACGGCCATGTATCAGGCCAAGGCCGGCGGCCACAACTTGCTGCGTTTCTTCGACCCGGAAATGCAAGCCGAAGTCACGGCGCGCGCCACGCTCAACAACGACCTGCGCGACGCGGTGCGCGACGGTCAGTTCTTCCTCTGCTACCAGCCGCAGGTCGACGCCGGTGGACGCTTGACCGGCGCCGAGGCCCTGCTCCGCTGGCGGCATCCCGAACGCGGCGTGGTGTCGCCAGACGAGTTCATCAGCCAGGCGGAGATAACCGGTCTGATTTTGCCTTTGGGCCACTGGGTGCTGGAAACGGCGTGCGCCCAGTTGGTGACCTGGGCAACGCTGCCAGGCACGGACGAGTTCACCCTCGCGGTCAACGTCAGCGCCCGCCAGTTCCGCCATCCGGACTTCGTCGATCAGGTGCTGGCGATCATGGAGAGCACCGGCGCCGACCCGCGCAAGTTGAAGCTGGAGCTCACCGAAAGCCTCTTGCTCGACGACGTGGAAGAGACCATCGCCAAGATGACCCTGCTCAAAGCGCAAGGGATCAGCTTTTCGTTGGACGATTTCGGCACCGGCTATTCCTCGCTGTCGTATTTGAAGCGTCTGCCTCTCGACCAATTGAAGATCGACAAGTCCTTCGTCAGGGATGTGCTGGCCGACGCCAACGACGCCACCATCGCCTGCACCATCGTCGCGCTGGCGCAAAGCATGGGCCTGGCGGTCATCGCCGAGGGCGTGGAGACCGTCGAGCAGCGCGAGTTTCTGGCGCGCAACGGCTGCCTTGCCTACCAAGGCTATCTGTTCAGCCGTCCGCTGCCGGTGCTGGCGTTTGAGGAATTTGCGCAGCGGCATCGACGCTGATCGCTCGCCGCGCCAAGATCCCCTGGCCGGCCTCAGCCGAGCCTTAGCCGATCGTGAGCGGAACAAACATCTTGCGTCCGTCCCGCTGCACCAGCAGCGCAAGATTCTTGCGGCCGCCCTCGGTCTTTGCTCGTAGTTGCTCGGCGCGCACCAGCGTCTCGCCGTTGACCGACAAGATGACGTCTCCCGGGCGGATGCCGGCTCTCGCGGCCGGACCGCTGCTGACGTCCTCCACGACCAGACCCTGCCCGCCTTCGACCTCGGCCTTTTCATCCGGCAGCAAGGGTCTCAGCGCCAGACCGAGCTTGCCGGTCGCGGCAGCGGACGATCCGCTGTCGGCATCCCGGGCCGCAAGCGTCTTCATTTCACCCACGGTCAGCGTCAGCTTTCGGTTGCTCCCGTTGCGCCAGACTTCGACCTGGGCAGCGCTGCCCGGCGTCGTGCTCGCAACCAGCGCTGGCAACTCTGTCGAACGGGAGATGTCGCTGCCGTTGAACTTGAGAATGATATCTCCCGACTGAATGCCCGCCGCTGCCGCGGGGCTGCCCGCCTCCACCGAACTCACCAGGGCGCCGCGCGGCCGATCGAGACGGAAGGAAGTGGCCAGCGACTGATTGACGTCCTGGATCGATACGCCGAGGCGACCACGGCTCACCTTTCCCTTGCTCAGCAACTGGCGCTCGACATCCATGGCCACGTTGATCGGAATGGCGAAGGAGAGACCCTGATAACCACCGCTGCGGCTGTAGATCTGGGAATTGACGCCGATAACCTCGCCGCGGATGTCGATCAACGGTCCGCCAGAGTTGCCAGGGTTGATCGCAACGTCGGTTTGCATAAACGGTACGTAGCCTTCGTCCGGCAGGGTGCGGGACTTGGCGGAGATGATGCCGGCGGTGACGCTGTTCTCGAAGCCGAATGGTGATCCGATCGCCACCACCCACTCGCCGACCCGCGCCTGGCGCGGGTCGCCTATCTTCACCGTCGGCAGATCCTCGGCGTGGATGCGCAGCACCGCAACGTCCGTCTGCTTGTCGATACCAAGCACCTTGGCCTGAAATTCCCTCTTGTCCGTGAGTTTGACCGTAACCTCATCGGCATTGTCCACCACGTGGGCGTTGGTCAGGACCACGCCATCGGGGCTGACGATGAATCCGGATCCCTGGCCCTGGGTCGGAATCCTGCCCATCTTGCCGTGCGGCATCGGAATGCCGAAGTGCCGGAAGAAGTCGGGAAAGGCCGGATCCTCGTCCATGCCGGGGAAGCCACCGGTGGCCGCCTTGACGCTGCCCGAGACGCTGATGTTTACGACCGCCGGACCCTGGGAAGCAACGATGCTGGTGAAATCCGGGAGCACCACCGCGGCGCGCGCTGCGTCTTTCGTCGCGGCGGGACCGGCAATCGGACCGGCTGCCGCGTGCGCGCCCAAGCCGCCATGGTCGTGGAATACCAGCCCACCTGTGAATGCGGCGGCAAGCGCCAACAGCAGCGCGATCCGCCAAAGCGTCGTCTTGTTGCCCATCACCTTGCCCTCCATTTCGCAGGAAATCGCCGGAGTCTGCCGTGTCGGCAGCTTTGCCAGATAGATGAAAAATCGTCCTCAAGAGTTCATGGCGAAATTGCAACAGAGTTTTGCGGCTTTGATCGTCTGTGCACCGGCGCGCGCCGGCGACGGCGACAGGGCGAGGCGCATCGCCCCGGCCGGGACAAAGTCGAACGGCGGGTGTATGGTGGCGTCTGTCGTCGCTCTGTCGCTGCCGCGCCGACGTCGCCCCATCCCCTACGACTTTGCATGGACGCCATCACCATGTTCGAAGACAGAATCCGCGAGGCCCACGAAATATCCTCGACCATAGAGCGCAAGCTCATCGCACTGGGCATCGGCAAGGATGACCACGTTGCGCTGGCGGAACTGGCGCGCGAGTCCCTGGATCCAGCCCGATTGAACGAGGAGCGGGCCAAGGCCGAGGCCGGCGACCGCATGGCGCTGACCCGGTTCGAGCTGTTCGGCTTGGTCGACCTCATGCTCAAGGTGATGGAGGAAAGCGCCAGCGAGGACCACTTCACGGTATCCGGAAACGAATGCTGGAAGGTCTTCGCCAGGGCGCTGTACGCCCAGAAATATCCGAAGGACTAGGCCGCGCGGAGGTGCGCAGCAGCTTGCTAGTAGAGGGTCCTTCCGCCGCGCAGCGGCACAACCGATCGCACCGCTCGCTGCGAACGAATCGCCCGCAGGGATCTCACGGTCACCGAGCCGGCAAGACGCTAGTCGATCAGAAAACCGTGGCTGCGGAAGCGTGCGCCTGCTTCGGCGCCGCGCAGATAGCGCAGGAAGCGCTTGGCCGCTTCGGCGTTTCCGGCCCATGACGTCGGCGCGGCCATGTACAGCGTGATCTTTTGCAGCGGCTCGGGCAGCGGGCCCACCAGCTTCACACCCTTCACCGGCAGTATCTCGGTGATCTGCTGGATGCCGAGTTCGATCTCGCCGCGTGCGACCGGCTCGACCACGTAACCGGCAGCGCCCAGGCGGGTCTTGGCTTTCATCTGCTCGGCGATACCCAGACGCCGCAACACTTCGGCGAAGTGCTTGCCGCTGGTCCCCTTTTCCGGATCGATGTAGGTGATGGACTTGGCGGCGAGCAGTGTTCGCTTCAACGCTTCAGCGGTCGAGATGTCCGGGGCGGGGCTAGCCTGGTTCACCGCCACGCCGACACCGACGCCGCCAAGCGCGATCGCCTGCCCGGGTACCACCCAGCCCTGGTCTTCGGCCGCCGCCAACACGTCCGCCGTGATCACCACAACGTCGGGCCTGGCGCCTTCGCCCAAGCTTCGCATCAGCGTACCGACCGGCATGTAGGTCACGGTGGCGCGCTCGCCGGTCGCCGCGCCATACTGCGCCACCACCTCGTCCAGCGCCGCCTTGACCGCACCACCGCTGTATACGCTTAGCTCGGCCGCGCTCGCCGCCAGCGACAGCGCCAGCAGCGCCGCCCCGGCCAGGTGCCTGATGGTTGACCTTGGATTGCGACCCATGGCTGCTCCTCGAACAGGACAGATCAGCGCGAACCCGCGCCCATCTCTTTGACCGCCTGGTCGACCGGCTTGATGCCTTGGCAATCGGTGCCGAGATACTTCATCTGGGTTTCGCTCTGCATGGTATGGCGTCCACGAGCATCGGTGGTCGTCATGTCGAGCCGCGTCGCTACCTTGTCAGCGCTGATGGTGCTTTCACCCTTGCCGACGCGGGTGCTGCCATTGGAGGTGCAGTTGAACTCGAAGCTCGTCTTGTTGCCGCTGTGGTTGACGGTCGCCGGTTCGCAATGGCCCTCCGGGTCCACCATCGGCTTGTTCTTCGCCGCCATGGCCGGACTGATGCAGACCCGCGTGCCGGCACCGGCGGTGCTCTGGGTGGAGGTTCCCATCCCCTTGACCATGGCTTCCATCTGCTTGCGTTGGGCCGGGGACATGTTGGCCATCGACTCTTCCATCTTGGCCTTGGCCGAGGCCATCTGCGCGGTCATGTCGCGGCCATCGACCACCTGGCGGATCGGCGTCACTTCCCAGAGGCCAGGCTTCAAACCGGAACTCTGCGCCAGGGCGGCGCCGCTCAAGGTGACGAATGCTGCCAGAACAAGGTGTTTCATGCTTGGCTCCCGGCGGTTGTTGGGTGGATATCGTCTACATTACATCAATCCAGGCAGCATGCGCTCAGTCTGCGCAGACGCTGTGATCAGCGACGCGATTGGCGCTAGCCGTCGGCGTTGATCTTGGCGATGAGTTCGCGCAGAACCGCATCGGCCCGCTCGTTGGCGATCTGGCAGGTCCCGGCCGCTGCGTGTCCGCCGCCGCCCCGCTCGAGCATCAATTCACCGACGTTGGTCTTTGAACCGCGATCGAAGATCGACTTGCCGGTCGCCAACACCGTATTCTGTTTGTTGAAACCCCAGAGCACGTGGATCGAGATGTTGCATTGGGGGAACAGCGCGTAGATCATGAAACGGTTGCCGGCGAAGATCGTCGCTTCGTTGCGCAAGTCGAGGACCACCAGATTGCCATGCACCGTGCTGCAGCGTTTGAGCTGCTCTTCGAATTGACCCCGGTGCGCAAGGTAGAGGTCCGAGCGCTCGACCACGTCCGGCAGTTTCAGGATCGCATCGATATCGTGGTCTCTGCAGGCGTCGATCAAGTCCATCATCAGCTGGTAATTGGAAATGCGGAATTCGCGGAAGCGTCCGAGGCCGGTTCGCGGATCCATCAGAAAATTCAGCAGATCCCAACCGCCGGGATTGAGCACGTCCTCCATCGAAAAGCGGGCCGAGTCGCTCTTGTCGACAGCGTACATCATGCCGTTCCAGGCTCGGGGAAAGATCGCGTTGCCGCCGTAGTGATCGAACACCACCCGCGCCGCGGACCAGGCATGGGGATCGATGATGTGATTGCTGCGGCTGCCTTGATTGCGCACGGTCTCCGACTGGTGGTGGTCGAAAGCCAGGTAGACCCCGGGGACGTAGGGCAGGTTGGTGGTGATGTCGTTCCCCGTCACCTCGATCTTGCCGTCCTGCATGTCCTTGGGATGGACAAATTTGATCTCGTCGATCACATCGACGTGCTTGAGGAGCACGGCGCAAACCAAGCCGTCGAAATCGCTGCGGGTGACAAGGCGGAATTTGCTCATGCTGATCTACTCCCCGATATCCTCTTGGCAGCCGAACCAGGGCAACAGGTCGGCGCTTCGAATATTTGCCCGTGATCTGTCTGCGTCGCTCGTCGCAATTCTATCAGCGGCAACGCAGGATCAGCGCTGCTCCTGCTCGAGCTTGAGCGTCCACCGGTCGGCCGGATACTCCTCGCGCAGCCGGGCGATCAACGGTGCGGCGCTGGCCGCCTGCCCGTAGCGCCGTTGCAGATGGACGAGTTGGTAGAGACTCTCGGGCAACCAGTAGCCGTGATAGTGCGCCACCAGTTCCTGGTAGTGCGCTATCGCTTGCTGATATTGACCCGCCAGCTCGCTCGACTTGGCCCACCAGAACAGCGCCTCTTCGCGCTTGGCGGGTGGCCGACGACGGGCGTAGGCTTGCGCAAAGTGATCGCTCGCCTCCTGATAGCGATTGGCGCGCATCGCCTCCCAGGCGCGGCCGTAGACCCGCTCCGGTGAGCCCGCGGCGAAGTAGCCGCCGGCGGCGATGAGCACCAGCCAGGCGGCCGCCAGCCACCATGCGCGCTCCTTCCCCGTCGCCCGATCGCAAACTTCCATTGCAACCGGGGCGGGCGTGCCGCGCCAGCGCCGATAGCCGATCCAGACCAGCAGCAGCAGCGCGGCGGCGCTCGCCGCCATGCCCAGCCTGCCGATCAGGGTGTGGCCATAGACGAGGCGGATTTCGCTCTCCTCGGGCACGACCATCATGAAGCCGGGCGCGGCGAGGCGCAGGCTGCCGCGCGACGCCAATTGCCAGCGCGGATGGTAGGCGACCTTCAGCAGGTGCGGGCTACCCACGGCTTCGGTGGTGAAGACCATCTCCTGCCGCGACAGCTTGTTGACGACGACGCCGGCGCCGGGGCGGGCGGCGACCGTGGCCACCGCTTCGCCATAGATCGGCTGGTAGGCATCGAAACGGCTTCGCGTCTTGAACCAGGTGAAGGCATCCTGCATCCAGTCGGCCAGCGGCAGCCAGCGCAGCGGCTTCTGCAGCACCGTCATGAGTTCGCTGTCGAAGCGCCCGACGCGATACAGCGCAAAGGGCGGCGAGGCGGCGACCTTGAGGAACAATCCGCTGGCCTCGATCGCGGCCTGGGCTTTGGCGCTCCTGAGCAGCAGCAGCTCGGCGTGCAGCGCCTTCATGTGCCGCACCGCGAATTCCGGGTCCAGCGCGCCGCTCGGAAAGCGCACCAACGGCGAGGAGGGGCGCGCCGAGACCTCCGACTGCAATTGGTAGACCGCCGGCCCGAGCAAGGCCGACTCCATGTAGAGGCCTTCGAGCACCGGCCGCTGATTCAGAAACATCGACAGGGCTTCGAGCGTCCGGGTCGAACCGATGTCATTGTTGTCCGGGTCGTGTTCGAACAGCAGGCGGGGACCGAAGAGCTCGCCGCGCATCTGCGGAAAGAGACGGGTGAGCACCTGCCACTGCGGTTTGGCGTCGAGGCCGGAATGGTTCCACAGGCCCCAGTCGGGAGCGGCGTTGATCTGGGCGCCGAACCAGCCGAGCAGGGCGAGGGCCACGGCGCCGGCGAGCAGACCGGCGATAAGGGGTCTCGTCAGCGCCGCCAGGGCCTGGCCGAACAACCAGGCGCAGACGACGCCTGCGAACAGCCACACCATGGGAAAGAAGCGGATGTCGGCGAAGCCCATTTGATCGCCGGCGATGAAGGCGACCGCGGCGATGCCCGCCGCCGCCGCGAGGTAGCGGGCGGCCTGCGCCTGTCCCCGGGTCCAATCGCTGCGCACGGATGTGAACGCCAGCGCGCCGAGGCCGACGACCCCCATCCCGGCGACCGGCCACAGGGTCGCCGGCAGCAGATCGCGCCAACCGCTCAAGGGGAAGGAGGCGTCGTTGGCGATGGTCAGGCCGTGCATCTCCAGCATCGGCCACAGCCAACCGCCGAGCAGACAGAAGGCCAGCGCGTGCCCGCGCAGGAGCAGGAAGAGCACGGCGCGCCGGCGACCCCGGCCGGCATCGAGCAGCAGGAAGAGCGTCGAGCATCCGACCACCAAGAGCGGGAAACCGTGGGAAAAGCCGCTCGCCGCCTCGAGCAACGCCGGCGCCACCCAGCCGCGGCCGCGCGCGGCCGCCCTGCTCCACGCCAGCAACGCCAGCAGCGCGAACAACAGGCCATAGCTGTAGGCGAATTCGCCGGCGAGGGTGGACAACAGATTGCCACCCCAGATCGAGTTCTGCTCGTGCAGCAGAAAGCCGAGCGCGGCGAGGCCCGCGAGCGCCGCCGAGCGCCAGGCGAAGCCCAGCCAGTAACGGCTCGCACCCAACACCGCGCCGGGCAGCAGCATGCTGGCGAGAAAGACGCCCCACTTGAAGCCCGAGGCCACGCCCAGCGGCTTGGCGAGCGCCGCGATGACCATGAAGGGCAGCGGAAAATAGTAGGAGAGGAAGGGGAAGCCGGCAAAGACCTCGGGCATCCAGGGCAGGATCTGACCCGACCAGAGCGCTTCGTCGGCGTAGAGCTTGGCGTAGAGCAGATGCGAGGCGGTGTCGCCCCCGGTCGGCCAATTGTCGGAATCGAGAAAGCCGATGCCCAGCGTGGTCGCGATCAGGACCGCGGCGGCCGCGGCCAGCGCCAGGCTCAGCGCCGCGTCCAAGTGCTTCGCCGCAGCCGGCGACCAACGCTGCGGGCTCATGGACGCCACCCATCGCCGAGCCGACAGCGCAGCGAGCGCCAAGAGGAGCAGCGCCAGCCCATAGAACCATGGACCCGCGTCGAGCCACGGCGCGCGCTGCTGGCGGCCGGCGGCCCAGCCACCGGCGACTCGCTGCAGGCGATAGCCTTGCGCCGTCTCGTGGATCAGCATCGCGGCGGGCAGCGCGTAGCCCGTGTCCAGCGACGCGGCGTGCGCATCGGCGCGCCAGTCGATGCGCTGCGCCGAAGGTTGGGCTGCCGAGCTCTTGAACGCGCCGCGGATGCCGCGGATGCCTTCCTCCTGCGGCCAGAGCACCCAGGTCGCGACGATCGGCTCGCCCCTCGGCGGCGCTATCCACAGCCTGCCGCCGACGTAAGCGGCGGCAACCGTGGCGGTGGCTTCGGGCAGCGCGCCTAAGAAGGAAATCTGACCGAAGCCGACGCCGGTCTGGTCGAAGAAGCGCACCATGGTCGGGCGCAATCGCGCGAGCGCGGAGAGGCTCGCCAGCGGCCGCGGCTCGGGCCAGACGAGCAGGATGCGCTCGCCCGGGGCGAGCTGCGTCGGCGCCTCTTCCCCCTTCGGTGTGACCAGCTGCTGCCAGCGACCGTCGCCCTGCATGACCAGGGCGTTGGGAAAGAAGGCGACGCTGTCGCCAGTGTTGACGATGGCGAGATTCTGACCGGTCAGCGCGAGGCTGAAGGAGATGCTGCCGGCCTGCGCCGCCAGCGCGCAACCAGCGAGGGCCAGGAGCAGGACGCAGGAGCGAAATCGCTGCCACATGAACGAACTTTCCCGAGCGGGCGGCTCAGATTGGGGCGAAACCTTCAACGCCGACCGGCCCCAGTCTACTGCACCGAGCATTCCAGAGCCGGCGCCGCCTGGGGTACGGTCGGCGTTGCGACAGAGGCGGACAGCCGCGGCAGCGGGTTCTCGATCACCCGGCGAGATGCAGACAGGCGCTGCGATATTGGGTGCACTGCTCGATGTACTCGCTGGTGCTCTTGGGCATCGGTACGCGCGCGCGGGTGATGTCGCTGATCAACGCGGCGCCGCGCAGGATCAATTGGCGACCGCGCTCTGCCTCGTGCAGGTATTCCAGCGTGGCTGTCGCCGGCAGCTCGAGCTTGAAGGCCTGGATCCGCTCCATCGCCACCACGAACTCTGCCCAGATGTCGAAAATGTCGGGATCGGTGGCCAAGGTCTCGGTCTTGTTCTTCGCACGTTCGCCCAACTCGCGCACCAGCGGCACGGTGGCGGCGAAGGTCGCCAATTCGCCGATAAAGGAAGTCATCGCCGCGCAGAGCCGGTCGATGTCGCGCATGGTCTGCGCGATCTTGATGTAGCGACTCTCGAAAAAATCGCCGATGGGAAAGGAAAAGGCCTTGAACGGTTCACCCCACAGCTCGTCGATGCCTTCTTCGCCGCTGCGATGCATGACCAGTTTTCCCAGGGTCAACGCCTCCTGCAGACAGCGTCCGCACTCCCGCATCAATTCATTGTTGGACTTGATTTCGACGCCCAGCGTCTGAATTTCCACCAGCTTGGTGAAGATCGCCGTGGCGCGATTGAACAGCGCGCCGGCCAGCATCGCGCCCTTGACCCGCCGCTTGGCCGCATCGGTCTCGGCGGTATAGGCGGCGCGGGCATCGTCGAGGCGGAATCCCGGAATGTTCAGTCCGCATTCGGTGTGGTTGAACAGGCGCCGCGTCAACGCCTCGATCAGCAGCTTCTTGGTCTGCAGCGTATCGGCGGGCACCGCATAGGCCTTGATCCAGTAGCCGTAGTAATGGACTCGGGCCCGCCCGTCGATTTCCCTCTTCTCCCCCATGGGAATGTCGTCGTCAGAAGCCATTGTCATCGAACCCTCCTGCCGGCGATACGCCGGCTATGGCATTTGCTGTCAGGTATGGCAAGAATCGTCGCCGCAGGAAGGCCGAATGCATTCCCGCGCAGCGCCGAAATCCCCGGTCAGCGATGACCGGATGAGATGGTAGCCGCTGCATCGGCTGGATCATAGCCGCTGCTTTCCTTTCGAACAAACCCAACCTCCGCGCTGGTCAAATTGCCAGCCGCCCACCACCCGCTTGGTGCGCAAGCTGTCGTCGAGCGGGAGGCGCAGCCGGCGAGCGACTACGGCATGTTCACCCAGAACCCAGCGGTCGGTGGCAGGGTGCCTATGGCGCTGCCCGGCATGGTCGAGAAGTCGAGATAACCCTTGCTGCTGAGGTAGCTCGCCAGGCTACCGTCATTGACCATCGCCGGCGCCCAGAAATACCATCGCTGCCGCGTCGCATCCCAGGACCAGATCGCGGTAAGATTGGTGTAGACCTTGCCGGCGGCGGGCGTGACCGCTTGCACGGTGGCGATGGCGGCGTCGAATTGCGCCGCCGTCGGGCCATCGCCCGTGGCCATCAAGCTCCAGCCGTGGGGCAGCGCATGCACGCCGCCGGCCGTGGGCGGCGTGTCGATCGCCGGCAGGAAGGTCGATGACTGCAGCGCCGCCGCGGTCGGCAAGGCCGCTGTGAAATCGCTCTTGGCGTTCAGCCAGAAGCCCTCACCCGCTCTGATCGTGGTCAGCAACTCGTAGCCCTTGCCGGCAGCGTAAGCGCTACCCCCGTCGCTCTGCGATGGCGCGTAGTAGGCCCAGGTTGGATAGCTGATTCCCGCTGCGCTACCCGAGACGACCCACTTCCAGACCGAGTAGACCTTGCCCGCATCGGCGAAGGTCGTTGCCACCGTGATCGGGGCGTCGACCCCGTTGCCGGCCATGTTCCAGCCTGCGGAAAAACTCAGCACCGTCGGCACAAAATTCGCGGTGACGTTCTGCGCCGAACCCATGGTGACGTTGCACACAGCGGTGCCGACGCAAGCGCCGCCCCAGCCGGTGAAGGTGCTCCCGGCGTTGGGCGTCGCGGTGAGCGCGACGCTGGTCGAACTGGTGAACGAACCCGAGCAGGCGGTCCCGCAATTGATGCCGGCGGGCGAACTGGTCACGGTGCCGCTGCCCGTTCCCCGCTTGGTCACGGCGAGGGCGTAGTTGGTCACCAGCGGGCTGACGCTGTTCGAGGGCTGCGACCAGGCGCTGTCGCCGACGCTGCTGCGCGTCTCGACCCAGCATTGGTAGGAGGAACCATTGACCAGGCCGGTGACGGTGATGGGAGAGATCGTTCCCGATGCCAGCAGCAGATGCAGGCTGTCGACACCGCAGCCGGCGAAATAGCCGACCAGCGTCCCCGTGCCGAGCGACCCCGGGATAAACGACACCGTGGCGCTGCCGATCCCCGCCACGGCGCTGACCGCCGTGGGCGCCGAGGGCAGGGTCGGGGTCACCGGCGTGCCGGTCGTGGACAGCGTGACATCGTCGACCAGGAAGGAGGTCGGATTGGAACCGTCGGTGGTCGCGACGAAGCGCAGGCTGACCGACTGCCCGGCGTAGGTGGACAGATCGTATTGCGGGCTCTGCACCCAGCCGGCGCTGGCATCCAGATTCGAATAGACCTTCAGCGTGGTCAATCGTGCGCCGCTGGTGGCGTTGTACAGCGCCACCGTCATGGTGTCGTACGCGCTTGAAATGGAGACTTCTGCGCTATCTATCCAGTACCAGAACTGGAGCAGCGCGGTCTGGCTGCCGGCGGGGATGGTCACCGTCTGTTTGATCGTGTCGGTACCCGAATCGTAGCCGCCCAACCAGGCATAGTAGCTTCCGGCGTGCGAGGCATAGGAAGGGTCGTTGGTGATGACCGAGTAGCCGTTGGTCGAGGTCTGGGTCCAGATCGTCGCACCGCTCTCGAACCCCGGGTTCTGCAAGACCTGGGTCGTGGTCGAGCCGCCGCCGACTCCCGCCTGGGTCACGGTGAAGGTCTGGCCAGCGATGGTCAGGGTGCCGGTGCGCGCGCTGCTGCTGGTGTTTGCGCCCACCGAGTAGGCAACGACGCCGGTGCCGCTCGCCGATGCCCCCGATGTCACCGAGATCCAGGCAGCGGCGCTGAGCGCGGTCCAGGCGCAGCCGACGCTGCTCGTGACCGTCACCGTACCGCTGAGTCCCGTCGCGGTCGCGGTCTGGCTGGTCGATGAGAGCGCGAAGCTGCAGCTCGATCCCGCCTGGGTCACGGTGAACGTTTGCCCGGCGATGGTCATCGTGCCGCTGCGCGCCGCCACCGCCGTATTGGCCGCCACCGTGAACGCGACGGTGCCGCTGCCGCTGCCCGAGGCGCCGGAATTGACGGTGATCCATACGGCGTTGCTGGTCGCAGTCCAGGTGCAACCCGAACTGGTCGTGACGCTCACGGTACCGCTTCCTCCGGCAACGGCAACCGACTGGCCCGACGGCGCGATGGCTAAGCTGCAGCCGACGCTGGCCTGGGTCACGGTGAAGCTTTGGCCGCCGATGGTCAGGGTGCCGGTGCGCGCCGCTGAGCCGGTGTTGGCCGTCACGGCATAGAAGACGCTGCCGCTGCCGCTGCCCGAGGCCGAACCCGCGCTGACGCTAAGCCAGCTCGCGTTGCTCACCGCCGTCCAGGTGCAGCCGCTACTCGTCGTCAGGCTGACATTTCCGGTCGCCGCCCCGGCGCCGACGGACAGGCTGCGCGAGCCCAGGGAGTAGCTGCAGGCCGAGGCCCCGCCGGCCCAGTTGTTCACCAGGGCGTTGGCATCGACCGAGCCTAGGCCGGTGGCCAGATCGTAACCGGCGCCGGCGCTATAGCCGTTGCGGCCGGGGACGCCGTTGTTGCCCGAGCTGACATCGTGGAAGACCGCGCTACCGCCCGACTGATACTGGGCGCTCGCCAACTGGTAGAGCCGGGGATTGGCGTTGCCCTGGCGCTGGCCCGTCTTCTGCACCACCAGCGCCATGATCCCGGCAAAGGCCGGCGCCGCGGCCGAGGTCCCGGAGAAGATGCCGACCGCACCCTGGCTGTAGGTCCAGTAGCCGTCGTGGCCGGCCGAGCTTAGCGCCACGTCGGGTATGTCGCGCTTGCCATCGGCCGGAACCCCGAGACCCGTCTGCCACGACGGCTTGCTGTAGTACTGGGAGACGCCGCCGCTGCTCGCCCACAGTCCGGAGCCGCCGGCAACGCTGCCGCTCTCGTTCCAGACCACCTCAGGTATGTAGGAGAGGGCCGAGGCGCCGCCGACGCCGTTGCTGCTGCTCCAGTAGTTGCCCGACCCCTCATTGAACTGGGTGCCGCCGACGGCGACGTTGTAGGGCGTCGACGCCAGGCCGCTGACCGCCAGCCCGGTGGAGCTCGTCGTGGCCGACGGATCGTCGCAGCCCGCCGCCCCGGAATCTCCCGAAGAGACGACCACGGTGATGCCCTGCGCGACGGCTTGCGACCAGAGGTTGTTG
The DNA here is from genome assembly GCA_023258955.1 of Sterolibacterium sp. Taxonomy (GTDB): domain Bacteria; phylum Pseudomonadota; class Gammaproteobacteria; order Burkholderiales; family Rhodocyclaceae; genus CAIYYX01. Next base: position 24,514 of record JAHFRE010000015.1, read on the forward strand.
TAGAAGGAGCGCCCCGACGCGCCCAGATCGGACTCGCAGGAGCCGAAGCTCAAACTCATCACCGGCGCCAGGTTGTTGTTCACGATGTACTGGGCCGAAAGATCGACGCCGTCCATGCTGTTGGTCGTGGTCGACACGACGAACTTGATGGTGGCGTTGGTGGCCACGGCGCCCGACCATTCGACGTCCAGGTCCGCCTCGCCGTCTTCGTCGGCGCCCAGATCGCCCGGGTCGGTGCCATTGACGACCACGATCGGCGGATTGGCGGGCAGGCCGCGCAGGCTCCGAAACGTTGCCCAGTTGCTGCTCGAGGGATGGGTTCGGCCGACGATGGCGATGGTCTGTCCGCTGCCGTCGATCCCCGCGGCGTAGAGCGGATTGAGGTTGTAGATGGTCGCGAAATCGCCCGGCACCAGATAGTGGCTGCTGCCCGAGTTGTAGGCGGGATCAAGGCGCCGGCCCATGGCCTTCTTCGGGATGTTGTGCAGCGACACCACCCCGTCGACCAAGTCGGCCAGCGCCGCCGGAATGGACGGTTCATCGGCGTTGGCGTGCCTGAGTCTGCCGCCGATCAGGTAGTCGTTGATCCGCGTCCGAAACGCCGACTCGACCTTGGCGACGGTGCCAGAAAAATTGATCCAGGTCCCGCCCTTGGCCACTTCATCGAGGCGGAAACCCTCGGCGGCGAGCCAATTTGCTACCGCCGCGATCTCCTCCGGCTGTCGTCCGAAGCGCGAACCGAACTCTTCCGGCGTCAGCCAGCGGTGAAAATTGCCGGACGCGGGATCCTGCTGCTCGGCGAGCAGCCTCTCCAGCGCGGCCTGTTTCTCCGGCGCCAGGCTCAGGGAGAGGGTCATCCGCTCCATGGGCAGGGAAGGGTCAGGTGCTGCGAGCAGCGCGCTGGCTTTGGCCAGGCGATGCACGTTGCCAGGCAACACCGTTCTGGCATTGACATTGACCAGTCGCGCTGCCGCGACGGCGAGCGCGGCACTGTCTGCTGCGCCCAGGGCCGGCGCGATTGGCGCCAGCAGCGCTGCGGCAAGTATGAGACTCGATGGTGATCGCATGGGATCCCTCAGCGCGCAGCGCCTTCAATCTCTGTGCGTGGTGCGTGACCATCGCTGCGAGGCGCTGGCAGCGACGATCGTCGGCCCGGCCATCATACCGCAACGGCGGCGGCGCACGGCTGCTTCGACCTGCGGTAAGCTTACGCCTCCACCATGCCCAGGCCGCACCACACCATGCGCACGCGCTTCCTCGCCAGGTCCTTCCTGGGGCTCGCCCTGCTCTTTCTGGCCCCCGCCTGTCTCGCCCTGACCGTCGAAGAGGTCGCCCTGATCAAGCGCGCAGCGGAGCGCGGCAGCGCCAGTGCCCAGGTGTTGCTGGCGGTCGCCTACCTGAACGGTGACGGTGGCTTGGGCAAGGACCCCACCGCCGCGGCGCGCTGGTTCGAGCAGGCGGCGATCGCCGGCAACGGCTACGCCGAGGAAAAGCTCGGCGAGCTCTACGCCCAGGGCCTGGGTGTGCCGCTCAACCCCCGCCTCGCCGCCGACTGGCACGAAAAGGCCGCCCGGCGCGGCATCGTCGCGGCGCAGCTGCAGCTGGGCAAGATGTACCGCGATGGCCAGGGCGTCGCCCGCGACCCGGCCAAGGCGCACTACTGGATAGAGCGCGCCGCGATCGAAGGCAACGCCGAAGCGCAGTTCCTGCTGGGCAATATGTACCAGGCCGGCGACGGCGTCGTCGCCAACGCCAGCGCTGCCAGATCGTGGTTCGAGAAGGCGGCCCAGCAGGGCTACGAAAGCGCCATCCAGCTGCTGCACCTGCTCGAGAGCATCGGCTATCAGCTCGAGGAGAGCTGGTATCACCGTCTGCCGGAACTGCATAAGCTGGCCGAAGACGGCGATGTCGAGGCCCAATACCAGCTGGCGCAGCGCTACGAGCTGGGTGTCGGCGGCCTGAAGAAGGACCGGCAGGCGGCGCTCGCCTGGTATCGGCGGGCGGCGGCCGGCGGGCACGCCACCGCCAAGAGAGCGCTCGAGGAGATGCAGGCGCGGCCAGAGCATGGCGACTAGCGGCGTCCGTCGCCTGCTGCCCTTTCTCGCTTGGCCCCGCGCCGATGGCGCCAGCCTGCGCCGCGATCTCGCCGCCGGCGTCACCGTCTCGCTGCTGGCCGTGCCCCAGTCCATGGCCTACGCCCAACTCGCCGGCGTGCCGGCCTACTACGGCCTCTACGCCGCCTTCATACCGACCATCGTCGCCGCCCTGTTCGGTTCCTCGGCCCTGCTATCGACCGGGCCCGTGGCGATGACCTCGCTGCTCACCGCCGCCAGCGTCGGCCACATCGCGCCGCCGGGCAGCGGCCAGTTCGTCAGCTACGTCACCCTGCTCGCCCTGCTCTCCGGGCTGATCCAGATCGGGCTGGGCCTGGCCCGCGCCGGGGTGCTCCTCAACCTGCTGTCGCACCCGGTGCTGATGGGTTTCATCAACGCCGCGGCGATCATCATCGCCCTGTCGCAGATCCCGACCCTGACCGGCATCGCCGTGCCGCAGACCGAACATTTTCTCGCCGACATCGGCCAGCTGTTGTCGCGCCTGGGCGAGCTGCACCCGATGTCCCTGGCCTATGGCCTGCTCGCCATGGCCACCCTGCTCGCCTTCAAGCGCTACGCGCCGCGTCTGCCCGGGGTCCTGATCATGGTCGCCGCCCTGACCTGGATCAGCGCCGCCACGACCTTCGGCGAACACGGCGGCAAGATCGTCGGCGACATTCCCACCGGCCTGCCCAGCCTCTCCCTGCCCGCCAGCAGCTGGGCCGCGACCATGGCGCTCTTGCCCGCGGCCTTCGTCATCGCCCTGATCAGCTTCATGGAGGCGATGTCGAGCTGCAAGGTGATCGCGATCAAGACGCGCAGCCGCTGGGACGAGAACCAGGAGCTGATCGGCCAGGGGCTGGCCAAGGTGGCCGCCGCCTTCTGTCACTCGATGCCGGTCAGCGGCTCCTTCTCGCGCTCGGCGCTCAACCTCGCCGCCGGCGGCAGGAGCGGCGTCTCGGCGCTGGTCTCCGCCGCCTTCGTGCTGCTGACCCTGCTCTTTCTCACCCCGCTGCTCTACCACCTGCCCAAGCCGGCGCTGGCGGCGATGATCGTCGTCGCCGTCGCCAATCTGATCGACGTGGGGGCACTGCGTCGCGCTTGGCGGGCGAGCCGCGACGACGGGGTCGCCGCAGCGCTGACCTTCGTCGCGACCCTGGCCTTCGCACCCAACATCCAGAACGGCATCCTCAGCGGCATGTTCTTCGCGCTGGGCGCCTTCATCTATCGGCGCATGTCGCCGCGCATCGTCGAGGTCGCGCTGCACCCGGACGGCACGCTGCGCGACGCGCGGCATTTTTCCCTGCCGCCGCTGCACGCCAAGATCGGCGCGATCCGCTGCGACGCGGCGCTGTTCTTCGCCAACGTCTCGTTCTTCGAAGAAGCGATCAGGAAGCTCGAACGCGACAAGCCCGAGCTCGAGATCATCCTGGTGGCGGCCGGCGGCATCAACCAGATCGACGCCTCCGGCGTCGAGATGCTGCGCGAACTGGTGCAACGGTTGCGCGAATGCGGCATCTCCCTGGCGTTCAGCGGTGCCAAGCGCCAGTTCAGGGAAGTCGCCGAGCGCACCGGGTTGACCGCGGCGATCGGTCGCGACAACTTCTTCGGCAGCGATGCGCTGGCGGTCGAAGCGCTGCTGACGCGGCTGCAGCCGGCAGCGGCGCGGGCCCCGCAGGGCGCAGCCTGATCGCTCAGCGCCGGGCCAGCGCCTCGAGCATCGCTTCGACCGCCACCACCTTGTCGCGCGGGGCGCCGCGGCGGGCGCCGCGCGCCGTCTCGATCTCGTCCAACTGCTTCCAGTCTTCGAAGGAGACCACCTGGACACCGCGATCGCGCAGCAGGGAGACGACGGCCTCGGGTTCGGGCAGCGTCCGCGCCTCGAGGCCGACGCCGTCGGCCGCCATCAGCTCCACCACCCGGGCAGAAGCGCCCTTGTGCGTGCCGATCAGGCCCTGCGGTCCGCTCCTCGCCCAGCCGACCACGTACTCGTTGGGCAGGCGGATGCGGCTTTGCGCATCGACCACCCGGCCGTCTTCGTTGGCAATCACCAGCGCCTTCTCGTCGTAGGGCACGCCGGCGATACGCTCGGCGGCGAAGCCGATCGCCGGCAGCACCAGGCCGACCTCGAGCAGTTCCGTCTCGCCGGTGCCGCGGGCGGCGACGGAGCCGTCGGCGCGCTGCTCCAGGCGGTTCTTCTCCAGGCGCAGGGCGCGGGTGCGCCCGCTCGCGTCGCAAATGATCTCGGTCGGCGAGACCAGAAAGCGCAGGTGCAGCTTCTTTTCCTTGCTGCCCGGTCCGCGCGCCGCGAATTCGTAGAGCAGGCGCAGATTCTTGTCGGCGGGCGTCGTCCCGAGCGCAGCCAGCGGCGGGCAATCGGCCAGCGCCTGCGGATCGAGCAGCGGATCGGCGAGTTCCAGCTCACCCATCTCTTTGAGTTCGGTGGGGGTGAACGCCGCCTGCGCCGGACCGCGCCGCCCCAGCAGGAACACCTCGCGCACCCGGCTGGCGGAGAGCGCCTCCAGGGCGTGGGCGGCGATGTCGGTCTGCGCCAGTTCGGCCGGGGTGCGCAGCAGGATGCGCGCCGCGTCGACGGCGACGTTGCCGTTGCCCACCACCGCCACCCGCGGCACCGAGAGGTCGATCTGCACGTCTCGGTAATCGGGGTGGCCGTTGTACCAGCCGACGAACACCGAGGCCGGCGTGCAGCCGGGCGCGCCTTCGCCAGGAATGCCGAGGCGGCGGTCGCCCTCGTTGCCGACCGCGTAGACGATCTGGTGGTAGTGGCGACGCAATTCCTCCACCGTCAGGTCCACCCCGAGGCAAACGTTGCCGAGAAAGCGGAAGTTCGGTCGCGCCGCCGTCTTGTCGAAGACGCGGGTGACCGCCTTGATGTTCTGGTGGTCGGGCGCGACACCCGCCCTGACCAAACCGTAGGGGGTGGGCAGACGGTCGAACACATCGACCTCGATCGTCGTATCGCTGCGCTTCAACAGCGCTTCGGCGGCGTAGAAACCGGCGGGTCCTGACCCGATGATGGCAACGCGCAAGGCAGACTCCTCGGAGGTTAGCCGCGCATTCTAGCCGCCGCCCGAGGATTGCCCAAGCCAGTCCGGTTCGAATCGACTCAGATTTCGCCGGTCTTGGCGTGGAAGAACTTGGGCAGGCGGATTCCCCATTCGGCCGCCATGCGCTCGCGAACGCGGCGCAGCGAGGCGATGAACACCGGCTTCTCCAGTTCCTCGACGCTGGCGCCCAGGCCCGCCTGCCAGAGGACGCGATCCGATTCGATCTGGGTGCGCGCGGCTTCGCTGTCCGGCGCCAGCCAGGCCAGCTGGTAGCCGTTCAGTTCGACCCGTTCGATCATGGTGGCCACCGCGTCCCTGACCCGATTCTTCTGCGCCGCCGTGAGCAGCGGCACCCGCGCCGCCATGAAGTACCAGCCGAAGGCGCAGTGGCGGGCCTCGTCGCGCAGGATCAGCTGATAGACGCGGTGGATGTCGGGCTGGGTGGTGAGCTTGGCCACGTGCATGAAGTTCTCGAGGATGATCTGCTCGGCCGAACAGACCAGGGAGGCCAGGGTGCATTCGACCGGCACCTCGGCGTCGAGCGCCAGACGGCGGATGCCGTGGCTGGACACCGAGCCGCTATAGGCCTGCGCCGGTGCCTCGATGTAGCCGCCGAACTTCTGCGCCAGGCGATAGCTGATCTCGGCGTGGCGCGATTCCTCCTGGCTGCGGATGGAGAAGTAGAGCCGGGTGTCGGCGTCCAACCGGTCGTGGCAGAAGCGGATCTGCAGCGCCGGACTCTCGGCGATGGCGCCGTACTCGCCCCAGGCGCGGCGGCTCCAGCGCACGCGCAGGGCCTGGCGCTGCTCGGCGCTGAAGGCCTCGCTATCCAGCGCGTCCCAGTCGATGATGGTCGCCGGGTTCCATTGGGTGGTGAGCGAGGCGCGAAACAGCTTGCCGATATCGGGATTGCGCCTGCCCAGTTCGAGCGGAAAGCGCGACTCGGGCTGCGCCAGTATGCTGTGGAAGCTCTCGGCCTGCATCGTCTACCTCCGGTCTACAACTGACCCAGGCGCGGGTGGGCCGCGACCGGCAGGGCGAGACCCAGCCGCTGCAATCTCTCGCGGGCGCTCCCCAGGTAAGCGCAAAACAGCGCCACTTCCTCGCTCGCCGTGGCCGCGCCGAGGCCGGCGGCGGCGCACAGATCCTGCGCCGCCTGCTCGGGCGAGCTGTCGATGGCGGTCGCCAGCGTCGCCACCTGATAACCGGCGAAGGCCACCTCCTTGAGCCAGGCGGCGAGCGCCGCTTCGATCGCCGCGCGTTGTGCCGCCGCCAGCGCCGGCGCGCGCGCCTCGAGGTAGCTCCAGCCGAAGTCAGCGTGGCGCGTCTTGACGACGATCGCGCGCTCGAGCAGCGCGCGCGCCAACGGCTCGCGGGCGCGGCTGAGATGGGCGCGGCACAGTTCGAGTTCCAGTCCGTCTTCGAGCGCGCAGTTGGCGGCGACGCAGCCGTCGAGCGAGGTCTCGGCAGCGAGCGCCTGGCTCGCCCGGCCGCGGTTGATCACCTGCTCCCAGGCGGGATCGGCAGGACGCTCGGCGTAGCCGCCGAGCGCCTCGGCGTAGCGGTAGTAGGCCTCGACCAGTTCGGCTTCCTCGGTGTTCTTCACGGTGAGGAAGAACTTGGCGTCGACTTCGCGATCGCGCTCGAGGCAGAAGCGCAGCAACAGCGCCGGCGTCTCCTCGATGCCCGTGTATTCGAGCCAGGCGCGCCGGCTCCAGACGCGGCGCGCGGCCTCGCGCTGCTCTGCGCTATAGGCGTCGAGCCGAGCGCCGGCCCAGTCCACGTCGTCGGCGGGAGACCAGAGGTCGAGCTTGGCTGTTTCATAGAGGCGTTCGAGCGCAGGAATCGCCGTCGCCAGATCGAGCGGGAAGCGTCGCTCGACGGGGATCGCTGTCAGGCCGTTCATGCGCCCGCCCTCACGGACCCACCGCCATCGGCAGCGTCGCATCGGGCGCCCACTCCGACAGCGAACCGTCGTAGAGCCGCACGTCGCGGCGGCCGAGCAGGGCCAGGGCGAAGGTGGCGCTGGTCGCCGAGATGCCGCCGCCGCAGTAGGTGATGAGGCGCGGCGCAGCGAGCGACTCGGCCAGCAGGCGGCGCAATTCGTCCTCCGGCTTGTAGCGGTTGTCGGCGTCGACCAGGGTCACAGCGGGGACGTTGATGCTGCCGGCGATGTGACCCGGACGGCCGTAATCGGTGCCGCCCTCGCCGCGGTGATTTTCGGCCGGCAGGGCGTTGACGATGCAGGCATCGCCAGCGCGTACCGCCGCCAGCACCGCTTGTTTGTCGGCGACCAGCTCGGAGCGGTAGCGGGCCGTGAACTTCGCCCGCAGCGGCGTCGCTGCCGGCCCGCTCTGCAGTGGCCGGGCTTCCGCCTGCCAGCGCTGCAGGCCACCGTCGAGCACCGCGGCGCGGTCGTGGCCGAACACGCCGAGCATCCACCACAGCCGGGTCGCCCACCAGTGGTTGGCCGAGGAGTAGCAGACCACCAAGGTCTCGTCGCCCACACCGAGACGCGCCATGGCCTCGGCGAAGCGCTCCGGCGAGGGCAGGGTGAAGTGCAGGCCGGAGGGTGGGTTCGGCTCGGACAGTTCGGCGTCGATGTCCACGAAGCGGGCGCCGGGGATGTGCGCCCGCTCGAAGTCGGCGCGGCCGGAGAGGATGCCGTAGGGCTTGGGCGGCGGCGGTGTGGTGTGCACCGTCGCGTCGACGACGACGAGGCCAGGATCGTCCGCATGCGCGGCGAGCCAGCCGCAGTCGACCAGGATGCCCGGATGGTCGATCATCACGCCGGTTCGCAATAGACCTTGAAGGCGACCTCGCCGAGACCGCCGCAGCCGACGCCGGTGTCGGCGCACTTCATGTGATCGTAGACGTGACCGTTGGGATCGAGACCGTGGGTCAGCCGATCGTAGACCACGTAGCTGATCGGCAGCATCGGCGCCAGGGCCCACAGGCAGATGGGAAAGGTGCATTCTTCCGGCAGCAGCTTGCCGCTGCCGGTGGTGACGTAGCGATCGCCGATCTTCGGCTTGTAGGCGCAGTTCTCGGCGGCGACCACCTCCATGATCATCTTGTAGGCGCGCCGCGCCGGTGAGGCCTTGATGATGGCCTGCTGCTTCGCCGAGAGGCCCTCCGCCTGTGCGTCGCTGTAGCCGAAGGTGGCCATCGCCGTGTTCTTGAGTTCTACGTCCATGTCTGCCTCGATCAAATGCGTTTCTGCTGGTGGATCGCAGCGAGGATGTGTTCCTGCGCCACGGGGATGGCATCGAGCTCGACGCCGATGGCGTCGGCGATGGCGTTCAACAGGGTCGGCGTGGTGCAATTCAGCGCCGCCTCGCCGATGCCCTTGGCACCGAAGGGCCCGGTCGGATAGGGGGTCTCGATGCCTTCGGCGACGAACTCGAACGGTATGTCGACGGCGGTGGGAATCGCGTACTCGGCGAAGGACGGGGTCTTGGCCAAGCCGTCCTTGGTCACCATGTTCTCCATCAGGGCGTAGCCCAGCGCCTGAACGGCGCCGCCGTAGATCTGGCCGTAGGCCATCACCGGATTGAGCACCTTGCCCATGTCCAGCACGTTGGCGAGCTTCAGCACCTCGATCTCGCCGGTGGCCAGGTCCACCGCCACGTCGGCGCCCGCGGCCATGAAGGTGTGGCCGTACATGTAGCGGTCCTCGGCGGCGCGGAACCAGCCTTCCTCGCGCAGATTGTCACCCTTGTCCCAGCACAGCTGCGCCAGCTCGGCGAAGGCGATCGCCCGCTCCGGCGCGCTGCAGCTCTGCACCTGACCGGCGACGAAGCGCAGTTCTTCGCGGGCGATCCCCAGGGTGGTCGCCGCCCGCGTCAGCAGGGTCTGGCGCACGGCCTCGATGGCCAGCAGCAGGGCGTTGCCCAGGCCGAAGGTCAGACGCGAGGCCGAGGTCCTGCCGGCGCGCGGGCAGGTCCAGTTGTCGCTCATCTCGACCCGGATCGCCTCCATCGGCAGGCCGAACTGGTCGGCGGCGAACTGCGCCAGCACCGTGGTGATGCCCTGGCCGAGTTCGGTGCCGCCGGCATAGACCGAGACGCCACCGTCGGAGTGCACCTCGACCGTGGCGCCCACGCCCGACTTGCCCAGGGTCGGGATGGCGCCGACGTCGAACACCGGCATGTCGAAGCAGATGCTGCGGCCGATGCGCTTGCTCGAGCCAACCGCCGGCTCGGGCTTGGGCCCCATCCGGGCGATGATCTTCTCGGCCAGCGCCTCGAGACTGACCGGGCTGTCGCCGAGCATCGGGCTCGCCGGCCGGCTGTCGGGCTGCAGGAAATTGCGGCGGCGCAGTTCCAGCGGCTCGAGGCCCAATTCGCGCGCCAGCTTGTCGAGCAGGCCCTCGCGCGCGATCGCCGCCTGCGGCGCGCCGAAGCCGCGAAAGGCGCCGGAGTCGAGATTGTTGGTGTAGATGCCCTGGGCGCGCGTCGCCACGTTGGCAATCCGGTAGGGCCCGAGCAGCGCCGACATGGTCAGGCCGACCACCTCGGGGCTGCGCCCCGAGTAGGGCCCGGCGTCGGAGATCACCTCGCCCTCCATCGCCAGTATCGTGCCATCGCGTTTCGCGCCGAGCTTCAGCCGGATCTCGGTCGGGTGACGCTTGGCGTGGAAGATGAAGGACTCCTCGCGATCGAGCACCAGCATCACCGGCACCCCGGCCAGGCAGGCCATCGCCGCCAGATGCACCTGGATGGTGGTGTTCAACTTGCCGCCGAAGCCGCCGCCCACCGGCGTGCCCTTGATGTGGATGCGCGACTTGGGAATGGCCAGGGCCAGGTGGATGTCCTCGGCCACGCCGTAGGGATCCTGCAGCGAGGACAGCACGTGCACCACCCCGGCTTCGTCCTGGTAGGCGACCCCCGACTCGGTCTCGAGAAAGGCCTGCTCCTGGCGCGGCGTCTTGTAGGTGTGCTCGACCACCACCTCGGACCGGGCGAAGCCGGCGACCACGTCGCCGTGGGAGAACTCGCGCTTGCAGCAGCGGTTGCCCGGCGCGTCGGCATGCACCAGATAGGCACCCTCCGCCATCGCCTGCCGCGGCGAGGTCAGCGGCGGCAGCACCTCGTAGCGCACCACCACCGCTTGCGCGGCCCGGCTTGCCAACTCCTCGCTCACGGCGACCACCATGGCCACGACGTCGCCGATGTAGCGGGTCTCCTCGCCCTCGGCCACCAGCACCGGACGATGGGCGACGTCGTAACCGTAGCGACCGCTGCCGGTGAGGTCACGCGCGGTGATCACGCGCTTGACGCCGGCCATGGCCACCGCGGCGCTGCAATCGATGGCGAGCACGCGCGCCCGCGGATGCGGACTGAACACCAGCTTGCCGTGGTGCATATTGGGCAAGCGCATGTCGCCGGCGTACTTGGTCTGGCCGGTCACCTTACCGCGCGCATCGACCCGCGCCACACCCTTGCCGACGATGCTGCCGATGGCCATGGCTAGACCGGCTCGCCGCTCGCGGCCACGGCGGCGATGGCGTCGATGATCTGGAAGTAGCCGGTGCAGCGACACAGGTTGCCGGAGAGGGCCTCCTGGATTTCGGCGCGGGTAGGCTGGCGCGTCTCGCGCAGCAAAGCGATCGAGTTCATGATCACGCCCGGGGTGCAGAAGCCGCACTGCGCCGCGCCGTGCTCGATGAAGGCTTCCTGCAACGGATGCAGCTTGTCGCCGCTGGCGATGCCTTCGATGGTGGTGATCTCGCGACCGCCGGTCTGCACCGCCAGCACCAGGCAGGCGTTGACCGGAGCGCCGTCCATCAGCACCGTGCAGGCGCCGCAGTCACCGGCGTTGCAGCCCTTCTTGGTGCCGGTCAGGCCCAGCTCCTCGCGCAGCAGGTCGAGCAGGCTGCGCTGCGCATCCACCTGCAGGTGGTGCTGTTCGCCGTTGACCGTCAATGTCAGTTGGTGCGTGCTCATGGTCTGTTCCCTCCTGCGTCGTCGCCGCTCGTCGCGCAAAGCTGTTGCAGCAATCTGTGCGTCCACGCCTCCACCAGCAACCGGCGGCCGGCCCCGCTGGCGCGTACGTCGGTGATCGGGCTGCACTCTTCGCCGGCCAAGGCCGCTGCCGCGGCGAGGTTGACGGCGCTGGGCAATTCGCCCTCGAGGAAACGCTCGGCCTGGCGCGCCCGCATCACGGTCGGCGCCACCGCGCCCAGGGCGATGCGCGCCGAGCCGATGCGGCCGTCGGCCGCGAGGCTCAGGCCTCCGGCCAGGCTGATGACGCTGATCGCCTGGGCGCGGCGGCGGCCGACCTTGAAATACAGGCTGCGGTGGCCGGCCTCGGGTAGCGGCAGCAGCACTTCAAGCAGCACTTCGCCGGGGCCCAGCGCGGTCCTGCCCGGACCCAGCAGCAGTTCCGCCAGCGCCAGCTCCCGCAGCCCACCGGGGCCGACGATCAGCGCGCGGGCATCGGCGGCGAGCAGCGCCGGAACGGAGTCGGCGGCGGGCGAGGCGGTGACGATGTTGCCACCGAGGGTGGCGCGATTGCGTATCTGACGGCAGCTCATCGAGCGCGCCGCCTCGGCCAGCGACGGTGCCAGGCGGGCGACCAGCGGCGAGGCCATGAGTTCGCTCATGGTGACGCAGGCGCCGATGCGCAGCGAGCCCTCGGCCTCGACGATATTGCGCGCCGCGGCCAGCTCGCTGATGTCGAACAGCAGCCGCGGCGACTTGAGGCCCAGGCGCATCTTGACGTGCAGATCGGTGCCGCCGGCGAGGAGCGCGCCCTCGCCGTTGGCCGAGCGCAGTCCCTCCAGCAGGTCCTCGAGCGTCGCCGGCTTGAGGTAATCGAAGGGAATCACGGCGCCCCCTCAGGGCAGGTGGCTCACCTTCATCAGCGCCTGCTCGTGCGAGGGCAGCACGTTCTTGCCGAACATCTGCACCAGTTTCAGGCTGCTGTCGTAGGCAGCGACAGCGTCGGTGTGCACCGCGGCGGGAATGATCGGGTAGCCGATGGCCTTCTGCAAGGACTCCGGCGGATAGAAGTTGTCGTTGATCGCGCAATAGCCGGAGACGGCGTACCAGCCGTTGGCGGTGTCGACGGCGACGCTCTGCCCGCCCGGGGTGTGGCCCGGGGTGTGGATCAAGCGGATGCCGGGCATGAACTCGACGTCGCCGTTGACCAGTTCGACGTTCTTCATCGCCGCGTAGTAGGCGGCGGGGGCGTAGGCGAAAGCCTGCATCGGGTGCGGATTGAGCGCGGCCTTCATCTCCGCCTCCTGGACGATGATGCGGGCGTTCTTGCACTTCTCCGCGTTCATGACGTGGTCCCAGTGCAGGTGGGTGATCAGGATCACGTCGATGTCGTCGGGCTTGAGCCCCCAGGCGGCCAGACCGTCCTCGAAGCTGGTGATGTCCTGCACGTCCTTGAAGCTCTCGCCGCCGGCGACGAACTGGTCGGCGCTGCAACCCTTGATCACGCGGTAGTAATCCGCGGCGCTGCAGCCGGCGTCGATCAGGATGTTCTTGTTGGCGCCCGCCACGTGCCAGATGATGTAGGGAATGTCGATCTTCTGTCCGTAGAAGTTCAGGTAGGTGAAGCGCGACTTCTCGCGCGCCGGGCCCATCGCGTTGGTGAATAGCCCCAGTGAATACTTGCTCATGTCGTTCCTTTCGCTGATCGCTCCAAGTTGCAGCTTATCCCAATATAGGGCGGTCGCCGGTCGCTGTCAATATACAATATTCTGTGTGCAGTATTGCGCATACCCTTAGACTGCGGTCGGGTTTGCCGCGCCGAGGATCGCCTGGAGATCCGCCAGTGCCTTGTAGATGATCTCCGCGGCGTAGGTGCTCGCCTTGTCGACGTTGCCCTTCTTCATCGCCGCCACCAGGCGCTGGTGGTCGGGAAGGGAGCGCTGCAGATGACCGGCCTGGGACATGACCAGGAAGCGGAAGCGCAGCACCTGTCGCGACAGTTGGCGCCACATCGTCTGCAGGCGCTGGTTCGGGCAGTTGGCGATGAGGGTGTTGTAGAAGTCGCTGCTGGCGTGGAAGTAGCCGGCGGCGTCGCCCTTTTCGGCCTGGACGCGCATCTGCTCGAGGCGCTTCGCCAGTTCGCTGGTCGTCGCCGTCGCTACCGAGCTTTGCATCACGGTCTTCACCGCCAGGGCGTTCAAGGCGGCACGGATCGGGTAGATTTCCTGCAGGTCGGCCAGATTGATCTCCGAGACGACGAAGATGCTACGCGGTTTGCCCTTGACCAGCCCTTCCCGCTGCAGCAGGATCATCGCCTCGCGCACCGGCGATTTGCTGATGTTGAGGGTCTTGGCGATCTCTTCGGGATTGAGGCGGGTTCCCGCCGGCAGCCGCCCTTCGACGATCTCGGCCTCGAGATAGCGTTCGGCCAGCTGCGACAGCGACTCGGGCACCTGGAAGGGCAGGTTGGCGCTGCTGGCGAGATTCGGTTGCGCGTCCATCGCGGGAGTCTCCTTCAATTCGCCGCTGCCGGCGCCGCGCCCATATAGGTGTTGAAGATGGCGTCGTCGGCGAGCAATTCGTCGCGGCTGCCCTGGGCCACGACGCGGCCCCTTTCCAGCACGTAGCCGCGGTCGGCGCTTTGCAGCGCGATGCGCGCGTTCTGCTCGACCAGCAGGATCGTCGTCTGCCCGCGCAGCTCGTTCAAGACCCGGAAGATGTCCCTGACGATCAGCGGTGCCAGCCCCATCGACGGCTCGTCGAGCAGCAGCAGCTTCGGTCGGCTCATCAGCGCCCGGGCAATCGCCAGCATCTGCTGCTCGCCGCCGGAGAGCAGGCCGGCGGCTTGCAGCTCGCGCTTCTTGAGCACCGGAAAGGTGGCGTAGAGCTTGGCCAGATCGTCGTGCACCGCGGCCGCCTTGCTCCTGCCGCGCCTGACGTAGGCACCCATCAGCAGGTTCTCCCTGACGGTGAGCGGGCCGAACACCCGCCTTCCCTCGGGAACCATGGCGATGCCGCGGCCGACGATCGCGGTCGGGTCCAGGCCGCCGATGGCCTCGCCAAGGAAGCTCAGCGTACCCGCGGCGAGCGGCAGCATGCGGCAGATCGCGCGCAGCAGCGTCGTCTTGCCGGCGCCGTTGGGGCCAATGACGCAGACGAACTCGCCGCCGCGCACCTCGAGGTCGATCTGGTGCAGGACGCGCAAGTGGCCATAGCCGGCGCTGACCTTGTCCAGCTTCAGCACAGCTCGCTCCCCAGATAGACCTCGATCACCCGGGCGTCGCGCTGGATCGCCTGCGGTGTGCCTTCGCCGATCTTCTCGCCGAAATCCAGCACCACGATCTCGTCGGAGAGATTCATCACCAGGTGCATGTCGTGCTCGACCAGGAGCACGGTGACGCCTTCGTCGCGGATGCTGCGGACGATCGCCATCATCTGCTCGGTCTCCGCCCGCGTCAGGCCGGCGGTGAACTCGTCGAGCAGCAGCAGCTTCGGTTCGAGCGCCAGCGCCCGCGCCATCTCCAGCAGCTTCAATTGGCCGC
>JAHFRE010000016.1 GCA_023258955.1 Sterolibacterium sp.
ACTGGATCTGGGGCGGCTGCTTGCTGATGGCCCTCGGTGGCGTCCTCGCTGCCGCCGACCGTCGCTATCGCCTGAAGGGAAAATCGCAAAAGGGAATACCGTCATGAAGCGCTTCCTCCTGCCGCTCGCCCTGTTCATCGTGCTGCTCGGCTTTCTCGCCTGGGGACTAAAGCCGGGCTACGATCCGCACGAACTGCCCTCGCCCTTGATCGGCAAGGCGGCGCCGGCCTTCGACCTGCCGCAATTGGCGCAGCCGGAGCAGAAGTTCTCCCCGGCTTCGATGCGCGGCAAAGTGTGGCTGCTCAACGTCTGGGCCTCCTGGTGCGTCTCCTGCCGCGAAGAGCATCCGGTGCTGGTGCGCTTCTCGCGCACGGCGACGGTGCCGCTCTACGGCCTCAACTACAAGGACGCCCGGCCCGACGGCATGCGCTGGCTGGCGCAATTCGGTAATCCCTACATCGCCAGCGCCTTCGACAGCGACGGTCGCGTCGGCATCGACTACGGGGTCTACGGCGTGCCCGAGACCTACGTCATCGACAAGGCCGGGGTGATCCGCTACAAGCAGATCGGGCCGGTCACCGAGGACGTGCTGCAGAAGAAGATCATTCCCCTGGTCCAGGAACTGGAGAAATCATGAGGCGACTGATCCCCCTGTTGCTGCTGCTCGTGTTGGCAACCGCCGCGGCCTGGGCCGGCGAAGCGGCGCCGATGGCCGAGGACGAGGTCGTCGAAAAGCGCATGGTGGCCATCTCCGACGAAATGCGCTGCCTGGTCTGCCAGAACGAATCGCTCTCCGGTTCGCACGCCGAACTGGCGCAGGATCTGCGCCGCGAAATCCGCCAGATGATCAAGGCGGGCAAGACCGATCAGCAGATCATGGATTTCATGGTCGATCGCTACGGCGATTTCGTGCGCTACCGGCCGCCGATGAAGTCCACCACCTACCTGCTCTGGTTCGGTCCCTTTCTGCTGCTCGCGGTCGCCCTGGTCGCCCTGGTCCGCTATCTGCGCCGCCGCGGCAGCCGCCTCGACCAGGGCGCGCCGACGGCGCTCAGCGCCGCCGAAACGCAGCGCGCCGAGGCCCTGCTCGCCCAAGTCGAGGACAAACGATGACCCCACTCTTTCTCGGCCTCACCGCCCTGCTCTCGATCGTGGCGCTGGCCCTGCTGGGACGGCCGCTGCTGCTGCGCCGCGGCGTCGGGCGCGCCGTCTCCCGTCAGGCGCTGAACGCGGCGATCTACGGCGACCAACTGGCCGAACTGGAGCGCGATCGCGCCGCCGGCAGCCTGGCCCAGGGCGACTTCGAGCAGGCGCGCAGCGAACTGCAGCGCCGCCTGCTCGAGGACGCGCAGGTGGCCGACGTCGAACCGCGGCCGGCGCGCCTGCCTTGGCAGGCGTTGGTCCTGCTCGCCGTGGTGCTGCCCTCGGCGGCGATGGTCACCTACGTTTGGCTCGGCAAGCCGCGCGCGCAGCAGGCCAGCGTCGAACGCGACGAGGGCGCGGCGCAGATCGAGCAGATGGTCGCCGGACTGGCGGCCCGTCTAGAGCAGAATCCGGACGACCTCAAGGGCTGGGGCATGTTGGCGCGCTCCTACAAGGTGATGCGCCGCTTCGACGAGGCCGAGCGGGCCTTCGGCCGACTCGGCGATGCCCTCTACAGCGACCCGACGCTGCTCGCCGAATACGCCGACCTGCTGGCGGTGCGTGCCAACGGCGATCTCGAGGGCAAACCGCTGCAGCTGGTGCAGCAGGCGCTGAAGCTCGATCCCAAGCACGTCATGTCGCTGTCGCTGGCCGGCACCGCAGCCTACAATCGCGGCGACTGGGCGGCGACGCTGCGCTACTGGGAGCCGCTGGCCGCCCTGCTGCCGCCCGACGCCGAGGAAGGGCAGGCGCTGGCGACGACGCTCGCCGAGGTTCGTGCCAAGGCCGGGGTGTCAGCGCCCACCGCCGCCAAGCCGGCGGCGGCCGGTGGTGCCAGCGTCGCCGGTGAAGTGCGGCTCGCGCCCCAGCTCAAGGCCAAGGTGAGCGGCGAGCAATCCCTGTTCGTCTTTGCGCGTCCCGCGGACGGGGGACGCATGCCGCTGGCCGTGCTGCGCGCGCGCGCCGCCGATCTGCCGCTGAAGTTCACCCTCGACGATTCCCTGGCGATCAGCCCCGAGGCGAGAATCTCCGGTGCCGGCTCGGTACAGATCGAGGCGCGCATTTCGAAATCGGGCAGCGCCAACCCGGGGCCGGGCGATCTCTTCGGTGTCTCGAAGACGGTCAAGGTCGGCGCTACGGGCCTGCTCCTGGTCATCGATCAGGCCGCCCCCTGAGGCGCGCGCCGTCCTGGCACGGCACGACTTGGGCCCTGCTTGATGGATTGGTCGGCGCTAGGCCTGTCGCTCAAACTGGCCGCGTGGACGACGCTGCTCTTGCTGCCGCTGGCCGTGCTGCTGGCGCGACCGCTGGCCTGGTCGCGCTTCGCCGGCAAGGGCCTGCTCGAGGCGCTGGTCGCCCTGCCCCTGGTGCTGCCGCCGACGGTGCTCGGTTTCTACCTGCTCTACGCCCTCGGCGGCAACTCCTGGTTGGGCCACGGCTACGCGGCGCTGACCGGCAGGACCCTGGTCTTCTCCTTCGACGGACTGCTGGTGGCCTCCCTGATCTTCAATCTGCCCTTCGCCCTGCAGCCGATCCAGCGCGGCTTCGACGCCATCCCGCGGGCGGCGCGCGAGGCGGCGTGGACCTGCGGCCTGTCACCCTGGCGCACCCTGTGGCGGGTCGAGTTGCCGCTCGCCTGGCCCGGCCTGCTCTCCGCCATCGTGCTCACCTTCGCCCACACCCTGGGTGAATTCGGGGTGGTGCTGATGGTCGGCGGCAACATTTCCAGCGAGACGCGCACCGTCGCCATCGCCATCTACGATCGGGTGCAGGCGCTCGACCAGGAAGGTGCCGCATCGATGTCGGCGCTCCTGGTCGCCATCTCCTTCGCCGCCATCGCCAGTCTGAATCTCCTCACTCGCCGCATCGGCAGGCGCGATGGCTGAGGGGCTCAGCGCGACGCTGCGGCAGAGCGCGCCGGTCAAGCTCGATTGCTCGCTCGCTTGCGCGGCGGGGGAACTGCTGGCCCTGGTCGGCCCCTCGGGCAGCGGCAAGACCACGGTGCTGCGCTGCATCGCGGGGTTGCAGCGACCGGCCCAGGGACGCATCGCCTGCGGCGGCGAGGTCTGGTTCGAGCGCGGCCTCTTCATGCCGGCGCAGCGGCGCCGGGTCGGCATGGTGTTCCAGGAATATTCGCTGTTGCCGCATCTCTCGGCCGAGGACAACGTGGCCCTGGCGCTGTGGCACCTGCCGCGGCTCGAGCAGCGCCGCAGCGCCCGGCAGTGGCTGGCGCGGGCGCACCTGGAGGGCCTCGAGCAGCGCCGTCCCGGGCAGCTCTCCGGCGGCCAGCAGCAGCGGGTGGCGCTGGCGCGGGCCCTGGCCCGGGCGATACGCGGCGACGGGCAGGCCAGCGGCGTCCTGCTGCTCGACGAGCCTTTCGCGGCCCTCGACCAGGCGACGCGGCGCAAGCTGCAGCAGGAGTTGGCGAAACTGCGGCGCGAGCTGCCAATACCCATCGTCTTGGTCACCCACGATCTCGACGAGGCGCGCCTGCTCGCCGACCGCATGGTCCTGCTGCACCACGGACAAAGCCTGCAGCAGGGGGCACCGGAGGAGGTCCTCAGCCGTCCGGCCGACGCCCGCATCGCGCGCCTGGTGGGCCACACCAACCTCTTCGAAGGCGAGGTGATCGGCGAAGCCGGCCAGGCCGCCCTGCTCTGGCAAGGGCGGCGCCTGAAGCTGGGTCAGGCGCCGCGCTATCGTCCGGGTACCCGGGTGCGTTGGCTCGTTGCGCCGGAGGGCGTGCTGCTGTTGCGACGCGACTGGCAGCCGCGCGAGAGCGACGAGAATCCGCTCGCCGCCGTGGTCGAGGATGCCATCTCGCTGGGCGCATTCACCCAGGTCGGACTGCGCCTGGAGGACAGCGCGCTGCCGCTCTCCTTCTCCCTGCCCAACCACGTTGCGCGACGCCACGAGATCGCGCCCGGCGCCGCTGTCCGCGTCAGCCTGCTCGCCGACGCCATCCACCTGATGCCCTGGTCGGAGTCGGGAGGATAAGGATAGGCGACGGGGCGAATGCAGTCTCTCAGCTGTCGTAGTCGTAGTAGTAAGAATGGGCGGGGACGCGCGCCTCCGCGTAGCGCTTGACCGTCTCCGCATCCAGCTTCTTGTTCCACCAGAGGGCGCGGCCGCTCTCCTGTTCGAGCGCCTGCTCCGGATGTTGCTGCATCCATTCGCGCATGAACTTGGTGTGCTCAGATTCGTACATTGCCATGTCTGATCCTCTCAAAAAATATCATTCCTTGGCGCGCGTGATGCGCACCACCTCGGGTATGCGCCGCAGCCCGCGCAGGATGCGCGCCAGGTGCACCCGGTTGGCCACCTCGATGGTGAAGCTCAGCGTCGTATAGATGCCGCGGTCGTCGTCCATCGCCACGTTCTGAATGTTGGAGCCACCGGCGGCGATCTCGGCGGCGACTTTGGCCAGGACGCCGGGACGATTCTCGGTGACGACGCGTATGCTCACCTCGAACAGACCTTCGGTATGGTCTGCCCATTCGACGTCCACCCAACGGTCCTTTTCGTGGCGCGACTTGCTCAGCGCGCCGCAGTCGTGGGCGTGCACCGCCAGACCGCGCCCCTTGCGGATGACGCCGACGATCGGATCGCCGGGTATCGGCCGGCAGCACTTGGCCAATTGCACGGCCACGCCCTCGCTGCCGCGAATGATCATCGCCCCCTTGGCCCGGTGCGCCACGGGCGCACCGCCCGCCGATTCGCGCGCCAGCGACAGGCGGCGCGCGACGATGGTCGCCAGTCGCTTGCCCAGACCGATCTCGGTCAACACCTCGAGCTTGGAGCGGGCGCCGCAATCGCGCACGAAGCGCCCCCACACCGCCGGACCAATGTCACGCAGATCCAGACCCAGCGCCGAGAGCGCCTGGCCGAGCAGGTTCTCGCCGAGCGTCGCCGATTCCTCGCGCTGCTGGGTCTTTAGGAAATGGCGGATCTCGGCGCGCGCCTTGCCGGTCCGAACGAAGGTCAGCCAGGCCGGATTGGGCAGGGCCTCGGCGTCGGTGACGATCTCGACGCGGTCGCCGTTGCGCAGCTCGGTGCGCAACGGCATCGGTTCGGAATTGACGCGGCAGGCGACGCAATGGTTGCCGATGTCGGTGTGCACCGCGTAGGCGAAATCGATCGGCGTCGCGCCGCGCGCCAGACCGAGGATGCTGCCCCGGGGCGTGAACACGTAGATCTCACCCGGGAACAGGTCGACCTTGACGTGCTCGAGAAACTCCGCCGAATCGCCTGATGCAGACTGCAGGTCGATCAGCGACTGCAGCCAGTTGTGGGTCTTCTGCTGCAACTGCGACAGCGCCACGTCGTCCTTGTAGAGCCAGTGCGAGGCCACCCCGCTCTCGGCGACGTGGTTCATCTCGGCGGTGCGGATCTGCATTTCCACCGGCGTGCCGTAGGGCCCGATCAGCGTCGTGTGCAGCGATTGGTAGCCGTTGGCCTTGGGGATGGCGATGTAGTCTTTGAACTTGCCCGGCACCGGTTTGAACAGGGCGTGCAGGGCTCCCAGCGCCAGGTAGCAGGTCGGCACGTCTTTGACGATGATGCGAAAGCCGTAGATGTCCAGCACCTGCGAGAAGGAGAGGTGCTTTTCGCGCATCTTGCGGTAGATGCCGTAGAGATGCTTCTCGCGGCCCATCACCTCGGCTTCGATGCCGTCCTCGGGCAGGCGCTGGCGCAGGGTCTCGGTGATCTTGCTGACCACCTCGCGCCGGTTGCCGCGGGCGCCCTTGACCGCCTTGGCCAGAACCCGGTAGCGCTGCGGATAGAGGTGCTGGAACGACAGCTCCTGCAGTTCGCGATAGAGCAGGTTGAGGCCGAGGCGATTGGCGATGGGCGCGTAGATATCCAGCGTCTCGCGCGCGACGCGGCGGCGCTTGGCCTCGGGTACCGCGCCGAGGGTGCGCATATTGTGCAGGCGGTCGGCCAGCTTGATCAGGATCACGCGCACGTCGCGCGCCATCGCCAGCAGCATCTTGCGGTAGTTCTCGGCCTGCGCCTCCTCGTAGGTCTGGTGCTCGAGGCGACCGATCTTGGAGACGCCGTCGACCAGTTCCGCCGTCGAGTTGCCGAACTTCGCCGCGATCTCTTCCTTGGTGATGGCCGTGTCTTCCATCACGTCGTGAAGCAGGCCGGCGGTCAGGGCGTGGGTGTCGAGATGCCAGTCGGCGAGGGTGCCGGCGACAGCGAGGGGATGGGAAATGTAGGGGTCGCCGCTGGAGCGAAGCTGGCCGCGGTGGGCCTCGGCGCTGAATAGGTAGGCCGATTCGATGCGCAGCACGTCTTCGGTCTTGAGGTAGGCGGACAGCTTGGCGCGAAAGCGCTCGAGATCCTCCATCAGCGACACCGGCGCGTGCATCTCCGGCGCGGGCTGCGAGCTTTCGTCTGCGACGGCGGGTTGTGCTGCGCGCCTGGCCATCGCATCAACCCATCTAGGCTTGACCGCGGTTCAGCAACTCCAGCCCGACCATGCCACCGGCGATTTCGCGCAGCGCGACGACGGTCGGTTTGTCCTTGTCGCCCTCGATCTGCGGGGCACCACCGAGGGTGATCTGACGGGCCCGATAGGTGGCCACCAGGGTCAACTGGAAGCGGTTGGGGATCTTCTTCAAGCAGTCTTCAATCGTGATGCGGGCCATGGCTCATTCCTGGAAAAGTGGCGCAAACAGCGCCAGATGGCGTTCTTCTTGCCGGTCTAGACGCAAACGGGCGGCGCGCACCACCGCCACCAGATCACCGACCGCCTGCTGCAGGTCGTTGTTGATTATAACGTATTGAAACTCCCTGACCCGTCGCATCTCGTCCTTCGCCGCGCCCAAGCGACGGGCGATCACCTCGGCGCTGTCCGAGGCGCGGCCGCGCAGCCGCCGTTCCAGCTCGCCCAGCGAGGGCGGCATGATGAAGACGCTCACCGCTTGCGGGAAGCGCGCCCGCAGTTGTTGCGCGCCCTGCCAATCGATCTCCAGCAGCATGTCGCGGCCGGCGCGCATCTGCCCCTCAAGCCAGGCGCGGGAACTGCCGTAATAGTTGCCATGGACTTCCGCCCATTCGAGGAAGTCGCCGCGGTCGCGCATGGCCAGGAATTCCGGCACGCCGATGAAATGGTACTCGCGGCCGCTGATCTCGCCGGGCCGGGGTGGCCGCGTGGTGTAGGAGACCGACAGATGCACCTGCGCGTCCTGCTCGAGCAAGAGCCTCACCAAAGTGGTCTTGCCGGCCCCAGAGGGTGCGGAAACGATAAACAGCGAGCCGCTGATGCCTGTTGTCGTCATGTGATTCGCAACCTGTCCGAGTGAATTGGGTGGATGCCATGGAAAGCACTGCTTCGATCGCGGCGCGGCGCCGGCCGATCGATCTTGCCAAGCAGCAGATTACAGGATACAACGAAGCGGCCGCCGAACAGAAACTTCGGAACCAAAGACGCCCGATGGACCTGGAGCACCGCAAGCATTGGCGGGTCGATCAGTGGGCGGCCTACCTGACAGCGCAGAACATGCCGGTGATGGCCCGCTCGAAGGCAGCGCTCGCCGTCCTCGAAGCGGACCAGACCAACACGATTTCGGCGCGCGACCTCGCCGACCTCGCCAACGGCGACCCCTTCCTCTGCCTCTGCCTGCTGCGCCAAGCCGAGAGCCGGCGCAGCACCCGCCTGGGCCACGAGACCACGACGCCGCTCGCTGCGGCGATGCAGATCGGCACCAAGGGCTTCCGCGAACTGCTGCTGGCCAGCCCGGAGACCGACGACAGCCTCGGCGGCTTGGCGGCCTGCGAGGGTCGCGCCGCGGTCGCCGGCCGCCTGGCCGCCGCCTGGTCCACGGCGCGCGCCGACATCTCCCCCGACGAACTGGTGATGGCGGCGCTGCTGTGCGAGATGGGCGAACTGCTGCTCTGGCATTTTGCGCCGGAGCTGCCCCAGGCGGCCCAAGACGCGCTCGCCAGCGGCGAGGCCCAGCGTTCGGCCGAGGCGCAGGCGCTGCGTTGCGGCTTCAAGTTCAAGGATCTGACCTTGAAGTGCGCCGAGATCTGGAGCCTGCCCCAGATCATCGTGCAGCTGATTCGCGGCCACGACAATACGCGCGCCAACATCGCGCGCATCTGCGTCGATACGGCGCGCCATCTCGCCGCCGGCGGCGACAACCCGGCGCTCCCCGACGATCTGGCCGACGCCAAACTGCTCATGCCCGGCGCCAGCCTGCCCTGGTTGGTCGCCTGGATGACCGAGGTGCCGGAGCAGTCGCGCGAGGCGCTCGTGGCGAAGGCGGAAGCAGCGCTCGAACACAAGCGCAAACAGCTCGCGGCGGATCTGGCCAGGAGCGACGGACACTGAGGCTGTCTTGGCACGCCGATTGCTCGTTCCAGTCTGTCACCCCTGGCTGGAAGGAGAGCACCATGGACGCCAACGAAATTCTGCTGCTGATGGGCGCAGTTGCCGTATTTCCCTACCTCGCCGAAGCGACGGTCGACTGGGCGCGCCAGCGTATCTCGCATTGATCTGGTGCAGACGCACCAGGGTTGGGCGGCCGCCTATTCCAGGTTCTGGACTTGCTCGCGCATCTGTTCGATCAACAGCTTGAGTTCCAGCGCGATGCCGGTGATCTCCGCCGAGACCGACTTGGAGGCGAGGGTGTTGGCTTCGCGGTTCAACTCCTGCATCAGGAAGTCCAGGCGTTTGCCCACGGCGCCGCCCACCCGCAGCACCCGCTGCACCTCGACCAGGTGCGCCGAGAGGCGCGATATTTCCTCGGCGACATCGATCTTGGTGGCGTAGAGCCCCACTTCCTGGCGCACCCGTTCCTCGTCCAGGCCGCCCAGGGCTTCGCGCAGCTTGGTGGCGAGGCGCTGCTGGTAGTCGGCCAGCGCCTGCGGCAACAGCGGCGCCGCCTGCTCCAGCAGCTGGACCATGCGCGTGGCGCGCTCACCGATCATGGCCACCAGCTTCGCGCCCTCGCGGTTGCGCGTCGCCTGGAACTCTTCCAGCGCCCGCGCCGCCAGCGCCAGACCTTGCTCCTGCAGCGTCTCCTGCGACAGCGATTCCTCCGCCAGGACGCCGGGCCAGCGCAGCGTCTCCGCCACCGACAGCGGTTCGGCCTCGGGCAGCACGGCGCGCACCGCCGCCTGCAGCTTGGCCAACTGTTCGAGGGCGGCCTGGTCGGGCGTCAGGTTGCGACCGCGCGCGTGGCTGGCGGAGAGGCCGCCGCGACATTCGACCTTGCCGCGCCCGATGCGCGCCGAGATCAAGTCGCGCAGGGGCATTTCGAGAAAGCGCAGTTCCTCGCCGATGCGAAACTGGATGTCCAGATAACGCGAATTGACGCTCTTCAGCTCGAGGTCTAGGCTGGCGTTGCCGAGATCGGCGTGCACCGCCGCGTAGCCTGTCATGCTGTGGATCATGGGAGCCTTTCGGTGGACGCCTGTTATGCCACTTGACTAGAGGTGTAGCAAACGCCGACAATGGAGCCGTCAGTTTAACCGTAGCCATCATGCTCGAACAACCCGCCAACCAGGCCTTGCCTTCGGGCTACATGCTCGAGGGCTACCGCATCGACCGGCAACTGTCGATGGGCGGCTTTTCCATCGTCTATCTGGCCTTCGATCCCAAGGGCAACCAGGTGGCGATCAAGGAATACCTGCCCGCCGGGCTGGCGCTGCGCACCGTCGGCTGCGTTCTGCCGACCATCGCCGACGAACACGTCGCCACCTTCCGCCAGGGCATGAAGTGTTTCTTCGAAGAGGGTCGCGCCCTGGCCCATCTCAACCACCCCAACGTCGTACGCGTGCTGAACTTCTTCCGCGCCAACGAGACGGTGTATCTGGTGATGCAGTACGAGAGCGGACGAACGCTGCAAGAGCACATCCAGAAGAACCGCGGCCGGCTCAAGGAGCCCTTCCTGCGCACGGTGTTTTCGCGCCTGTTGAACGGGCTGCGCGAGGTGCACTCGCGCAAGCTGCTGCACCTGGACATCAAGCCGGCCAACATCTACCTGCGCAACGACGGCACGCCGGTGTTGCTGGACTTCGGCGCGGCGCGGCAAACCATGGCGCGCGAATCGTCGCTGCTGAAGACGATGTACACGCCTGGCTTCGCCGCACCGGAGCAATTCCACGGCCGCGAGGGCGGACTCGGTCCGTGGACCGACATCTACGCCATCGGCGCCAGTCTCTACGCCTGCATCGCCGCCCAGGCGCCACCGCCGGCCGACCAGCGCCGATCGCAGACGCGTCAGACCCCCGTGGTCCAGCCCTGGGCAGGGAAGTACTCGGCGCAGCTGCTCGACACCATCGAGTGGTGCATGCGGCTCGATCCGACGGCGCGCCCGAAGAGCGTGTTCGATCTGCAGCGGGCGCTGGCCGAACAGCTCGACGAGGGCGGCGGCTGGTTCGGCAACCTGCGCCAGCGCCTGGTGGACATCATTTCGCCGTGAAGTTCACCATCTACCAGGAGAGCCGCGTCGGCAAGCGCCCCGACAATCAGGATCGCGTCGCCTACTGCTATTCGCGCGACGCCCTGCTGATGGTGGTCGCCGACGGCATGGGCGGTCACCTGCACGGCGAACTGGCGGCGCAGATCGCCGTGCAGCAAATCACCGAAGCCTTCAGGGAGGAGGCGCGGCCGGCGATCGAGGATCCGGTGCTGTTCCTGTCGCGCGCCTTCAATCGCGCCCACCAGGCGATCCTCGACTTCGCCGTTGCCCGCGAACTGGTCGGGGCGCCGCGCAGCACCTGCGTCGCCTGCATCGCGCAGAAGGATATGGCCTACTGGGCCCACGCTGGAGACTCCCGCCTCTATCTGTATCGCGGCAACAAGCTGCTGGCGCAGACGCGCGATCACTCGCGGGTGCAGATGATGCTCGAGCAGGGTCTGATCGATCAGGCCGGCGCCGCCGCCCACCCGGCGCGCAACCGCGTGTTCAGCTGCCTCGGTGGCCCACAGCCGCCGCAGCTGGACTTTTCGGTGAAGACCCCGCTGAAGCCGCGCGACGTGATCGCGCTGTGCAGCGACGGTCTCTGGGCGCCGCTGGGCAACGACGCGATGCGCGAGGGCTTGGCGTGCAAGAATCCGATGCTCTCGGTGCCGCGGCTGATGGACCGGGCCGAGCTCATCGCCGGCGCGAGCAGCGACAACCTGTCCCTGGTGGCGATGCAATGGGACGAGAGCTACGCCGAGAACACACCGTCCAACGTGCAGACCAAGACCATGCCCCTGCACACCTTCACCACCAGGATCGGCGAGACCGCCAAGGATGCCGTCTCGCCCGACCTCTCCGAAGCCGAAATCGAGCAGGCCATCGACGAGATCCGCAGCGCCATCCGCAAGTTTGCCGATTAGAATGCCGGGATGGACAGAAGAGACGGACGCGCCGCCGATGCGTTGCGCGCGATACGCATCAGCCGCAATTTCACCCGCCACGCCGAGGGCAGCGTGCTGGTCGAGTTCGGCGATACCCAGGTGTTGTGCACCGCCAGCGTCGAGGACGGCGTGCCGCCCTTCCTGCGCGGGCGAGGTCAGGGCTGGGTCACGGCCGAGTACGGCATGCTGCCGCGCGCGACCCACACGCGCAGTGCGCGCGAGGCGGCGCGCGGCAAACAGAGCGGGCGCACCCAGGAGATCCAGCGCCTGATCGGCCGCTCGCTGCGTTCGGTGACCGACCTGACGGCGCTCGGCGAACGTCAGATCACCCTCGATTGCGACGTGCTGCAGGCCGACGGTGGCACCCGCACCGCTTCGGTCACCGGCGCCTGCGTGGCGCTGGCCGATGCGCTGGCGCGGCTGCTGGCGGCGGGCAAGATCGAACGCAACCCGCTCACCGACATGGTCGCCGCGGTATCGGTGGGCGTGGTCGACGGCGCAGCCCTGCTCGACCTCGACTACGAGGAGGACTCGGGCTGCGACACCGACATGAACGTGGTGATGACCGGCGCCGGCGGCATGGTCGAGGTGCAGGGCACGGCCGAAGGGTCGCCGTTCTCGCGCGGTCAGCTCGATCGCTTGCTCGACCTGGCGCAGCTGGGCATCGGCCGCCTGATCGCCGCCCAGAGGGCGGCGCTGGCCGCCGCATGAAGCGCCTGGTGCTGGCGAGCAACAACGCGGGCAAGCTGCGCGAATTTGGCGAGCTGCTGGCTCCCTTCGATTTCGAGCTGCAGCCGCAGGCGGCTCTCGGCGTGAGCGAGGCCGAGGAGCCGCACGAGACCTTCATCGAGAATGCCCTGGTCAAGGCACGGCACGCGGCGCGCAGCACCGGCCTGGCGGCGCTGGCCGACGATTCGGGCCTCTGCGTCGCCGCGCTGGGCGGCGCCCCTGGAGTCTACTCGGCGCGCTACGCCGGCGAGCCGAAGTCGGACCAGCGCAACAACGAACGTCTGCTCGCCGAGCTCGCCGGGACCAGCGATCGCCGCGCGCACTACTACTGCGTGCTGGTGCTGCTGCGCCACGGCGACGATCCCGAACCGCTGATCGCCACCGGCGCCTGGCACGGCGAAATCCTGCGGCAGGCTCGCGGCGACGGCGGCTTCGGCTACGACCCGCTGTTCCTGGTGCCTGAATTCGGCTGCTCCGCCGCCGAACTCGCCGCCGAAAAGAAGAACGCCCTGTCGCATCGCGGCCAGGCGATGAGGCAAATGGTGGCCGAGCTGCGCGGGCAGCGGTGAACGCCTCCGCCGACGGGTCGCCCCAAGGTGGCGGCAGCCTCAAGGCGGCGAGCAACGCGAGC
Source organism: Sterolibacterium sp. (assembly GCA_023258955.1). Lineage (GTDB taxonomy): Bacteria > Pseudomonadota > Gammaproteobacteria > Burkholderiales > Rhodocyclaceae > CAIYYX01. The sequence continues at coordinate 12,867 of JAHFRE010000016.1, forward strand.
GATCGTCACCCCCTTCCCGGGGAAGGGGGCAGGGGGGTAGGTAGTTCGATCCCGCTTTCTCTGTACGTGCACTTCCCGTGGTGCGTCAAGAAGTGCCCCTACTGCGACTTCAATTCGCACCAGGTGCGCGACGCGATTCCCGAGGCTGCGTACCTCGCCGCCCTGATCAATGACCTCGAGGCCGCCCTGCCGGCGATCTGGGGCAGACGCATCGCCAGCGTCTTCATCGGCGGCGGCACCCCCAGCCTGCTCTCGGGCAAGGGACTCGACTCGCTGCTGACAGCCCTGCGCGAGCGCCTCAATTTGACGGCCGACGCCGAGATGACGCTCGAGGCCAATCCCGGCACGGTCGACGCGGCCAATTTCGCCGCCTATCGGGACGCCGGCATCAATCGCCTGTCGCTGGGCGTGCAGAGCTTCGACGACCGCTGCCTGGCCGCCCTCGGCCGCATCCACAACGGCAACGACGCGCGCCGCGCCGCCGATAGCGCGCTCGAACATTTCGCGCGGGTCAATCTCGACCTGATGCACGGCCTGCCGCAGCAGACGCTGGCGCAGGCGCGCCGCGACTTCGAGACGGCGCTCGGCACGGGCGCCACCCACCTGTCCGCCTATCAACTGACCCTCGAACCGAATACGGCCTTTTACCACACGCCACCGCAATTGCCGGCGGAGGACCTGGCCTTCGACATCGAAGCGATGGTGCTGGAAACCCTCGTCAGCGCCGGTTTCGAGCGCTATGAGATCTCGGCCTACGCGCGGCCCGGCGCCCGCTGCCAGCACAACCTCAACTATTGGCGCTTCGGCGACTATCTGGGCGTCGGTGCGGGCGCCCACGGCAAGCTCTCCTCGCACCAGGGCGTGCTGCGCGAGAGCCGGCGCCGCGATCCGCGCGCCTATCTCGCTGGTGACTACCTGGATGAGCAGCGTTCTCTCAGCGCCAACGACTTGGTCGTCGAGTTCATGATGAACGCGCTGCGCCTGATCGAAGGCTTCGCGCCGCCGCTGTTCGAAGAGCGCACCGGGTTGCCACTGGCGGGCATCGCTGCACCACTAGGCGAAGCACAGCGGCGCGGCCTGCTCAGCGTAGACAGCGCACACATCGCGCCAACGGCGCTGGGCGTCCGTTACCTCAACGACCTGCTGCAGATCTTCTGAAGACCAGGTCGCGCACGCCGTGCCCCAGGCGCAGGCCGCGGCTCTCGAACTTGGTCTGCGGCCGCGATGGCGGTCGCGGCGCGTAGGCAGCGACGGTGTTTTCCAGCCTGGGCTCGGCGCTGAGCACCTCGAGCATCTGCTCGGCGTACTCCTCCCAGTCGGTCGCCACGTGCAGCGTGCCGCCGACGGCCAGGCGCGATACCAGCAACTCGACGAAGGCCGGCTGGATCAGGCGGCGCTTGTGCTGGCGCTTCTTGGGCCAGGGGTCGGGGAAGAAGATCTGCACCGCCGCCAGGGCGTCGGGCGCGATCATTTCGCGCAAGACCTCCACCGCGTCGTGTTGGACGATGCGCAGGTTGGTGAGCCCCCGCGCCACGATCTCCTTCAACAGGCTGCCCACACCCGGCGTATGCACTTCGATGCCCAGATAGTCGTTCTCGGGATGGGTGGCAGCGGTGGCGGCCAGGGTCTCGCCCATGCCGAAGCCGATCTCCAGCACCTTGGGGGCGGTGCGGCCGAAGACCGCAGCCAGGTCGAGCAAGACCGCGCTGTAGGGGATTCCCCAGCGCGGCAGATCCTCGTCGTAGTGGCGGCGCTGCGCGTTGGAGACCCGACCCTGGCGCAGCACGAAGCTGCGGATGTGCTCCCGTTCAACTTCGGTCAAGAGATCAGGCCGGTCGTGGGCGAACTGGGGCTGGCGGCGTAGAGCTTCTTCGGCATGCGTCCGGCGAGGTAGGCCTGGCGACCGGCCTGCACCGCCTTCTTCATCGCCTCGGCCATCATGATCGGATCCCGAGCCTGCGCGATCGCCGTGTTCATCAGCACGCCGTCGCAACCGAGCTCCATCGCTACCGCCGCGTCCGAGGCGGTACCCACACCCGCGTCCACCAGCACCGGCACCTTGGCCTGGTCGATGATCAGCTTGAGGTTCCAGGGATTCAAGATGCCCATGCCCGACCCGATCAGCGAAGCCAGCGGCATCACCGCGACGCAGCCGATGTCTTCGAGCAGCTTCGCCTGGATCGGATCGTCGCTGCAATAGACCATCACCTTGAAGCCGTCCTTGACCAGGGTCTCGGCGGCGATCAGGGTCTCCGGCATGTGCGGGAACAGGGTCTTGGCGTCGCCCAGCACCTCGAGCTTGACCAGGTCGCGACCGTCGAGCAGCTCGCGCGCCAGCTGCAGGGTGCGCACCGCATCCTTGGCCGTGTAGCAGCCGGCGGTGTTGGGCAGAAGGGTGTATTGGTCGGGCGGCAGCACCTCGAGCAGGGAGGGCTGGCCGGGCTCCTGGCCGATGTTGGTGCGGCGGATGGCGACGGTGACGATGGCCGCGCCCGACGCATCGACCGCCGCCTTGGTCTGGGCGAAGTCCTTGTACTTGCCGGTGCCGACGAGCAGGCGCGAGGCGTAGGTCTTGCCGGCGATGACGAGATCATCCATGTGGGTATGCCCTGTGCTGTCGCTCAGCCGCCGCCGACGGCGACGACGATTTCGAGGCGATCGCCCTCGACGATTCTGGCCTGGCCGTGCCGGCTCTTCGGCACGATGGCGCCGTTCATCTCCACCGCCACGCGCTTTTCGGCGTAGCCGAGCTGCTGCAGCAATTGCGCCACCGTGGTCTCGGCCGCGAGTTGGCTGCTCTCACCGTTTACGCTGATTGCGATCATGGTCACGATTTTATCACGCAGCCCAAGGCCGGCCGGCGCCTTGCGGTTCCAGCGCGGCTTGCTAGAATGGCATCCGTGGCGGGCGTCGTATAATGGTAATACCCTAGCTTCCCAAGCTAGAGCCGTGGGTTCGATTCCCATCGCCCGCTCCAAGACCCTCTCCAAGAACATCCTCCGCCGGCAGCACTTCCACCAAGCAATCGTAGAAGGTCGGCCCGCCGCCCCTGTCGGTCAGCGCCTGCGAAGTCACGGCGTTGGCGTTCTCGCCGTCGCCGGAGAGTTTGCGCCACCAGATCGACGGCGCCGCCACCACACCCGGGCGGATGCGCTCGCTGACCTCGGCCCAGGCATGGAAAGCACCGCGATCGTTGGCGATTCTGAGTCGGCGTCCGTCTTCGATGCCGCGCGGGCGCGCGTCGTCGGGGTGGATCAGCAGACGCGGACGGCCCTCCAACGCCAGGAAGCGCGGCAGGTTGGCGAAGGTCGAATTGAGGAAGTGGCGCGCCGGTGGCGAGATGATGGCCAGGGGGAAGCGCTCGGCCAGCGCCGGATTGCTGCGCGGCGACTCGTGCGGCGGCACGTAGGCGGGCAACGGATCGTGGCCCATCTTCGCGAGGCTCTCCGAGTAGAACTCGCACTTGCCCGACGCTGTCGCAAACCCGCCCTGGGCGAAGGGCGCGTGGGGCCGCGGCAGCTCGAGCCTGGCCCAGCCCTGCGCGGCGAGGGTCGCCGGATCGGCGCTGCGCGCGTCCTCGGCCTTGAACGCCCGCGCCGCGATGCCGGCGTCGTCCTCGGCGAAGCAAGCTTCGCTGAAACCCATGCGCGCCGCGAGCAGGCGGAAGATCTCGCTGTTCGGCTTGGCTTCACCCAGGGGCGCGATCGCCGCCTGGTTGGCCAGGGTGTAGAGGTGGCCGTAGGAGCGGTGCACGTCTACGTGTTCGAGCTGGGTGGTCGCCGGCAACAGGATGTCGGCGTAGTCGGCGGTGTCGGTCTGGAACTGTTCCAAGACGACGCAGAACAGATCTTCGCGGGCGAAGCCCTGCCGCACCCGCGTGCCGTCCGGCGCGATCGCCAGCGGGTTGGAGTTGTAGACGCAGATCGCCTTGATCGGCGGCGAGGCAGAGAGCAGGGCGTTGCCGATCGCCGCCATGTTGATCGAGCGTCGCGGAACCTTGTCGGGGTAGAGCTCGGGCCGCTCGAGGGCCTGCGCATCGGGCGCGAAATTGCCGGAGCTCGACAGCAGCACGCCGCCCGCCGCCTCGCGCCAGGCGCCGACCAGGGCCGGCAGGCAGGCGATGGCGCGCACCGCGCTGGCGCCGCCGGCGCAACGCTGCAGGCCGTAGTTCATGCGGATCGCCGCCGGGCGGATGCTGCCGTAGTCGATCGCCAGTTGGCGAATGTCGGCGGCAGCGAGACCGGTCTCGAGGGCGGCGCGCTCGGGGGTCCACTCGGCCACGCGCGCTGCGAGCGCCTCGAAACCGAGCGTGAATCGGGCGACGTAGTCCGTATCGATCAGTCCTTCCTTGATCAGCACCTGCATCATCGCCAGCGCCAGCGCGCCGTCGGTCCCGGGCATCGGCGCCAGGTGCAGGTCGCATCGTTGCGCGGTCTCGGTGCGCAGCGGATCGATGCAGACCAGGCGGGCGCCGCGCCGCTTGGCCTGTTGCAGGCTGCGCCACAGGTGCAGGTTGGAGAGCAGCGGATTGGCGCCCCAGATGATCACCAGGCGGGCGTTGGCGAATTCTTCGGCGTCCATGCCGACCATCGCGCCGACGGTCGTCGTGTAGCCGGCGCCACCGGCGCTGGAGCAGATGGTGCGCTCCAGGAAGGACGCACCGAGTCGATTGAAGAAGCGCCGATCCATCGAGCCGCCCTGGACGTAGCCCATGGTCCCGGCGTAGCTGTAGGGGAGGATGGCGCGCGGATCTGCGGCGCCGATTTCGGTGAAGCGCCGAGCCACCGCGTCGAGGGCCTCGTCCCAGCTGATGCGCGCGAAGCGGCCCGCGCCCTTGGGACCGACCCGCTTTTGCGGATGCAGCAGGCGGTCCGGCGAATAGACGCGTTCGAGATAGTGCGCGACCTTGGTGCACAGGCTGCCCGCCGTGGTCGGATGATCGGGATCGCCGCGCAGCTTGACGGCGCGTCCCCCGTCATCGACCGTCACCAGCAGGGCGCAGGTGTCGGGGCAGTCGTGGGGGCAGGCTGCGCGAACGGTCTTGGTCAAGACGAGCACTCAGCGTCTTGGGATCGACAGCACGGACTTGTCGCGCTCTGTGCCAGCGATTTCATCCCGCCTCCGATATGCGTCTGCGCTCGGTCGACGGTGCTTGCTCGGCGCCTGTGACAGCCTGGAGAAAGTCTCGAATCGCGGCGAGCCAGGTGTCGAGCAGCGTGCTGTCGGCTGTGGACATGGTCGCAGCGATGGCTTCGCGACGCCGCTGGGTCTCGCGCTGCAGGTCGGCGATCTGCCAACGCACCTCGTCGAACACCGCGGACAGTTCGCGGGCGATCACCTGATCGCCGACCAGCGCCTGCATGGCGCGTGGATCGTTCTGGTCGAGGCCGAACTGGACCAACATGATGCGCACGTCGGACATGCGCTCGAACAGGAAGCCCAGCTCTGCTGGCGCAACGCCCTGGCGCGCAGCGGAGATCTCGGTCCAGCGCAGCAGCATCTGTGCCGCCGCCTGGATCTGCTCGAAATCGACGCGGGTCGTCGCTGTGCCACCGTCGGAGAGCACCAAAGCCCGTTGCAGCAGGGCGATCAAAACGGGGTCGAACTTGCGGCGATTGAGTTGCAACAACGCCCTCAGGCGCTCGCTGCTCTTGTAGCGAGCGATGATCGACGCGCAGGCGTCGGCGACGGCGATGACCCGCGCCAGCAGGCTAACGCGCTCCCCGCGCAGCCCATAGGGATAACCGCTGCCGTCGAGCCGCTCATGGTGCTGCAACACCGCGGCCGCCACCTCGGGATTGGCGGGCAGGATCTCTCTGGCGATCAGGTAGCCGGTGATGGGGTGGGCGTCGATGTGAGCAAACTCGGTCTCGCTCACCCTGTGCCGTCGATCGAGCAGGGACGGATCGGTGTGCAGCTCACCGATGTCATGGACCAGCCCCGACAACATCGCGTCTGTGCCTTGTTGCGGTGACAGCCGCAAGCGCTGCACCAGGTAGTGTCCGACCAGCACCACCATCAGGATGTGCTTGAACAACCAGGGTAGCTGCGTTCGCATCACCGTCAGCTTGAATCCCAGTTGCTCTGGCAAACGCAGTTGGCGCAGGGCGTCCTGGCTGCGCTGAATTTCCTCGCCGCCGCTCTGCAGGTTCTGCAAAAAGGGCTCGCTGGCGATGAGACCGGCGGCCTCCTCGGCGAGAAGGTCGGCGGTGACCCCATCCTTGATCACCAGGCTCTGGTCGATGGGCTTGAGCAGGACGTGCTTGAGCAGGCGCTCGCGCAGATCGCTGCCGATCGCCACGCCCCTGTCGAGCAGCTTGATGCCCTTCGCCGTAAAAACTTCTTCGCGCGCCACCACCTCCTTGACGTCGGCCATCTGCGTCAGCGAGGTCATGTAGTGCACGTCTTCGTCGAGCGCCTTGCGGGCCTGCAGCTCGTGCTGGGCATGGTCAAGTTCTGAGAGCTCTTTCATGATCGAAGCCATCGTTGCAATCGGTATGCAATTCTATGTCGTCCAAGCAAGTTGATGGGCGCGACCGGCGGCGCGGACCATTTCTTGGCTGGCGCAGGGATGGGACAGCGCAGGATATTACTTGACTAAGCAGCTAGGTTATTGTAAGGTTTTCTTCGCAAGATACCGATATCGGGCTGGCAACAGAATAAGCAACAGGTCGGATCTCGCCTCTTGGTCGGCTGCGCTGTTCGCGACTCGTGCTCTGCCCTGCGCCGCGCGACAACGCCTTTCTTGGCTTTGATGGGGGGAGGGGAAAATGGATAGGAAGATTGGCAAGCGTATCGTCGCGATCGCTGCATTGCTGCTTGGGGCGAGCACCGCCAACACCGCGCTGGCCGCCGAGGGAGCGCCGCACTGGGGCTACCACGGGGCGGAGGGCGCCGAAAAGTGGGGCGACTTGAGCAAGGATTTCGCCACCTGCAAGCTGGGCAAGGAGCAATCGCCGATCGACATCAAGTCCAAGGAGGTGGAGAAGGCGAAGCTCGACAAGATCGTCTTCAACTACCAGCCGAGCAAACTCAACATCGCGAACAACGGTCACACGATCCAGCTGGACTATGACAAGGGCAGTTCGATCACCCTCGGCAAGGACAGGTACGAGTTGCTGCAATTCCACTTCCACACCCCCAGCGAAGAGGAGATCGACGGCAAGGAATTCGATCTGGTCGCGCACCTGGTGCACAAGAGCGCCGATGGCAAGCTCGCCGTGGTGGCGGTGCTGTTCGACCGCGGCGAGGAGAACAAGGCGCTCAAGGCCTATTGGGACAAGCTGCCGCGCGAATCGGGAGAGACCCGCGCTCTGCCCAAATCGCAGATCAACGCCGCCGACATGCTGCCCGCCAGTCGCGACTACTACACCTTCAAGGGCTCGCTGACCACGCCTCCCTGCAGCGAGAACGTGCGCTGGCTGGTGCTCAAGAACCCGGTGACGGTATCGAAGGATCAGACCACCAGCTTCCGCAAGATCTACCCGCTCAACAATCGCCCGGTGCAAGCGCTCAACGGCCGCAAGGTTCAAGTGGGAGGCGATTAGCCGATCCCGCAACAGAAGCTCGCTTTGGGCGCTGGGCAAGCCAGTGCAGTTTCACCAGGTCTTGGTCCGGCAGGACGGCACCGGGCAGGCCGCAGATCTATCCGACAACAGGGTGGTCCGGCTGAGCGACTTTCGCCACGAACACGGCGGGAGTTCCTGGCTGGCGCTCGCCGACCACTTCTCCGGCCAGGGTTATCTCGAAGCGGCTCTGGCTTGCACGGCGGCGCCGCTCAGCCGAAGCGCCCGGTGATGTAGTCTTCGGTCTGCTTCTTGCCCGGCTTGATGAAGATCTGGTCGGTGACGCCGAACTCGACCAGTTCGCCGAGGTACATATAGGCCGTGTAGTCGGAGATGCGCGCCGCCTGCTGCATATTGTGGGTGACGATGACGATGGTGAAATCCTCTTTCAGTTCGGCGATCAGCTCCTCGATGCGCATGGTCGAGATCGGATCGAGGGCCGAGGTCGGTTCGTCGAGCAGCAGCACCTCCGGCTTGACGGCGATGCCGCGGGCGATGCACAGGCGCTGCTGCTGGCCGCCGGAGAGGCTCATGCCGCTCTGGTTGAGGATGCCGCTCACCTCGTCCCACAGCGCCGCCTTCTTCAGCGCCCACTCGACCCGATCGTCCATCTGCGCCCGCGACAGGCGCTCCTGCAGCTTGACGCCGAAAGCGATGTTCTCGTAGATCGACATCGGAAAGGGGGTCGGCTTCTGGAACACCATGCCGATGCGCGCCCGCAGGCGGTTGATATCGACGCTCTTGTCGAGGACGTCCATGCCTTCGAGCAGCAGACCACCGCTGGCCCGCTGATCCGGATAGAGGTCGTACATGCGGTTCATGGTGCGCAACAGCGTCGACTTGCCGCAGCCCGAAGGACCGATGAAGGCCGTCACCTGACCACGATAGATGTCGAGGTTGATGTTCTTCAGGGCGTGGTACTTGCCGTAGTAGAAGTTGAAGTCGCGGAAGCTGATCTGGGTCACCAGCGCGGCGACGCTGCTCTCGTTCATCATGGCGGTCTCGGCGGCAATGGCGTTCACCTGTGCTTCTGGCGGAAGAGGATGCGGGCTGCGATGTTGAGACCCAGCACCCCCAGGGTGATCAGAAAGACGCCGGCCCAGGCCATGCGCTGCCAGTCGGCGAAAGGGCTCATGGCGAACTTGAAGATGGTGACCGGCAGGGTGGCCATCGGCTTGTCCAGATCCAGGGTCCAGAACTGGTTGGACAGGGCGGTAAACAACAGCGGTGCGGTTTCGCCCGAGATGCGCGCCACGGCGAGCAACACGCCGGTGACGATGCCGGCGCGGGAGGCGCGCAGGGTCACCTTGGTGATCACCTTCCACTTGGGCGTGCCCAGCGCGTACACCGCCTCGCGCAGGCTGTCGGGGACCAGCACCAGCATGTTCTCGGTGGTCCGGATCACCACCGGAACGACGATCAGCGCCAGGGCGAAGACCCCGGCCAGCGCCGAGAAATGGCCGACCCGCTCGACGTAGACGGCATAGACGAACAGGCCGATCACGATCGACGGCGCCGACAGCAGGATGTCGTTGATGAACAGGGTGCTGCGACCGAGCCAGCCGTAGCGCCCGTATTCGGCCAGATAGACGCCGGCCAGCACCCCGAACGGGGTACCGATGGCGGTCGCCAGTCCGACCTGGAGCAGACTGCCGACGATGGCGTTCAAGAGGCCGCCCTCGCTCCCCGGCGGCGGCGTCATTTGGGTGAACAGGCTCAGGCGAACGGCGCCGATGCCCAGCTGGAAGACGTCGACCAGGATCCAGAACAGCCAGAACAGGCCGAAGGCGACCGCCAGCATCGACATGGACAGGGCGAAGGCGTTGACCAGCTTGCGTCGGCGTACCAGGTCCATGGTCTCAGGTCCTCTGGCCTTCGCCCTTGGCGAGTCGCAGCAGCAGCAGTTTGGATATCACCAGGACAATGAAGGTGATCACGAACAGGACCAGGCCCAACTCGATCAGCGACGCGGTGTGCATCGGCGACACCGCTTCGGTGAACTCGTTGGCCAGGGCCGAGGCGATCGAATTGCCGGGCGAAAACAGCGACGCGTCGGACAATTGGTCGGAGTTGCCGATTACGAACGTCACGGCCATGGTCTCGCCCAGCGCGCGCCCCAGGCCAAGCATGATGCCGCCGATGACACCGACCCTGGTGTAGGGCAGGACGATACGCCAGACCACCTCCCAGGTGGTGGCGCCGACGGCGTAGGCCGACTCCTTGAGGATTCCCGGCGTCACCTCGAACACGTCGCGCATCACCGAGGCGATGAAGGGGATGATCATGATCGACAGGATCACCCCGGCGCAGAGCAGGCCGATGCCCATCGGCGGGCCCTGGAACAGGCGGCCGAGCAAGGGCAGCTGCCCCAGAGTGGCGCCGAGCAACGGCTGGATGAACTGGCCGAACAGGGGGGCGAAGACCAGCAGTCCCCACATGCCGTAGACGATGCTGGGTATGCCCGCCAGCAGTTCGATCGCCACACCCAGCGGTCGGCGCAGCCAGGGCGGCGACAGCTCGGTCAGGAACAGCGCGATGCCGAAGGAGACCGGCACGGCGATGATCAGGGCGATCAGGGAGGTGACCAGGGTGCCATAGATGTGCACCTGGCCGCCGAACTCCTCCATCGGCGGATTCCATTCGGCGCGCCAGAGGAAGGCCAGGCCGAACTTGGCCAGCGACGGCAGGGCACCATAGAGCAGCGAGACGAGGATGGCAGCCAGCAGGAGCAGGGTCAATAGCGCAAAAAGGCGCGTCAGGTTGCGGAACACCCAGTCACCTGCGGCAAAGCTCCGCTTCGCGCTATCGGCCATGCTTGGTCACCCACTCGTTGAATCGGGCGCTGCAAGTCCGCGCCGCGGTGCGCAGCCGGCGCGGCCAAATTCGCGACAATTCTACTTTCCGGAATAGACCGGCTTGCCGGCAGCGTCCTTGATATTAGCCCAGGACGCATGGATCAGCTTGACCAGACTGTCGGGCAGCGCCACGTAGTCGAGCTCGTCGGCCATCTTGCCGCCGTTCTTGTAGGACCAGTCGAAGAACTTCAGCACCTCGGCCGCCTGCGCCGGCTTGTCCTGGCTCTTGTGCATCAGGATGAAGGTGGCGCCGGTGATGGGCCAGGCCTCCTTGCCCGGTTCGTTGGTGAGGATTTCGTAGAAGGCGGATTTGCTCCAGTCGGCCTTGGCGGCGGCAACCTTGAAGCTCGTATCGTCGGGCGCAGGATAGTTACCGTCGGCGTTGGCGAGCAGCGTATAGGTCATCTTGTTCTGCTTGGAGTACGCGTACTCCACGTAGCCGATGGCGCCGGGAATACGCTGGACGAAAGCCGAGACGCCTTCGTTGCCCTTGCCGCCCAAACCGACCGGCCACTGCACGGCGGTGCCCTCGCCGACCTTCTGCTTCCACTCCGGGCTGACCTTGGACAGGTAGTTGGTGAAGATGAAGGTGGTGCCGGAACCGTCGGCGCGGCGCACCACGGCGATCGCCTGGTCGGGCAGGGAAAGCCTGGGGTTGAGCGCGACGATTGCCTTGTCGTTCCACTTGGTGATCTTGCCCAGATAGATGTCGGCAAGAACCGCCGGTGTCAGCTTCATCTCGCCGGGCTTGACGCCGGTGATATTGACCACCAGGACTTCACCGCCGATCACCGCGGGAAACTGCACCAGTCCGTTCTTCTCCAGCTCGGCCGGGGTGAGCGGCATGTCCGAGGCGCCGAAGTCGACGGTCTTGGCGGTGATCTGCTTGATGCCGCCGCCCGAGCCGATCGATTGGTAGTTGATCTTGTTGGCGGTCGCCTTCTGATAGGCCTCGGCCCACTTGCCGTAGATCGGGGCGGGAAAGGTGGCGCCCGCCCCCGTTATCTCTGCCGCCAGCGCCGGAACGGCGAGCAGCGAAGCACAAGCCATCAACGCTTGCAGGGTGCGCGACCCGATAGCTGCGGACATGGTCTTCTCCAAATGAAGTAGGTAGGACCGCATTATCGGAAGCTATTGTTACAGGCTGATGACAGGAACAGGGAACGGTTTGCTGCGCTCGGCCCAAGTCTGTCACCAAGCTGTAACAGATCGGCAATACACTGTCGTCGTTGCGGCAGGTAACGGGCCTTATGGGAGCAGACATCCTCGTAGTGGAAGACGAACCGGCGATTCAGGATCTGGTCGCGGTGAATCTTCTGCGCGCTGGCTACCAGGTGCGCAAAGCGTTCTCCGCCGAGGAAGCCCAACTGGAAATCAAGGCCACCCTGCCCGACTTGATCCTGCTCGACTGGATGTTGCCGGGCATGAGTGGCATCGACTTGGCAAGGCGCCTGCGACTCGAGCCACGCACCCGCGATCTGCCCATCATCATGTTGACAGCGCGCAGCGGTGAAGTCGACAAAGTCGTCGGCCTAGAGACAGGGGCCGACGACTTTGTCACCAAGCCCTTCTCGCCGCGCGAACTGACGGCGCGCATCCAGGCCGTACTGCGGCGGCGCGCTCCGCACGCGGCAGAGGAAGCTTCCTGCGTCGGCGGACTGCAACTCGATCCGCGAACCCACCGGGTGTCGGCCGGTGCAGCCGAGCTGAAGCTGGGGCCCACCGAGTTCCGCTTGCTGCACTTCCTCATGACCCACCCCGAACGGGTGCACAGCAGGGTGCAGCTGCTCGATCAAGTCTGGGGCGATCACGTCTTTGTCGAGGAGCGCACGGTCGACGTGCATATACGCCGTCTGCGCGCCACCCTGGCGCAAACGGGGCACGACACCTTGATTCAGACCGTGCGCGGCAACGGCTACCGCCTGTCGGCCAAGCCCAAGAACTGACGCAAGGCGAACACCCCAATACAGCCCAGGGGCGATCGCTGCACCAGGATCTAGAAGGCGTAGCCCCCCGAGAGCACCAGCACCTGCGGCCGAAAATCGATCTGCGTCGTGCGCATGATGCCCGCCGTGTTGGTCGTCAGCCGCGAATGCACCCGCGCCGTCGACAGGTGCACGTTGAACGACCAGCGCGGATCGTAGCGGTAGCGCAGGCCTAGCTTCGCCGCCATGCCGTGCGAGTTGGTCAAGGCAACGCTGGTCGGCCCGCCGTTGGCGGCGTCGTTGGCGGCGGTCGATTTGACGTCCGCGAAATGGGTGTAGTTGACGCCAAGGCCGAGGTAGGGCTGCCATAGCGCTTGCCTACCGGTGAAGCTGTAGTTGATGAACGCCGAGGGCGCGATCTCCTTGGCAGTGCCGACCTTTTGGCCGGCCCAAGGCAGGGAGCCGAGGCTGGCGACACCCTTGCCGGTGGTTTCGTAGGTGGGCGGCCAGCCGCCGGAGAGCTGGGCCTCGAAGTGATCGCTGAGCACCCGCGTATAGGCGACGAACAGCGTCGTCGCGTCGCCAACGCTGAGGTTCACCCCGGCGGGGACGAAGCGACCGCTGATGTCGTCGGCGCGCGCGTGCATGCTGACGTTGGCGACGCCGATGTCGAAGCGATTGTCGGCGGCGTGGACAGCGGCGACGCCCAGGGCCAGGGTCGAGGCCAGGGCAACGAAAGAGAGAGTCTTCATCGTCGTTTCACCTCAGAATTGGGAGAAGAAGCCGCGCGCCGCGGCGGCGCAAAACGGCGCTGCCATGGAGTGATAGGCCTGGGTGACGGCCGCGACGCCGCCATCCTTGGCACCCGCGGCGACCGCCGCCTGGGCCGTGGCCGCCTTGGTCTGGGCGAAGCCGCCCTTGACCAGGGCCCAGGGATCCGTTGCCCCGGTCGGACTCGAATCCACGTCCACCACGGTGAACAGCGGCGCCGGTGCGCCGGCGCCGACGAAGAAGCCCTGGATGATCTGGGTGTTGAAGTAATAGACCACCGGATCGGCGTTGCCGCCGCAAAGCAGCATCGGCGACTGCGGCACCCAGTTGCGCAGATCGTTCAGCTTCAGGTCCTGTCTGAGCGCGGAGGCTGGGTTGGCCGGAGGCAGCCCCGTGCTCAGCGTCGGGATCGCACCGTCGGGATTGGTCAGCGCGTCCTGCAGATAGGCGAGGCGGAAGGCGTTGCTGAGCAGGTTGTTGGCGCCGAAGCCCAGCGCGAACAGCGGTGCCAGCGCCGCGGGCGTGGTCGGCGGTGTGATCGCGGCAAACTGCGGCGCCGGTGGCGTGCTGGAGAATAGGGCCTGCGGCAGCTTGCCCTGTGCCAGCAGGTCGGTGTAATCGAGCGTGGCGTTGGGCACGATGGTCTCGGCGCTGCCGGCGTAGGCGGCCTCGTAGATGGCGGCGGGATTGGCGTAGGCGTTGCTGTAGGATTTCTGGTAGGAGGTCAGCACCAGCGGCGCGAAGCCGGTGGCGCCGAGATTGACGTTGCCGAGGACCACGGCGTCGAACAGCGCTGTCAGCGCGTAGGGGCCGGAGGCGGGCGCCGACGCGGTCAGCGTCATCTTCGCCGCCTGCATGGCGCGGGCGGTGGCCATGGCGACGTGGCCGCCCTGGGAGTAGCCGCTGACGAAGACCTTGCCCGATTCGCTCACGGTCGTCACCTGCGCCAGCTGGCTGCGCGCCGCGGCGAGGCTGTCGATCATGTCCTTGGCCTGTTGGTCGGCGTTGAGGTAGGGATGATAGGAGAGCGTCGAGCTGTCGTAGCCGGCGTAGTTGGGAGCGACCACGATGTAGCCCTGGGCGGTGTACATCGCCGCCAGCAGCGCCGCTTCCGAATTGTTGGCGACGTCGGCCAGATTGTAGGTCTTCTGAAAGGTGGTGCCGTGGCCGTAGAGCAGCAGCGGCCGCGCCCCGCTGCAGCCGGTCGCACCGTTGGGCAGCAGCATCACCCCGGAGGCCGTGGTCGCCTCGCCGGCGCCGCCGACGGTGTTGTACTGCAGGTAGTAGACATCGACGCCGCACTTCGGCGTTCCCGCCAACTGCAGCAGCTGCTTGCCGCTGCCCGAGGCGCTGAGCTCGGCCGTCAGGTCGGCGGCGTTGAGCGAGGTCACGCGCAGGGCGGGGCTCTGCAGCAGCGTGCCACGACCGGTGGCGTTGGTCTGCGCCGGCGAAGCCGGCGTGCCGTCGCCGCTACCGCAGCCCGAGAAGAGGCCCGCGACGAGCAACAGGCCGAGCCAACCTGGATACGAACGCTTCATATGAAACCTCCCTTGGGATTGCTTCGATTCAAGGTTCGTTCAGCGACGCTGCGCTTGGCGAGGCGCCACTGGCGATGTCTCCGGCATGGGGAAGTATAGATGCACAAAAGGTAGCCGTGGCCAATTCCGGCGACGCCGTGGGTGAATATTCCGGGGGAAGTGAGGCTAACCCGGGATTTCAGGCCGAATTGAACTGGAAATTTCCGGCACAATTTCAAGCAGGAGAAAGGAGATTGTGTCGTGAAGAAATCGAAATACACGGAAGTGCAGGTCATCTCCTTCGGACCAGCGATTCCAGATCGCTACTGGCCGCTGACAAGACCTTGGATGAACTCGCAAGGCCTTTTCGGCGGCGGTAGCCCTTGAAGGCGGCGGGTATCGGCACAAGGCATGTCACCCGTTCCGATATGCGATGAATTTCTCGGCGTCAGCCGATTGGCGGCAAGCAAAATGATTAACAGCTTGGTAATTATTACTTGACAAGTTTAATTGGTCTATTTAAAAATACATGCGCATCATCAAGGTAGGTCACTGAGTTCAGCACGCGACTCCGCGTAACAACTAACTAGGGAGGAGGCTCTGATGAATTTCAATCTATCGTTTGCGCTCGCCAGTGGGGTACTGGCCTTCATCCTTTCATCGCCCGCATCAGCTGGGGATTTCGACTATTTCAAGAATCAGTCGTGTGCAGAGCTAAGCAAGGAGATGGATGCGCTTAGGAAGGCGGAGACGGCCATCAACGATAGCAAGAAGAAGGCAGAGAAGTCCGCGAACACCCAAGCGGTTGTGACGACCCTCCTGGTTGGGTGGCCCTTCTGGGGTAACGTTGATCACGGCGACGCCAACAACCAGTTGGCGGAAATACGGGACGACATCAAATACGTGACTCGTGCGCAAAAGACCAACAAGTGCATTTGACGTCTTGCTTAAGGCAGCAAATGCTCGATCGGGAAGTCGAGCTTAGCCTGTGCTGCTAATGGGTGCGGCGCAAGTCCTGCGCAATGGCACCGACCAAGGCAAGCGTTAGGGCCGTGCAAAGCGCTAGCACCAGTCCGTTTCCCCAACGCCCAAACGGCGTCAACCCCTCTTGCGGAATCACAACGCCATTCTGCATCTCAATTTTCCCCACTGCCGTTTGGGCAATGATGTGCCCATTGGGCGCAATGATGGCCGACGGTCCGATGTTCGCGACGCGCACCATGTAGCGGCCAAGTTCGAGTGCGCGGGCGCGCGACAGGGCAAGGTGCTGGTACGGCATGGAGCCATCAAACCAAGCGTCGTTTGAAAGGTTGATCAACCAGGACGGCGGCGCCTCAATATCAGAGAATGCGGCAGCGAACGCGTCCTCGAAACAAATCGTCGCTCCGACGCGTTGGCCTCTGATATACAGAGGTGTCGGACGCTCGGGCCCCGGCGTTATCCAGACGCGGGCCGGCCCAAACTCAGAGCGCAACCAACTCAAGGGACCCGACTGCGGCCAGTACTCGCCAAATGGCAGCAGATGGTGCTTCACATGCATGCCGCTGCTGTTGGGCCCGCCGGCCAGGGCGATGTTGTAGCGTGCAGTTTGTGGGGATTCGATGTTGGGAGAACCATCGGTTAGCATCTCGGGGATTGCCGACTCGGGATCTGCGGTTATCATCCCGAGCACAAAATCTGCACCGGCAGTTTCAGGCATTAGCCCGCGCTGTAGTGCTTCACGCCAAGCATGAGCCGAACCGTAAAGCGCGGCTTCGGGCCAGATTACAACGTCGACGTGGTGGCGCTTAACCAATGCTTTGCTGATGCGGAGGTTCATCTCGTGGGTCGCATTCGCCAACCATGCCGCAGGCCTAAAATCTAGCGGCGCACCGGTCTGCACGATGCCTACGACCACGGGTGCGCCCGCAGCTTTTGTCCATGGCACATGTTGCAAAGTCCAACCCAATCCGGATAGCCCTACTACAGCGAATGCCCAACGACAGTCACCGCGGAACGCCAGCACAGTGCAGCCCGAGATAAGCAGGGCCGAGATGCTCACGAGCAAATAGCCACCGACAGGGAAGTAGCCTGCCAAAACCGTATCGAGGTGTGCGTATCCCGGTGCGACCCAGGGTAACCCGCCGAACACCCAGGTGTTTAGCCACCAGCCAATAGTCGCTCCGAGCGGGACGGCGGCAAGCATTCGCCAGCCCGGCCCCAATCGACTGCAGAGCGCCTGTGCCCCACCGGCCAGCGCCCATGGCAGCGCGTCATACACCCATGCAAACAATGTACCTCCGACCAGGGTCCACCGCGGTGCGTCGGGGTGCCTCGACATGGCGCCTGCCAGCCAATCGGTGGTGACGCAGTCGAGCGAAAACCCGTACACCAGGCCAATGAGCATCGCCAAGCCGAACGTCTGGCGACCGCTCAGCCAAAGGGCCAGCAGGCCGCACTCGGAAAGCCATGCGGCGATCCACCAGCCTCTGGGTTGCATCGCAAGTGCGTGCAACACGCCCAGCAACGCCGCCGCGAGCAGGAGCGGGGAGACTGCCCAGCAAGAGGCTTTCAAATCACTCGGATCGGCGAGATACCGCGGCGCTGGATGCGGGAGTCTTCGCCGCAGCGCTTTCCTCGGCCGCTGCAATGGCGCGTGCTCGTTGCATTGCCGTACCACGTGCGAGGGCCGACAGCCTTCGTGATTCTGGCGCTTTGTTGGTGGGATGCAGCCCAGGTCTTTCCGTCGGCACCATCGCGTTTTCGCAAGCGGGCCCTCCTGCGCAACCACCACCAGCAGACGCCGACAGGGGGAATATCGCTAGGACAACTGACGACGCCACAAGTGCTGCACCGGTCCCTGACCAAACCCGCTTAGGCGAAGTCGGATGGCTGACATTGCCATTGGGTGCCGATAGCTCGTTCATCGTGGACTCCCCTTGGTCGTTTTGGACAAGTGAATCAATCATGATCCAGCTCCGCCCAGCTAGAATTGATCGAGGCGGGCGCGCGCCCGCCGTCGTTAATGGTCAAGGTAACGCTGTCGCCCGCGCCCGGCCGAAAATCGAGACTTGTCCCGGCGGCGCCCAATATCTTTGCATATCCGTTACTGGGGTAATCAGTGGCCCCGCTGCCCAGAAAAGGAGTTATGGTCTGGATGTCGATCCTTCCGTTGAGCGTACTGCTAGTGAGGTTGGCATTAACGGTGGCCTGAAAGGTCGGTATGGAGACCGTGTGATCTTGCGTGATCATCATTGTCACGTTGCTGAATTCATGGGTGTCTGCGTCCTTCTTGATGTGTATATTGGGCGAGGTAATCTTCAGGTCATTGATGTCGGCATACTGCTGCGTGCCCAGACCGCGCGCACCGATCTGGATCGATATTTGGCCATCGATGACGTGGTGTCTGGCCGTCGTGGTGACCTCCAGTTTCTTGAACGTGACGTCGGCGCCGTATGACCATGGGCTGTTCTTGGTGAAGGACGCAGGGTTGCCGCTGACGCTCGTCAGTTGAATCACCAAGGTGCCGTTGAGACGATCCGATAACATCGGATCCTGCTGACAATTGTTGTACACCACGGTGATCAGATCGGTCGCCAGTGGAACCAGTCCCACGCCGGGTGCGGTTGGAGTCCAGGTGCCGCTATTCGTGTCGCCGAAAATACACTGGTACGTCTTGCCGCTGGCGTACCAACTGCTGTGCCGGTTTTCAACGAAGAGATCGGCAAACTCGGTTAGGTCGAAGAGATCAAACGTATCGTTCGTGGCCTTGGCTATCGCAAGGGCATTTTCCTTGCCAATGGCGATGTTGGTAGTCACGGGAGGGTCTCCGCTACCGCAGCCCGGCAAGCCCAAGCCGACGCACGCCGCTATTGCGAAGGCCGCCAATGGAAATGCCCGTTTAGTGGTGGTTGGACGGTTCATCAGCCTTGTGCGCAATTTTGTTGTAATTGACATGACGGTCCTTTGTCCAAGTGCTACCAAGCTGTTGCCCGTAAATTGCTTGCTTTCAGATGACAGTTGACCCCAAAGCACTATAGGCGATGCATGTCATCATAAGATTGCTGCAGCTGGTGAGGCCCACAGTGAATCTGGCCCTTTGGACGATACCTCGCACCTGTGAAGCACCTGTGCGACGCTGCGCTAACACTAGTGCGTCAAAGTATCCACCTCAATATTTCCCATGTCAATGGTTGTCGACGTGCTTGTTGTCGACGTGCTTCGATGTCAGGGGAACGATGAGGTCGCTCTGGCGGCCCATAGCCGATGGTGCCAGCCCAGTAGCCGCTCTGGAGAAGCTGGGCGGCGCCAGTGTCAGGATTGGAGAAGGGGTGATCAACGTCTGGAGATGGCTGGGTGCTCAAGTACGTTCAGACAGGGTCAGCGGCTGCAAACCGATTCACTCGTGACCTCCACACCACAATGCGCGGCGCATATACTCAATGACCACTTCCTCGATCCTTGGATTTCGCGTCAGCGTCCCGTTGAGAAGTTAGTCGAGACCTATGCATAGGGGTCGAAAGGGTGAGCTCACGAAATTTGGAAGCAGACATTGGCCTGCGTTTCTAATTTTGGGTTGTCGTAGGATTTGAGCGTCAGCAAAGGCCGAGCACCTGCCTGTCCAGGTTACAAACTCGGCTGATGCGCTTGATGCCAGTTGGCGGCTGGCGTATGCTTCATTCATGGTTACGAACAACATTTCCTGTTCAGCGGAAATCATGGGTGGCACTCCCGTATTTGCCGGCACGCGCGTGCCTGTCAGGACGCTGCTTGACTACCTTGAGGCCGGCGAGAACATCGACGAGTTCCTCGATGGTTTTCCCACGGTGACGCGCCAGCAGGTCGTTGCGTTTTTGGAAGAAGCGACAACGCAATTGGTGGCCAGCGCTTCGTGAGGATATTGCTCGACGAATGTATTGATCGTCGATTGGCGCAAGAACTTAAAGGCCACCAGGTCGTTACTGTTCCTCAAGCGGGATGGGCGGGCATTCGCAATGGAGATTTGCTGGCAGCTGCGCAGCAAGACTTCGATGTGTTCATCACGGTCGACCGCAACCTCTCTTTCCAGCAACACTTACCCAAGTTCAGCATCGCGGTACTGGTACTCCGTGCGCGCAGCAACCGTCTGCAAGACCTGCTACCCCTTGTAACCAGCATCCTGGCCGAGATTCCGGCGGCGCAGTCGGGCGAGCTTACCATCGTGGACGCGTGATCTGCGGTTTGAGGGCCGTTCAAGGATACATTTCAGTCTGGCACCGACGAATCTGTCAACGATCGCTTCGGCCGATTAGACGACAAAAAGCCGGTCTTGGTGACCGGCTTTCTTGAAAGCCTATACGAATAGATTTCCCACGAAATCTAGTCCTTTGGGAAAGATCTAGATTTTCGTGGGATTTCACAGGTTCAGACGTCGATGTTGCGGGCGTACAGCGCGTTGCTCTCGATGAAGGCGCGCCGCGGTTCGACGTTGTCGCCCATGAGCGTGGTGAATATCTCGTCGGCGCTGATGATGTCGTCGATCTGCACCTTGAGCAGGCGGCGCACCGCGGGATCCATCGTGGTCTCCCACAGCTGCTGCGGATTCATCTCGCCCAGGCCCTTGTAGCGCTGCTTGGTGATGCCGCGCTCGACTTCGTCGAGCAACCAGCGCATGGCTTCGGCGAAGCTGGCCACGCTCTGCGTCTTCTCGCCGCGGCGCACGCTCGCACCGCGCTCGACCAGGCCGGCGATGACGCTCGAGGTCTTGCGCAGTTGCTGATAGTCGCCGGAGAGCAGGAACTCCGCGTCGATCTGGCCGACGCGCAGATTGCCGTGGTGGATCTTTTCCAGGTCGAGCCGCCAGCGTTCGCTCTTGTCGGCGTAGCGCGGGATGATGCGGATCGAGCTGGAGACGTGGCGGCTGAGCAAGGCGGCGCTGGCTCGGGCTTGGGCCTCGTCGTCGAGCTGGAGTTCGACGTCGTGGGCGAGCAGGACGTGCAGGACCTCGGGATCGATGAAGTCGGCGAGGCGGCGGATCACCGCCTCGGCGAGCAGGTAGGTGCGCACCAGTTCGCCCAGGGCCTCGCCCGCGAGCGGCGCCGCACCCGGCGCCGGCATCAGCGCCGCGCCTTCGAGCGCCAGGGTCAGCAGGTACTGCGCCAGGGCGTGGTCGTCCTTGATGTAGAGCTCGGTCTTGCCGTGCTTGATCTTGTACAGGGGCGGCTGCGCGATGTAGATGTGGCCACGCTCCACCAGCTCCGGCATCTGCCGGTAGAGAAAGGTCAGCAGCAGGGTGCGGATGTGGGCACCATCGACGTCGGCGTCGGTCATGATGATGATGCGGTGATAGCGCAGCTTGTCCGGCTTGTACTCTTCCTTGCCGATGCCGGTACCCAGGGCGGTGATCAGGGTGACGATCTCCTGCGACGAGATCAGCTTCTCGAAGCGCGCCTTCTCAACGTTGAGAATCTTGCCCTTGAGCGGCAGGATCGCCTGAAACTTGCGGTCGCGCCCCTGCTTGGCCGAGCCGCCGGCGGAATCGCCCTCGACCAGGTAGAGTTCGCACAGCGCCGGATCCTTCTCCTGGCAGTCGGCGAGTTTGCCCGGCAGACCCATGCCGTCCAACACGCCCTTGCGCCGGGTCATCTCGCGCGCCTTGCGCGCCGCCTCGCGCGCGCGCGCGGCGTCGACGATCTTGCCGGTGATGATCTTGGCGTCGGCGGGCTTTTCCTGGAGAAACTCCGCCAGCTTCTGCGCCACGATTTCCTCGACCACCGGCCGCACCTCGCTCGAGACCAGCTTTTCCTTGGTCTGCGAGGAAAACTTCGGTTCCGGCACCTTGACCGAAAGCACGCAGGCCAGGCCTTCGCGCATGTCGTCGCCGGTGGTCTCGACCTTGGCCTTCTTCGCCAATTCGTTTTCGTCGATGTACTTGTTGATCACCCGCGTCATCGCCGCGCGCAGGCCGGTGAGGTGGGTGCCGCCGTCCTTTTGCGGAATGTTGTTGGTAAAGCACAGCACCTGCTCGGCGTAGGCGTCGTTCCACTGCATCGCCACTTCGACGGTGATGCCGTCCTTGGCGCCGACCGCGTGAAAGATCGTGTTGTGCAACACGGTCTTCGCCCTGTTGATGTACTCGACGAAACCCTTGACCCCGCCGGCGTAGGCGAAGTCCTCCTCCTTGGCGTTGCGCTGATCGACCAGCTTGATCTTGACCCCGTTGTTGAGAAACGACAGTTCGCGCAGCCGCTTGGCCAGGATGTCGTAGTGGTACTCGATGTTGCCGAAGGTCTCGAGGCTGGGCAGGAAATGCACCTCGGTACCGCGCCGCTCGGAGTTGCCGATCGCCTTCAGCGGCTCGACAGCGATGCCGCGGCGAAACTCCATGCTGTGCTTCTTGCCGTCGCGGCGGATGGTCAGGCGCAGCCAGTCCGACAGCGCGTTGACCACCGAGACGCCGACACCGTGCAATCCGCCGGAGACCTTGTAGGAGTTGGAATCGAACTTGCCGCCGGCGTGCAGCTCGGTCATGACGATTTCGGCGGCGGAGCGCTTCTCCTCGTCGTCTTCCTTGATGTCGGTGGGAATGCCGCGGCCGTTGTCCGTGACGGAGACCGAGTTGTCGGGGTGGATGGTGATGACGATGTCGTCGCACCAGCCGGCCAGTGTCTCGTCGATCGCGTTATCGACCACCTCGAACACCATGTGGTGCAGGCCCGAACCATCGGAGGTGTCGCCGATGTACATGCCCGGGCGCTTGCGCACCGCTTCGAGACCCTTGAGCACCTGGATGCTGCTCGAATCGTAGCTCTGTTCCGGCGCCGGCTTGGCCTGCCCGTTGTCTGCTGCTGTCATCTACTGCTCCAATCGAACTTCGCTGCTCAGATGCGCATCGGCATGACAACGTATTTGAAATTATCATTGCCCGGCAGGGAAAACAGGGCGCTGCTGTTGGTGTCGCCGAGGCGGCATTCGATGGCGTCACTGCTGACGTTGTTCAGCACGTCGAGGATGTAGTTGACGTTGAAACCGATGTCGATCGCGTCGCCCGCGTAGTCGATGTCGATCTCCTCGTTGGCTTCCTCGCGCTCGACGTTGTTGCTGATGATCTTCAGGCTGCCGGCGCTGATCACCAGACGCACGCCCGGCGTCTTCTCGTTGGTCAGGATCTTCGCCCGCAACAGCGACTGCAACAACCCCGTACGCGACAGCTTGAGCAGGTTGCCGTGATTCTGCGGGATGACGCGCTCGTAGTCGGGGAATTTGCCGTCGATCAACTTGGAGATGAATTCGATCGAGCCGAAGCGAAACAGCGCTTGCGTCGGCGCCAGGGCGATCTCCAGCAGATCATCGTTGTCGGCGAGTTGGCGCGACAATTCGAGCACCGTCTTGCGCGGCAGGATCACCTCAATCGACTGGTTCTGCTCGCCGAGATTCTCGCTGGCGTAGGCCAGGCGATGACCGTCGGTGGCCACCATCCGCATCTCGTTGCCCTTGACCACCAGCAACAAGCCGTTGAGGTAGTAGCGGATGTCCTGTTGCGCCATCGCGTACTGGACCAGCGACAGTTGCCGCTTGAACTGCTTTTGCGAGACCGAGATGCGCGTCGGCGTCGCTTCGCCCTGCGACATCCGCGGGAAATCTTCCGCCGGCAGGGTCTGCAGATTGAACTTGCTCTTGCCCGCCTTGACGTACAAGCGCTTGTCTTCGAAGGAGAGCGCGACTTCGGCGTCTTCGGACAGGGAGCGCAGGATGTCCTGCAGCTTGCGCGCCGCCACGGTCAATGAGGCGGTCTCGTTGCCTGCGACTTCGGCTCCCGTCTTGATCTGGATTTCGATATCGGTCGCGAGCAGGGTCAGGCGTCCGCCTTCCTTTTCGATCAGAACGTTCGAAAGGATGGGCAAGGTGTGTCGCTTCTCGACGATGCCACAGACGGACTGCAGCGGTTCGAGAATTTGGTTACGGGGGCCTTTATATAAAAGCATATTTAAACCTCCTGATAATGATATACAAACGCTCGAACTGTGGATAAGGGTGGTTTTGGCATTTCTTTCAATTGTCTAACTCGCTTGCTTGCTCGAGGGCAAGTCGGTTTTCTGATGGGTACGATTGTGTGCGCTTCCGCTGGCTTGCATTTGTTTTGTTCTTATCCACAAACCATACATAGTTTGTTCGATCATGCGCGCAGGGTCTGCATCAGCACGTGCACGTCGTTGTTCAACTGGGCATCCTTGCTTCTCAGGTCGGCGATGGTGCGGCAGGCGTGGAGCACCGTGGTATGGTCCCGTCCACCGAAGGCTTCGCCGATTTCCGGCAGGCTGTGGTGGGTCAGGTCGCGGCACAGCGACATGGCGACCTGGCGCGGACGGGCGATGGCGCGGCTGCGCTTCTGCGAGTACATTTCTGCCACTTTGATCTTGAAATAGTCGGCGACCGTCTTCTGGATCAGCTCCAGGGTCAACTGCCGGTTGGTCGCGCCGAAGATGTCTTTGAGCGCTTCGCGCGCCAGTTCGACGCTGATATCGCGGCCGTGAAAACGGGCGAAAGCGATCACCTTGTTGAGCGCTCCTTCGAGTTCGCGGACGTTGGAGCGCAGGTTCTTGGCGATCAGGAAGGCGACGTCGTCGCCGAGCTGAAGCTTGGATATCTCGGCCTTCTTCTTCAGGATGGCCACGCGCATTTCCTGTTCCGGCGGCTCGATCTGCACCGTCAGACCCCAGTCGAAACGCGAGATCAGCCGTTCTTCGAGACCGCTGATGTCTTTGGGGTAGGTATCGCAAGAAATGACGATCTGCTTCTTCGCTTCGACCAGCGCGTTGAAGGCGTAGAAGAATTCTTCCTGGGTGCGCGCCTTGTTGATGAAGAACTGGATGTCGTCGACCAGCAGCAGGTCCAGCGATCGGTAATAGCGCTTGAACACGTCGAAGGATTTCTGCTGGTAGGCGCGAACCACGTCGGAAACGTAATCCTCGGCGTGAACGTAGCGGATCACCAGCTTTGGATTGTGACGCCAGACTTCATTGCCCAGCGCGTGGATCAGGTGGGTCTTGCCCAGACCGACACCACCATATACGAACAGCGGATTGTAGGAAGTCCCCGGATTCAGGGCCACCTGGTGGGCGGCGGCGCGCGCCAGGTCGTTGGCGCGGCCGGTGACCAGGGTGTCGAAGGTGAAATCGGCGTTGAGGCGGGTCTTTTCGTAGCCGTCTTCGGCGCTGACCTGGGCGAGCTTGGCGACTTTGGCCGGACCGCTGGCTTTGTTTGACGTCGGTCCGGCTGCGGCGTTGGTCGGGTTGGCTGCAACCGGTTCGCCCAGGGCCAGAGAAATCGTCACCGGCTCGGGAAAGTATTCGCGACTCAGATTCTCGATCTGGTCGAGGTAGCGCTCGCGCACCCACTGCAGAACAAAGCGGTTGGGAGCGATCAGACGCAGCTTCCTGGGTTCGCCATCGCCGTCGGGCGCCTCGTTTTCGAGGCGCAGCGCCTTGATCCAGGTGTTGTATTGCTGGGCCGGCAACTCCTTTTCGAAGCGGCTCAAGCAAGCGGACCAGAATTCAATCATCATCACCCGGAGTGTAGAATATAATATTCAAGTAATTGCTTTTATTGTATTATTCATCGACGGGCGAATTGCACCAGCGGCTTCTGCGACGTTCTGCAAGCAGGCATTCTAGCGGGTTTGGGGAAAGTTATCCACAGGCCCCACGAAAAATTCCACTTGACAAAAACTGGGCCAATCGTTGTAATCGCGCGTTTACTTTTTCAGGAATATCGCCATGAAACGCACTTATCAGCCTTCGGTCGTGCGCCGCAAACGCACCCACGGCTTTCTGGTGCGCATGCGCACCCGGGGTGGCCGCGCCGTGATTCGCGCGCGTCGCGCCAAGGGTCGGGCGCGCCTAGCTGTTTGACGCGGAGCGAGCATAGAGCTTGAGCTGGGCTATCCGAGCGCCTGTCGCTTGCACACGGCGGCGGAGTTTGCCGCTGTGTTCAGCGCGCGCCGCGTCCTGCGCGGTGCCCATTTCGATCTGCACTATGGCCCAGGCGGCCGAGCGGGCGCGCGGCTCGGCCTGATCGTCGCCAAGAAACTGGCCAAACGCGCGGTTCAGCGCAATCTGTTGAAGCGTCTGGCGCGCGAAGCCTTCCGCCATGCGCGCGGCGGCCTCGCGGCGAACGACGTGGTGCTGCGCCTGGCGCGGCCTCCCGGCACGCGGATGGATACCCAGGCCCGTCGCTTGTGGCGGGCCGACATAGAGCAACTGTTGGCTAGACTGCCCCGATGAGATCACTGCTGATAGCGCCGCTGCTGATCCTGATCCGCCTGTACCGCTATGCGCTGAGCCCGCTGCTCGGACCGCGCTGCCGCTTCCATCCCAGTTGTTCCGAATACGCCGGGGAGGCCTTGCTGCGGCACGGCTTCCTCGCGGGACTCGGCCTTGCGCTGCGTCGTCTGTCCAAATGCCATCCGTGGCACCCGGGCGGCGTGGATCCCGTACCCTGATGGGCTTACGCTGAATCGAGAGATGTCGATGGACAACCAACGTTTGATCCTGCTGCTGGTGTTTTCCTTTTCCCTGGTGATGCTCTGGGACGCCTGGCAGAAGCAGGGGCA
>JAHFRE010000133.1 GCA_023258955.1 Sterolibacterium sp.
ACCGAGCCGCCGGGGAGGGAGGGTTGAGATGTCGATGAACGTGGGACCGAGCGGAGGCTCGGGGGATCCGGAAGTGATGGTGGAGATGAACACCACGCCGCTGATCGACGTGATGCTGGTGCTCTTGATCATGCTGATCATCACGATACCGATCCAGACGCACGCGGTGAAGCTGAACATGCCGGTGGGCAATCCACCGCCGCCAACCAAGCCGCCGGAGATCGTCAGGATCGAGGTGGACTTCGACGGGACAGTCATCTGGGACGGTCAGGTGGTGCCGGATAGGCCGACGCTCGAAGGCAAGATGGCGACGCTCGCCGCATTGCCCGACCAGCCGGAAGTGCATCTGCGGCCGAACAAGCTGGTGCTCTACAAGTCGGTGGCGATGGTGATGGCCACGGCGCAGCGACGGGGCGTGACCAAAATCGGTCTGGTCGGCAACGAACAGTTTATGAACTGAGCATGAACCGAGTGTGAGTTTAGAGACGAGGAAATGGACATGAGAATAGCAGGGCTCCTCCTTCGCGGTCGGATGTCGGCCGCGCTTTTTATTCTGGCGGCCCTGTGCCTGGCGCTGCCGGCGCCGAGCGCCCGCGCCGAAGGCGAATCGGTTCGCCCTGAGGTCGGCAAGCCGCTGCAGGCGGCGCAGGAGGCGATGAAGGCGAAGAAGTTCCAGGAGGCCCTGGCCAAGGTCAGGGAAGCCGACGGGGTGGCCGGCAAGACGCCCTACGAAGCCTTCATCATCGAGCGCATGCGCGGCTCGGCGGCGGCCGGCGCCGGCGACAACGAGGCGGCGGCGAAGTCCTTCGAGGCGGTGATCGCCAGCGGCCGGTTGCCCGCGGGCGAGCAGCTGAAGCTGATCGAGGCGCTGGCCGGCACCTATTATCGGGCCAAGGACTTCGCCAAAGCGCAGCACTGGGCGCAGCGCTATTTCAAGGACGGCGGCACCAGCAGCAGCATGCGCACCCTGCTCGGACAGATGCAGTTCATGAGCGGCGACTATGCCGCCTCGGCCAAGGAGCTGTCGGCGGAGGTGGCCGCCGCGGAAGCCGCGGGCAATGCGCCGGCGGAGGACAGGCTGCAGCTCTTGGCCAACTGCTATCTGAAGCTGAACGACAAGGCGGGCTACGCCGCCACCATGGAGAAGCTGGTCGCCTATCACCCGAAGAAGGAATACTGGGCCGACCTGTTGAACCGCTTGCAGCGCAAGCAGGGCTTCTCCAACCGGCTGACCCTGGACGTCTATCGCCTGATGCAGGCCACCGGTAACCTGCAGGCCACCGCCGACTACATGGAAATGGCGCAGCTGGCGCTGCAGGCCGGTGTTCCGGCGGAGGCGAAGCGGGTGGTCGATGAAGGCTACGCCAAGTCGCTGCTGGGCGCCGGGGCTGAGGCGGATCGGCACAAACGGCTGCGGGATCTGGCCAACAAGCAGACGGCCGACGAGCAGAAGGCGGCGGCCGAGACGGAGAAGCAGGCGCTCGCGGCCAAGGACGGCAACGCGCTGGTGTCCCTGGGTGCCGCCTATTGCGCGGCCAGGCATTTCGACAAGGGCATCCCGCTGATCGAAAAGGGCATCGCAAAGGGCGAGCTGAAGCGGCCGGACGAAGCCAAGCTGCACCTCGGGCTGGCCCATCTGCAGGCCGGTAACAAGGCCAAGGCGGTGCAGATCCTGCGTTCGGTGCGCGGCGCCGACGGCAGCGCCGATCTCGCCCGGCTGTGGGCGATCAGCGCGGCCTAGCGCCGTCGACGGCATTGCCCGATGGATAGCACCCAAGGCGAATATTGAATTACGAACCAGGATCGAAAGAGAGAGCCAATGGATAAGGTATGCATCACTCTGAACGTCAACGGGGATCGTTACGAGCTGGCGGTGGACCCGTGGCGAACCTTGGTCGAGGTGCTGCGCGACGACCTCAACCTGACCGGCACCAAGATCGGCTGCCAGACCGGCGATTGCGGCGCCTGCACCGTGCTCATCGACGGCAAGTCGGTGGCCTCCTGCATGATGCTGGCGGTCGCTGCCGACAACAAGAATATTGCGACGATCGAGGGCTTGTCCACTGGTCAGGACGAACTGCATCCGATCCAGGAGGCGTTCGTGGAGCAAGGGGCGATCCAGTGCGGCTATTGCACCCCGGGGATGGTGCTGTCGACCAAATACCTGCTCGACCAGAATCCCGATCCCACGGAGACCGAAATCCGCCAGGCCCTGTCCGGGAACCTCTGCCGCTGCACCGGCTACCACCGCATCGTCAAGGCGGTGGAAGCGGTGGCGGTGAAGATGCGCGCCGATGGGAAGGGTGAATGACATGTCGCTGCCAAAATTTACCTACTGCGAGCCCAAGACCCTCGAGGAGGCTGCGCTCAAACTCGCCGAATACGATGGACGCGCGCGCATCGTCGCTGGCGGCACCGATCTGTTGCTGGGCATGCGCCGCGGCATCGCCAAGCCGGAAGTCGTGATCAGCCTGGCACGCATAGCGGGCGCCAACGCCATCGTCGCCTCGGCCACGGAACTGCGCATCGGCGCCATGGCGACGCTGGCCGAGGTGGCGCAGCATCCGCTGGTGCAGCAGCATTTCCCGGCGCTGGCCTGCGCCGCCGCCGTCACCGGCACGGTGCAGATCAGAAACATGGGCACCGTGGTCGGCAACATCTGCAACGCCAGCCCCTCGGCCGACACCGCGACCCCGTTGCTGATCTACGACGCCAAGATGATCGTGGTCGCCCCGGGCGGCGAGCGCACGGTGGCCCTGGCCGAGTTCTTCCGTGGACCGGGAAAGACGGCGCTGACCCAGGGCGAACTGGTCAAGGAGATCGTGCTGAAACTGCCCAGCGGCACAACCCGCTCCAACTATCAAAAGCTGTCGCCGCGCAGCAAGGTGGACATCGCCATCGTCGGCGTCTCGGCGCTGCTCGCTTTTTCCGAAACGGGAGCGATCCGGCGGGCGCGCATCGCCATCGGTTCGGTCGCACCGGTGCCGAAGCGGGCGCTCGAGGCCGAGAACATGCTCGAGGGTTGCCAGCTCACCCCCGAAGTGATCGCCGCCGTGGCCGCGGTGGCCGCCAAAGAAGCGGCACCGATCACCGATATGCGAGCCTCCGAGGACTATCGGCGCAGCATGGTGGCGGTGCTGACGCGTCGCGCTTTGCAGCAGAACCAGAGGGAACAGCAATGAGTCAGAACAATTCCGCGATGAAGGTGGTCGGCCAGAGCATCCCGCGCATCGATGCGCCGATCAAAGCCACCGGCAAGGCCCGCTATACGGGCGACATGAAGCTGCCGGGGATGCTCTACGGCAAGATGCTGTTCAGCTCGGTGCCGCACGCGAGCATCGTCCGCATCGATGTTTCCAAGGCGCTGGCCCTGCCCGGCGTCAAGGACGTGATCGTCGGCAAAGACACGCCCGGCATCAAGTTCGGCAACTGGCGGCTGTTTCCGGCGACCCAGGACGAACTGCCGCTGGCGATCGACAAGGTGCGATTCATCGGCGACGCCGTCGCCGCGGTCGCCGCCATCTCCCAGGACATCGCCGACGAGGCGATCGGCCTGATCGAGGTCGAATACGCCCCTCTGCCGGCCGTCTATACGATCGAGGATTCGCTGGCCGCGGGCGCGCCGCTGATCCACGATGAAAACAAGGAACTCACCAACAACATCAGCCTCGATCGCAAGATCGACGTCGGTGACGTGGACGCGGCCTTCGCCACCGCCGACTACGTGCGTGAAGACACGGTCTTCGTGCACGCCGTCTCCCACGCCTATATGGAGCCCTGCGCGGTGCTGGTGGAGCCGGACACGGAGGGTCGATTGACCATCTGGACCTCCACTCAGACCCCCTACATCGTGCAGTGCCTGCTGGCGTCGACCCTGGCGATTCCGGAGAACCACGTCCGCGTCGTCAAGCCCTACATCGGCGGCGGCTTCGGCGGCAAGATGGAACTGCGGCCCTGGGATTTCTGCGCCTCGCTGCTGGCGCGGCGCACCGGCAGGCCGGTGCGCTTCGTGCTGACCCGGGTCGAGGAATTCGAGGTCGGACGCCGTCGCCACGGCATGAAGATCCGCTCCAAAGTCGCCTTCAAGAAGGACGGCACCCTCATCGCCAAGGATTTCGAGGCCTATCTCGACGGCGGCGCCTACAACTCGATGGGGCCCACCGCCACCTTTCTCTGCGGCAACTTCGGCGCCATGCTCTACCGCTATCCGAACTATCGCTACCGCGGCCACCACGTGTATACGAACAAGCCGCCGGCCGGCGCGATGCGCGGCTTTGGCGCGCCGCAGGCGCTCTATCTGTCCGAAACGCAGATGAACATCGCCGCCGAAGAATTGGGCATCGATCCGATAGAGCTGCGCCTGAAGAACGCCATGGTCACCGGCGACGTCATCGAAGGGGTGACCCGCATCTCCTCCGCCGGCTTCGTCGAGTCGCTGCACAAGGTCGCCGAAATGACCAACTGGAAGGAGAAGCGCGCTTCCCTGGCCCCGAACAAGGGCATCGGTATCGGTTGCTACAGCTTCATCTCCGGCGGCGTGTTCAACTGGTTCAACACCCAGTACAACTTCGCCTCCTGCGAGATCCGCGCCTACAGCGACGGCACGGCGCATCTGCTGACCATGGCCGCGGATATCGGCCAGGGATCGGACACGGTGCTGCGACAGATCATGGCCCAGGATCTGGGACTCGATCCGGAGCAGATCCGGCTCACCGCGGCCGACGTCACCATGACGCCGAAGGCCGATCTGGGCACCTGGGGCAGCCGGGTCACGCTGATGAACGGCAACGCCGTGCTCGATGCGACGCAGAAGATGCGCGCGGAGCTGGCGAAAATGGTCAGCCTGCGCTTCAACCTGAACGTGATCCACGAAGTGGCTTTCGCCGATGGCCGGGTCTTCGCCAAAGCCCAGCCCGCCAAGGGCATCAGCTTCGGCGAGGCGGTCACCATGTGGGTCAAGGCCAATCGCGGCGAGGAGCTGGTCGTGCGCGGCCACTACACGCCGCGCGACCTGGGCCTGACCTCGCCCGCCTATTCCTTCGGTGCCCAGGTCGCCGAGGTCGAAGTCGATCCAGAGACCGGCGTGGTCACGGTCGAAAAAGTCTCCACCGCCCACGATTGCGGCACAGTCATCAATCCGCTGGCGGTGGAAGGGCAACTGGAGGGCGCGATCCAGATGGGTCTGGGTTATGCCCTGTGCGAGCAGTTTGTCATGCGCGACGGCAAGACGCTCAACACCACCTTCCTCGACTACAAGGTGCCGGCCGCCGAAGACATGCCCGCCATCGCCTCTGCCGCGATCGAGACCTACGAGCCGCAAGGCCCCTTGGGCGCCAAAGAGGCGGGCGAGGGACTGGCGATTCCCACCGCCCCGGCGGTCAGCGATGCGGTGTGGCACGCCACCGGCTACCGCTGCAAGGATCTGCCGATCACGCCGGAAAAGATACTGCGGGCGACGGGGAAGCTGTAGGCGCTAGCGGCGGGCCAGCACGTCGCAAGTGCTGGCACGTTTCTGGTGCTGGCACGTCGCTGGTGCTAGGCTGCGGTGGTGTAGCCGCAGCGCAGCCCGCCCCAGTGCCGCTTGAACACGTAGATGGGGGCCGACAGGTCCTTCATGATCATGAACTGGCCGTTGCCCATGTCGCGCCGGTAGGTCTGCAGCAGAAAGGGCTCGGTGTTGGTCGCCGCCGCCAGTCCGGTGCGATCGTCGAATATTCGCCGATTGCGGCAGTTGGCGGCGTTCCAGGCGGCATCGCCGGCGCGCTGCGTCTGCGAGTATTTCCTGTTGTGCGTCGGCAGGTAGCCGTTGCGGTCCACCGCCGCACAGAAGACGACGCCAGGAAGGCTGGTCAGCATCTCTTCCTGGATCGGCGGGAACAGCCGATCGGTCGCTTCGCAAAAGCGCGTCGTAAATTGCTGGGGATCGGTACCTCGGATCGGCAGGTATTGGCTGTCGAACAGATCCTCGACGCTGAACCTGCCCCTGGCGATTCCGGCTTCGAGCTCGCGCCCCAGCGCGGCGGCTGCCTCGACGACGTTGCTGATGTAGGCCGTATCTTCAGTCTCGGCGCCGCTCTCCGCCGTCAGCCGGATCAGATCCTCGCTCATCACCAGCAGGCTCTCCACCCGCCGATCGGCGTGATCGAGCGAGGCGGAGGATTTGCTCACGTCGCTGGCGAGGTCTCGCACCTGCAGGGAAATGCCGCTGCACAGGCCGTTGTTGTCGTCTGCGGCGGCGTGGATGGCCACCACCTGCTGCTCGACCTGGGAAAAGGCCTTGCCGAAGACATCGATCGCTTCAGCGATGACGGAATTGCCGCCCGACAGATGGGCAGCGCCATCGAGCGCCTTCTTCTCGATCGAGGTCTCCAGGCTCGCCACCTGTTGCGCCAACGTCTGGATCGTCCCGGAAATCTCCTGGCTGCAGGCGTGAACCTGTTCCGACAGGTCCTTGATGGCCTGGGCGATGACCCCGAAGCCGGTGCCGCCGGCGCCGGCCCGCGCGGCTTCCACCGAGGCGTTGAACGCCACCAGTCGGGTCTGCAGGGCGATCTTGGAGATCTCGTCGGCTGCGCCGGAGACGCCCTTGAGCGCTTTCTCGATGGACACGACCGCGCTTTCGGTCTTGAGGACGGAGGCTTCCAGGGCGCGCGCCCGGTCCAGGGAGGCATCCACCGACCGGCGCATCTCCTTGACCTGGCGCGACGCCGAGAGGACGGAATCGACGATCCGGTTGTTGGAATTTCCCAGGCCGGCCACGTCGTCGGACAGCTTCGAGAAGGTGCTGGTTTGAACCGATGACTGGGTTGCCAGGTCATGGACGACGCCGGCGATTTCGGCGGCGATCGTGCCCAGTTGCCCGGCGTGAATCGCAATCGCGCCTATCGCGCCTTCGTTCTCAAGTTTCGATCTCACCCCAAGTGCCCCTTCTTGCTCCCAATCCCCGGCCCACAGTTTACACCCAAGCCTCCGCCCCCATGGCCTGGCCCACCCCGACCCACCGGCAGCAGAGCGCGCCACGATATTTGACATAGAATTGCGTCGGCGCGGCGCGCTTCACTTTTTTGACATCGCCAGGGTAGGGCAGCCATGCAACTAGACGACGAGAGGGAAAGCGACAGCGTCGAGGACAGACGCGGCGGCGGTCTCGTGGGTGTCGGCGGACTCGGCATCGGCGTGACCGTGATCGCCCTGGTGGTGAGCTACTTTCTCGGCATCGATCCGAGCACCCTGCTGGGAGTCGCGCAGAACGTCCAGCGCACCAGTCCGGTCGGCGGCCAGCAGCATCCGATCGATCCGCGCAGCGATCCCGAAGCCGCGCTGGTCTCGGAGGTGAAGAAGGTGCTCGCCCTGACCGAGGACACCTGGGGCGCCCTGTTCAAGCAGGCGGGAGGCCAATACCGGCGGCCCCATCTGGTGCTCTTCCGCAACTCGACGCCGACGGCTTGCGGCACGGGACAGGCGGCGATGGGTCCGTTCTATTGCCCGGCCGACCAGAAGGTCTATCTCGACCTCGGCTTCTTCAACGAGATGGCGCGGCGCTTCCACGCCGGCGGCGATTTCGCGCGCGCCTACGTCATCGCCCACGAGATCGGCCACCATGTGCAATCGCTCACCGGTGTCACGGAGAAGACCGACGCCATGCGCGCCAGGATGTCGAAGACGGAGTTCAACCGGGTCTCGGTCCGGGTGGAGCTGCAGGCGGATTGCTTCGCCGGCGTGTGGGCGCATCACGCCAATCGCGCCAAACCCTTCCTCGATCCCGGTGACGTCGAGGAGGCGCTGACCGCGGCCAACGCCATCGGCGACGACACCTTGCAACGACAGTCGCGCGGCACGGTGGTGCCCGACTCGTTCACCCACGGCACATCGGCGCAACGGATGCGCTGGTTCAAGGCCGGCTTCGACACGGGGAGCGTCAAGGCGTGCAACACCTTCGCCGCGAAGGCGCTCTGATGACCGCGTTGGCGGCCGGCTAGAGCTTCTTGTGGCTGCCGTCGCAGAGCACGCCGTTGTTGCTTTGCTTGCAGCCGCAGAAGAAGACCTTGCCGCTCGCCGTGGCCTTGTGCTCGACCGGCGAGAATTCGCTGCCCTTGTGCGAACCGTCGCAGAAGGGCTGGCTCTTGCTCCTGCCGCAGGCGCACCACCAGTAACTCTTCCCGGCGGTGACCTCGACGGCGTAGGGGGCTTTCTGGGCGATTTCGCCTTTGGACATGGCAACACTCCTGTTCGAGACCTTCGATCGAAGACGACAGGGCGCATTGTGCGCGCTCGTCGCTCGCCTCGGGAAATAACTCGCCGCTGCCGTCGGGCTCGGCCAACCACACTTGGCAGAGGGTCTTGGCCCCTGGCCGAGCGGCGGCGATCGCCGGCCCGACCAGGCGGCCTTTGCGATTGACAAGTCGAGCCCCTTCCGCCAAGATTCCGGGCTTCCCAAATGCCAGAGAGTCTTCTGCGATGACCGCCACTGCCGTGCTCCAAAGTACTTCCCCAGCGTCCAGGCAAGGCGCGGGCTGGACCACCGAGGCGCTCGTCGCTCTGTTCCAGCTCCCCTTCAGCGATCTGCTGTTTCGGGCGCAGCAGGTGCATCGGCAGCACCACGAGGCCAACGCCGTGCAGCGCTCGACCCTGCTCTCGATCAAGACCGGTGGCTGTTCCGAAGACTGCGCATACTGCTCGCAGTCGGCGCACCACCAAGCGAAGGTCGAGGCCGAGTCGCTGCTGTCGCTCGACGCGGTGATCGCCGCGGCGACGGCGGCGCGCGACAAGGGCGCGACGCGCTTTTGCATGGGTGCGGCCTGGCGCGGGCCGAAGAAGAAGGATCTGGCGCAGGTGACCGCCATGGTGCGCGGGGTCAAGCAACTCGGCCTGGAAACCTGCGTCACTCTGGGCATACTGCAAGACGGTCAGGCCGAAGAGCTGCAGCAGGCGGGTCTCGACTACTACAACCACAACATCGACACGGCGCCGGAGTACTACGGCGAAGTGATCACCACCCACAGCCTGGCCGACCGCTACGCCACCCTGGACAAGGTGCGGCGCGCCGGCATCAAGGTCTGCTGCGGCGGCATCATCGGTATGGGCGAGAGCCGCAGCGAACGGGCGGCGCTGATCGCCCAGCTGGCCAACATGGACCCGCCGCCGGAATCGGTGCCGATCAACCACCTGGTGGCGGTGCGCGGCACGCCGCTCGCCGAGGTGCCGCCGCTCGATCCGTTCGAGTTCGTGCGCACCATCGCCTGCGCCCGCATCGCCATGCCGCAGAGCATGGTCAGGTTGTCGGCCGGGCGCGATCAGATGTCGGACGAAATGCAGGCGCTGTGTTTTCTGGCGGGCGCCAATTCGATCTTCTACGGCGAGAAGCTGCTCACCACGGCCAACGCCGAGGTCGGGCGCGACGAGGCGCTGTTCGCCCGGCTCGGTCTGAGGGCGATCTGAACAGCGGCGTGCGGCAGCAACGCCGCCGCGCGGGTGCAGCACCATGGCGCAGGTGAGCATGCAACCGAGCACGCAACCAAGCAACCAGGAACTGCTGGCGCGCAGCCTCAAGTCGGTCTGGCATCCGTGCACCCAGATGAAGGCGCACGAGAGCGTGCCGCTGCTGCCGATCGCGCGCGGCGAGGGGGTCTGGCTGATCGACGCGGACGGCAAGCGCTATCTCGACGCAGTCAGCTCCTGGTGGGTCAATCTGTTCGGCCACGGCAATCCGCGCATCAACGCCGCGCTGCGCCAGCAGCTGGACCAGCTCGAGCACGTGATGCTCGCCGGCTTCACCCACGAACCGGTGGTGCGCCTGTCGGAGCGTCTGTCGGCGTTGACCGGCGACCGCTTAGGCCACTGCTTCTACGCCTCCGACGGCGCCTCGGCGGTGGAGATCGCGCTCAAGATGAGCCACCACTACTGGCGCAATCGCAGCCGCCCACAGAAGCATCGCTACCTGTGCCTGGCCGGGGGTTACCACGGTGAGACCCTGGGCGCGCTCGGCGTCACCGACGTGGCGCTGTTCCGCGACGCCTACGCGCCGCTGCTGCTGCAGGCGACCACCGTGCCCAGTCCCGATGCGCGGCTGGCTGGCGAGGGCGAGAGCGCGGTCGAGTACGCGCGGCGCTGCGCTGAGGCGCTGGAGGCCCGCCTCGCCGCCGAGCACGGCGAGATCGCGGCGCTGATCGTCGAACCGCTGGTGCAGTGCGCCGCCGGCATGGCCATGTACGACGCGGAGTACCTGCGCCTGGCGCGCGAGCTGTGCACTCGCTACGAGGTGCACCTGATCGCCGACGAGATCGCCGTCGGCTTCGGCCGCAGCGGCAGCATGTTCGCGCACCAGCAGGC
>JAHFRE010000134.1 GCA_023258955.1 Sterolibacterium sp.
GGAGCTGCGCATCGACACCTATCGCGCCTCCGGCGCCGGCGGCCAGCACATCAACAAGACCGACTCGGCGGTGCGCATCACCCACCTGCCCACCGGCCTGGTGGTCGAGTGCCAGGACGATCGCTCGCAGCACCGCAACAAGGCGCAGGCGATGGCGGTGTTGGCGGCGCGGATCAAGGCCAAGCAGGAGTCAGAACAGCAGGCGAAGATCGCCTCGGCGCGCAAGATCATGGTCGGCAGCGGTGACCGTTCCGAGCGCATCCGTACCTACAATTTTCCCCAGGGACGGATCACCGACCATCGCATCAACCTGACGCTCTACAAGATCGACGCCATCATGGACGGCGATCTGGCCGAGCTGATCGCGGCGCTGACCCATGAGCATCAGGCGGAGCAGCTGGCCGCGCTCGGCGACGAGGGCGCTTGATCACGATCGACGCCGCCTTGCGCCAGGCGCGGCAGACGATCGCTACCGCCGAAGCGCGGCAACTCCTGGGGCAGCTCATCGGCCGGGGGCACGCCTGGCTGGCAGCGCACGGCGACGATCAACTCGACCCAGCCGCGGCGCAGCTCTTCTTCGAACTGGTTGAGCGCCGCGCCGCCGGCGAACCGATCGCCTATCTGACCGGGACGCGCGAGTTCTACGGGCGCATCTTCGCCGCTTCACCCGCGGCGCTGATCCCGCGGCCGGAGACCGAATTGCTGGTCGATCTGGCCCTGGGCCTCGCCGCCGCGATGGCGGCGCCGCGCCTGCTCGATCTGGGCTGCGGCACGGGCTGCATCGCCGTCACCCTGGCGCTGGAACTGCCGCAGGCCGAGGTCACCGCGGTCGACCTGTCGCCGGCGGCGCTGGCGCTTGCCGCGCGCAACGCGCACACGCACAAGGTCGAACTGCGCTTGCTCAGCAGCGACTGGTTTGCAGCGGTCGATGCGCAGCGCTTCGACCTGATCGTCGCCAACCCGCCCTACGTCGCCGCCGGCGATCCCCACCTCGAGCGCGGCGATCTGCGCTTCGAACCCAGAATGGCGCTCGCCGCTGGCGCCGATGGACTGCAGGCGATCCGCCGCATCGTCGCCGCGGCCCCGACGCACCTGGCGCCGGCAGGCGCCCTGCTGCTCGAGCACGGTTACGATCAGGCGCCGGCGGTGCGCGAATTGTTCGCGGCGGCCGGCTTTGGCGAGATCGCGCAGGAAGCCGATCTTTCCGGGATACTGCGGGTGACGCGCGGTCGCTTGACGCCCCGCGGCCCCGCAGCTTAAAATCCCGATTGAATTGATCGGCTATTGGATGGGACTATGGATACGGCAGCAAAGATACGCGAGACGGTGACGGGCAATCCCGTCGTGCTCTACATGAAGGGTACGCCGCAGTTTCCGCAGTGCGGATTTTCGGCGACGGCGGTGCAGATCCTCAAGGCCTGCGGTGTGGCCAAGTTCGCCAGCGTCGATGTCCTGGCCGACGCGGATATCCGCCAGGGGATCAAGGATTTTTCCAACTGGCCGACGGTGCCGCAGCTCTACGTTCACGGCGAATTCGTCGGCGGCTGCGACATCATGAAGGAGATGTACGCCTCGGGCGAACTGCAGAAGCAGTTGCAGAGCGTCTAGAGCCCGGCTCTGGCCCGGGCGACCGCGGCCAGCACCTGGCTCGGGGCGGTGCCGCCGATGTGATCGCGGGCGGCCAGCGAGCCCTCCACCGTCAGCAGCGCGAAGACGTCCTCGCCGATCAAGGGCGAGAATTGGCGCAGCGTCGCCAGCGGTAGCGTCGCCAGATCGCAGCCCTGCGCTTCGGCCTCGCGCACCGCGCGCGCCACCGCCTCGTGGGCGTCGCGGAAGGGCAGGCCCTTCTTCACCAGGTAGTCGGCCAGATCGGTGGCGGTGGCGTGGCCTTGCGCCAGCGCCTGGCGCATCGCCTGCGGGCGCACGGCGATCGCCGGCACCAGTTCGGCGAAGATGCGCAGGGTGTCGCTCACCGTGTCGGCGCTGTCGAACAGCGGTTCCTTGTCCTCCTGGTTGTCCTTGTTGTAGGCCAGCGGTTGGCCCTTCATCAGCGTCATCAGGCCCATCAGGTGGCCGAAGACTCGCCCGGTCTTGCCGCGCGCCAGTTCCGGCACGTCCGGATTCTTCTTCTGCGGCATGATCGAGGAACCGGTGCAGTAGCGGTCGGCCAGGTCGATGAAGCCGAAGCGCGGACTCATCCAGAGGATCAATTCCTCGGCAAAGCGCGAGACGTGGATCATGATCAGCGAGGCGCAAGCGGTGAACTCGATCGCGAAGTCGCGGTCGGAGACCGCGTCGAGCGAGTTCTCGCAGACACCGTCGAAGCCCAGTTCCGCGGCCACCGCCAGGCGGTCTATGGGAAAGGTGGTGCCGGCCAGCGCCGCGGCGCCGAGCGGCAGGCGGTTCATGCGGCTCCGGCAATCGGCGAGCCGCTCGCGGTCGCGGCCAGCCATCTGCACGTAGGCCAGCAGATGGTGGCCGAAGGTCACCGGCTGCGCCACCTGCAGATGGGTGAAGCCGGGCATGGCTGTCGCCGCGTGGGCCTCGGCCACCGCGAGCAGCGCCGCTTGGTAGTCGCGCAGCTGACCATCGATGGCGTCGATCGCGTCGCGTAGCCAGAGCCTGATGTCGGTCGCCACCTGATCGTTGCGCGAGCGACCGGTGTGCAGCCGCTTGCCGGCGTCGCCGACCAGCGCCGTCAGGCGCTTCTCGATGTTGAGGTGCACGTCCTCGTCGGCGATGTTCCAAGCGAAGCGGCCCTGCTCGATTTCGGCGGCGATGGTCGCCATGCCGCTCTCTATCGCGGCCAGGTCGGCGGCGCTGATGATGGCCTGGCGGGCGAGCATGCGCGCGTGGGCGAGCGAGCCGCGGATGTCCTGCAGCGCCATGCGTTGGTCGAATTGCACCGAGGCCGTGTAGCGCTGCACCAGCTCTGCCACCGGCTCGGAAAAGCGTCCGGACCAAGCCTTGTCGCTGGCGCCGGGCTGTCGATCTGTCATAATTCTTCGGGCTGTGGATGGGAGTGGCCGCGAGGCCGACGCATGTTCAGTATACGGCAAAACCAGGAGCTGACCCGGCTGCCCGATTTCGGCAACATCGGTGTCTGGCTGCGCGCCCTGCTCGCCGTGAACCTCGGCGCGGTGCTGGCGGCGGTCGCCGCCAACCGCGTCTTGGCGCAATTGCCCGCCGAGTTCACTATGCTCGCGGCGGCGGTGGAGCCGCCGCTAATCGCCAGTCTGGCCTTGCTCTACGCGCTGCGGCGGACGCTGGAACGGGCGAGCCCGCGCCTGGCGGCCGCCCTGGTGATCGCGGTCGCCGCGGCGGCGAGCGTCGCTTTCGAGACGCTGCTCGCGCCGCTGCAGGGTGCCGCGGCGC
Organism: Sterolibacterium sp.; assembly: GCA_023258955.1. Lineage (GTDB taxonomy): Bacteria > Pseudomonadota > Gammaproteobacteria > Burkholderiales > Rhodocyclaceae > CAIYYX01. The sequence goes on from JAHFRE010000134.1 coordinate 3,376, forward strand.
TGCCCGCAGCGCTCGCGCGCGCCACCTTCTGGGCGGTGGTCGCGAGTTGGCTGCTGCTCGAGTATTTCTCCGCCCGGGCGCGCCTGCATTCGCCGGCGCTGGCCGAGGCGCGGCTGATGGCGCTGACCGCGCGCATTCGCCCGCACTTTCTGTTCAACGCCTTGAACGCCGTGCTCTCGCTGATCCGCTCCGAGCCGCGGCGCGCCGAAGCGGCGATCGAGGAGCTGGCCGACCTGTTTCGCGTGCTGATGCAGGAAAATCGCGATCTGCTGCCGCTGTCGCAAGAGATCGCGCTGGCGCGCAAATACCTCGACCTCGAGCGGCTGCGTCTGGGCGAGCGCCTGCAGGTGAAGTGGGACATCGAGGCCTGCCCGCCGGACGCGCTGGTGCCACCGCTGATGCTGCAGCCGTTGCTGGAGAACGCCGTCTACCACGGCATCGAGCCGGCGGAGCAGCCGGCCGAGATCGTGGTGCGCTTTACCCGGCGCGGCGAGCAGCTGTTGATCGAGTTGTCCAATCCGACGGTCGCCGGCAGCGGCGACCATCCCGGCAACCGCATGGCGCAGGACAACATCCGCGAGCGTCTCGCCCTCTACTTCGACCTCGAGGCCAGCCTCGAGGTCGAGCTGCGCGACAGCCGCTACCTGGTGCGCATCACCATGCCCTACCGGGCCGGAGTCGCCGCGTGAACGCGCCGCCACTGCGCATCCTGATCGTCGATGACGAGGCGCCAGCGCGCGCCCGCCTGCGCGATCTGATCGGCGACATCAGCGCCGAGCTGCCGGCGATCGTCGTCGGCGAGGCGCAGGATGGTCTGGCGGCGCTGGAAGCGCTGCAGCAGGTCGCTGCCGACGTCGCCCTGGTCGACATCCGCATGCCGCGCCTGGACGGCATCGGCCTGGCGCAGCAACTGGCGGCGCGGCCGGGCGCGCCGGCGGTGATCTTCGTCACCGCCTACGACCAGTACGCGGTGCGCGCCTTCGAGCTCTCCGCCGTCGACTACCTGTTGAAGCCGGTGCGCGCCGGACGCTTGCTCGAAGCGCTGAAGAAGCTGCCCAGCGGCGCCGTCGACGCGCCGACGCTGCGCCGACTTCAACCCGAGGGTCGCCATCACCTGACCTCCAGCGAACGGGGGCGGCTGCTGCTGGTGCCGCTGGCGGAGATCGTCTACCTGAAGGCGGAGTTGAAGTACGTCACCGCGCGCACCCGCGCCCGCGACTACCTGGTCGAGGAAGCGCTGACCGCGCTGGAGCAGGAGTTCGCCGAGCGCTTCGTGCGCGTGCATCGCAGTTGCCTGGTGGCGCGCGAGGCCATCGCCGGCTGCGAACGCGAGACCGGGCCCGATGGCGAGACGCGCTGGGTGATCCTGCTCAAGGACTTCAGCGAAAAGCTGCCGGTGAGCAGGCGCCAGTGGCCGCAGTTGAAGGCGCTGCTGCAGCAGGAGTGAAGGGGCGGCGTGATAAAATTCGCCGACCCCAACGCACAATTCTCCCAACAGCGCGCGCCCAGAGCCAGCGAAAACCAGATGCCAAATTCAGCACCGACCCGCCTCGTCATCGCCACCCGCGAGTCGCGCCTTGCCCTGTGGCAGGCGCAGCACGTGCAAGCCATCCTGCGCCGACTGTATCCGAGCTGTTCGGTCGAGCTGCTGGGCATGACCACGCGCGGCGATCAGATCCTCGACCGGCCGCTGGCCAAGGTCGGCGGCAAGGGGTTGTTCGTCAAGGAGCTGGAGACCGCCTTGCAGGATGGCGCCGCCGACATCGCGGTGCACTCGATGAAGGACGTGCCGATGCTGCTGGCGCCGGAGTTTGCGCTGATCGCCATCGGTCCGCGCGAGGTGCCGCTCGACGCCTTCGTTTCCAACCGCTACGCTAGCCTCGAGGCATTGCCCGACGGCGCCGTGGTCGGGACCTCCAGCCAGCGGCGCGAATCGCAGTTGCGCGCCAACAAGCCCGGCCTGACGGTGACCAGCCTGCGCGGCAATCTCGACACCCGCTTGAAGAAGCTCGACGCCGGCGATTACGACGCGATCATCCTCGCCGCGGCGGGATTGACGCGGCTCGGTCTCGGCGCGCGCATCCGCACCGTGATCCCGGCCGAGCTGTCGCTGCCGTCGCCGGGGCAGGGGGCGCTGGGGATCGAGGCGCTGGCCGCGCGCGGCGACATCAAAGCCTGGCTGGCGCCGTTGAACGATGCGACCACCGCCGCCTGCGTGCGCGCCGAGCGCGCTTGCGCGCGCGCCCTCGGCGGCAGTTGCGAGGTGCCGCTGGGCAGCTACGCGGAAGAGCGCGACGGGCAGATCTGGCTGCGCGGCTTCGTCGCCACACCCGATGGCACGCGCATCGCCCGCGCCGAATTGCAGGGGGCAGCCGACGATCCCGAGGCCCTGGGTCTGCAACTCGCCGGCGAGCTGCGTCAGCGGGGCGCCGACGCGATCCTCGCCACCTTGGCCAGCCGATGAGTTCGCTGGCGCCGACCTTGACCGTGCGCCCGCTCGCCGGTCGGCGCATCGTCGTCACCCGCCCCGCAGGTCAGGCGCAGCACCTGGCCGACCTGATCGCCGGCGCCGGCGGCGAGGCCGTGCTGGTGCCGGTGCTGACCATCAGCGACGTCGAGGATGGGGCGCCGCTGGTCGCCATGGCGGGGCGCCTGGAGCAGTACGACCTGGCGGTGTTCGTCAGTCCCAACGCCGTCGAACGGGCCTTGCCGCGGCTGCTGGCGCAGCGCAGCTGGCCGGCGCAGACCCGGGTGGCGACGGTAGGCAAGGGCAGCGAGCGCGCCCTGGCGCGCTTTGGTCTTACCCGGGTGATCGCGCCCCAACAGCGCTTCGACTCCGAAGCCCTGCTCGAACTGCCCGAGCTGCAGGACATGGCGGGACGCCGCGTCGTGATCTTTCGCGGCGACGGCGGTCGGGAGTTGCTCGGCGATACCCTGATCGCGCGCGGCGCCTGCGTCGAATACCTGAGCTGCTATCGGCGCGACAAGCCACACAGCGGCGCGGCGACGCTGGCGGCGTTGTGGGCGCGCGGTGAACTCGACGCGCTGACCGTCACCGCCAGCGAGGGACTGCGCAATCTCTGCGCCATGCTCGATGGCGCCGGGCGCCAGGCGCTGGCGCAAACACCGCTGTTCGTGCCCCACGCGCGCATCGCCGAGGCGGCGGCGAGTCTCGGTCTGGCGCGGGTGATCGTGACGCCAGCGGGCGACGAAGGTCTACTCGCTGGCTTGATCGCCCACTTTGCGGCGGCTCGCCATGGATGCTGAGAGCGCCGCCCTGACCCACCCCCGCGCGAAGTCGCGGCGGCCTTGGCGGGCGGCGCTGCTGATCGCGGCGCTGCTGTTGGTGGTTTGGCAATGGTGGCGGCTCGTCGCGGTGCAGGAGGACCTGACGCGCAAACTGGGCGAGAACCAGTTGCAGGCGCGCAGCAGCCAGGAGCGGTTGGCCGCCATGGACGGCAAGCTGGCGGCGCTCGAGACCCGGCTCGCCGAGACGCAGAGCCGCTTGAGCGCTCTGGAGAGCATCTCCGAGGAATTGGCGAAGGGCCGCGACGAGCGCCTGCTCGCCGTGGTCGAGCAGGCCGTGACCATCGCCGCCCAGCAGTTGCAGCTGGCCGGCAACGTCCAGGCGGCGCTGCTCGCCCTGCAGAGCGCCGACGCGGGCCTGGCGCGCTCTGCCTCGCCCCAGTTCATCGGCCTGCGCCGCCTGCTCAACCGCGACATCGAGCGGCTGCGCGCGCTGCCCCTGGCCGACCTGCCCGGCATCGCGCTGAAGCTGGAGGGCGCCATCGCCAGCATCGACGCGTTGCCGCTGGCCTTCGAGCAGCGGGCGCACGCCGCCGCCGAGAGCGCGACGGCAGAGCAGAAGGCGGCGAACTGGTGGCAGCGGCTCGGGCGCGAGCTGTGGACCGAGATCCGCGGCCTGATCCGCGTCGAACGAGTAGACGGCGGCGAGGCGGCGTTGCTCTCGCCCAACCAGAGCTTCTTTCTGCGCGAGAACCTCAAGCTGCGCCTGGTCGATGCGCGGATCGCTCTGCTCGCGCGCGACGGCCGCAATTTCCGCGAGGACATGCGCCAGTCGCGGGAATGGCTGGAGCGCTATTTCGATCGGCGCGCCAAGCCGGTCGCCAGCGCCGCCGCCCTGCTCAACTCGCTGGCCGCGACCGAGTTGGCGGTCGAGGCACCGAGCTTGAACGAGACGCTGGCGGCGCTGCGCAGCACCAAGCTGCGCGGTGCGGCGCCGGGCTAGGCGATGCGCCTGTTGCTCTGGTTCTTGCTGCTCGCCGGGCTGGCCGTCGCCCTGGCGCTGGCGGCGCGCAGCAACGACGGCTACGCGCTGCTGGTGGCCGGCCCCTGGCGCGTCGAACTGTCGCTAAATTTCCTGATCCTGGCCGAGCTGGCGATCTTGTTCCTCGGCTATCTGATCCTGCGCTTCGTCGCAGCGACGGTTGCCCTGCCGCGCTCGGTCGCCGCCTACCGGGCGCGACGGGTGCGCGAGCAGGCGGAGCAGGCGCTGGTCGACGCCTTTCGCTACTACTTCGAAGGCCGCTACGGGCGCGCCCTGAAGTGCGCCGCCGGCGCCTACGACGCCGGCCATGCGCCCGGGGTCTCGGCGCTGATGGCGGCGCGCTGTGCCCAGGCGATGCGCAGCGAGGAGCGGCAGACGCGCTGGCTGGCGCGCGCCGCCCACCACGACGGCGAGGCGCGCAACGCACGGCTGATGACCGAGGCCGAATTGTTCCTGCAGTCGCATCGCTATCCCGAAGCGCAGGCGGCGCTCGACCTCTTGGCTGCCAGCGGCCTGCGCCATATCGCCGCGCTGCGCCTGACGCTGCGCAATCAACGCGCGCTGGGCGACTGGCGCGAGGTGCTGCGTTCGATCCGCTTGCTGGAGAAGACCCACGCGCTGTCCGCCGAGCAGGCCCGGCCCTTGAAGCTGCAGGCGCACCAGGAGAATTTGCGCGCGGTGGCTCTCGATCGCCAGGCGCTGATCAAGTGCTGGCGCGACATTCCCAGCGCGGAGCGGCGATCGCCGCGGCTGGCGGCCGAGGCGGCCAGCCTGCTGATCGCCCTCGGCGACTGCGAAACGGCGCAGAGCCTGGTCGAAGATGCGCTGGACCACGAGTGGAACAGGGAACTGATCCTGATCTACGCCCAGTGTCGCGGCGGCGACGTGCTCGGTCGCATCGCTCGCGCCGAAGCCTGGTTGACCCACGAGACCCGCGACGAGAACCTGCTGCTGGCGCTGGGCCGCCTCTGTCGCCAGCAGCAGCTGTGGGGCAAGGCGCAGAGCTACCTCGAGGCTTCGCTCTCGGTCGCGCCGACGCGGGCGGCGCACGTCGAACTCGCCCAACTAGCGGATCAGCTCGAAAGACCGGAACAGGCCGCCCGGCACTACCGCGCGGCAGCAGGGTTGGAAGCCTGACCTATATCCAGTCGCGGGCGACGAGGAATTCTGAATACAGTTGCTCTTCGGCGCTGCCCGGCTCCGGGCGCCAGTCGTAGCGCCACTTGACGATCGGCGGCAGCGACATCAGAATCGATTCGGTGCGGCCGCCCGACTGCAGGCCGAACAGGGTGCCGCGGTCGTAGACCAGGTTGAATTCGACGTAGCGGCCCCGCCGGTAGGCCTGGAAGTCGCGCTCGCGCTCGCAGTAGGCGCAGTCGCGACGCTTTGCCAGGATCGGCAGGTAGGCGCCGAGAAAGGCGTCGCCGACGCTTCTGGTCAGCGCGAAGCAGGAATCGAAATCGGGTTCGTTCAAGTCGTCGAAGAAGATGCCGCCGGCGCCGCGCGGCTCGTTGCGGTGCTTGAGAAAGAAGTAGCGATCGCACCAAGCCTTGTAGCGAGCGTGGCGGTCGGCGCCGAACGGTGATAGCGCGTCGCGACAGCAGCCGTGGAAATGCCGCACATCGTCTTTGTTGCCGTAGTAGGGGGTCAGATCCATGCCGCCGCCGAACCACCACACCGGCGCCTCACCGCCTGCGGCGAAGAAGCGCACGTTCATGTGCGCGGTCGGGCAATGGGGGTTCTCCGGATGCAGCACCAGCGACACGCCCAGCGCCTCGAAGGCGCGGCCGGCCAGGTGCGCGTGGGCGGCGCTGGCCGTCGCCGGCAGCTGTACGCCGCTGACGTGGGAGAAGTTCACGCCGCCGCGTTCGAACAGCCCTCCGCCTTCGATCACGCGGGAGACGCCACCACCACCGCCGGGCCGGCTCCACGCATCGCTCTTGAAGGGTGTGCCGTCGATCGCCTCGAGCCCCGCGACCAGGCGCTCCTGCAGGCTGGTGAAGTAGGCCCGAACCGCGTCGACGTTCACTGGCTCTTGCGGCCGATGGCGCGGTAGCCGATGTCGCGGCGGTACTGCACGCCGGCGAAGCTGACGCTCTCGAGAACCTCGTAAGCGCGCTTCTGCGCCGCCTTGACGTTGTCGCCCAAGGCGGTGACGCACAGGACGCGGCCGCCGCTGCTGACGATGTCGCCGTCGCGCCGGGCGGTGCCGGCCTGAAAGATGTGATGGTCGGTGAAGGTCGCGCCCGGCTTCCTCGCCAGGCCGCTGATGACGTCGCCGCGGCGCGGCGCTTCCGGATAGCCGGCCGCCGCTAATACCACGCCCAGCGCGGCGCGCCGGTCCCACTGCGCCTCGATCCGGTCGAGCTGGCCGTCGATCGCCGCCTCGAGCAGGTCGACCAGATCGCTCTTCAGGCGCAGCATGATCGGCTGGGTCTCCGGGTCGCCCATGCGGCAATTGAACTCGAGCACCTTGAGCGTGCCGTCGGGCTTGATCATCAGGCCGGCGTAGAGGAAGCCGGTGAACGGCACCCCGTCCTTGGCCATGCCGTTGATCGTCGGCATGATCACCTCGCGCATGACGCGGGCGTGGATCTGCGGTGTCACCACCGGCGCCGGCGAATAGGCGCCCATGCCGCCGGTGTTGGGTCCCTGGTCGCCGTC
>JAHFRE010000342.1 GCA_023258955.1 Sterolibacterium sp.
GCCACGGGGTCCTGGTCGATACCCACACCGCCGACGGCATCGCCGTCGGCCGCCGTCACCGCGACGAGGGCGTGCCGCTGGTCTGCCTGGAGACGGCGCAGCCGGCCAAGTTCGAGGAGACCATCGTCGAAGCGCTGGGACGCCAGCCGGAGCGGCCGCCCGGCTTCGCCGGGCTCGAGCGTCTACCGCAGCGCTTCGTCGAGATGCCAGCGGAAGTGCAGGCGATCAAGGACTACATCGGCGCCCATTGCTGAGCTAGCTTGGCGTCAGGATTCGACGTGGCGCAGGGACAGGTCGACCGCGCGCAGGTCCTTGGTCACGCTGCCGATGGAGATGCGATCGACGCCGGCTTCGGCGATGGCGCGCACCCGCTCCAGATCGACCCCACCCGAGGCTTCGAGCGAGGCGCGACCGTCGGTCAACGCCGCTGCCGCGTGCATGGCCTCGATGCTCATATTGTCGAGCAGGATCATCGCCGCGCCGTTTTCCAGCGCTTCGCCGAGTTGCTCCAGGTTCTCCACTTCGATCTGGATGAAGACGCCGTCGTGCGCCAGTTGCTGCGAGCGGGCGAGCGCCGCCTTGATGCCGCCGGCGGCGACGATGTGATTCTCCTTGATCAGGATGCCGTCGTAGAGCCCGAGCCGGTGGTTGGCTCCGCCACCGGCGCGCACCGCGTATTTTTGCGCCAGGCGCAGGCCGGGCAGGGTCTTGCGGGTGTCGACGATGCGGGCGCGGGTGCCGGCGACGGCATCGACGAAGCGACGCGTGGCCGTGGCCGTGCCCGAGAGCAGTTGCAGAAAGTTGAGCGCCGTGCGCTCGGCGGTGAGCAGGGCGCGGGTGGTGGCGTGCACCTCGCAGAGGGTCTGCCCGGCGTGGATGCGGGCGCCGTCCTTGGCGTGCCAGACGATCTTGGCGTTGGCATCGAGGCGCAGGAAGCAGGCGTCAAACCAGGCGCTGCCGCAGAGCACGGCGGCCTCACGACTGACCACGGTGCCGCGACTGACGTGGCCGGAGGGCACCAGCATGGCGGTGAGATCGCCGCCGCCGATGTCTTCGAGCAAGGCCGCGGCGACGTTGCGCTCAATCTCGGCGCTGAGCTCCAGGGTTGAGGGCGGTCTTGCGTTCATGACGTTGGCCTATTCGGGGTGTCTGGCGCGGGTTCGACGCATTCTAGCATCGGCGGCAGCGCCACCCTGCGTCAGGCGTTGACCCAGGCGTTCAACAGGGAGCGCGCCGGCGCGATCAACTCGCCGGCGGTGAGTCCGATCGGCCCGGCGCCGGCGCCGACCGCGGCATCGGCGGCGGCACCGTGTAGATGCACGGCGGCGAGCAGCGCAGCTTCCGGGTTCACGCCCTGGGCCAGCAACGCCGCGGTCATACCGGCGAGCACGTCGCCGCTGCCGGCGGTGGCCAGGCCGGGATTGCCGCTGCAGTTGATAAACCAGCGACCATCGGGCAGCGCGACGATGCTGCCGCAGCCCTTCAACGCCACCGCTGCGCGATGGCGGCTGGCCAGTGTCCGCGCCGCACCGACGCGATCGGCCTGCACCACGGCGATGCTGCAACCGAGCATGCGCGCCGCCTCTCCCGGATGCGGTGTGAGCAGCGTCGGCGCAGCGCGGCGCGCCAGTTGTTTGCGCAGCACCGGGTGCGCGGCGAGCAGATTCAAGGCGTCGGCGTCGAGCAACAGCGGCAGCTCGGCGGCGAGCGCGCGGCGCAGTAGCTGTTCCGCCGTCGCCGAGTCGCCGAGGCCTGGCCCCAGGATCAGGCAGGTCGCCAAAGCCAGCGTCTGCTCGGGCGTCTTCAGCATCAGTTCCGGCTGCAGCGGATCCAGCGCCAGGCGCTCGAGCATGCCGAGGTAGACCCGGCCGGCACCCAGATGGAGGGCGGCGCGCGCCGCCAGCAGGGCCGCACCGGCCATTCCCGGCGCACCGCCGATGATGGCGACGCTGCCGAAGCTGCCCTTGTGCGAGTTCTTGCGCCGGGGCTGCAAGGCGGGCAGGAACAGCGCCGGCGTCACGGTCTGGCCGAACTCGGCGCTGGCATCGAGCTCGACGCCGAGCGCATCGACGCTGATCTGGCCGCAATGGTCTGGGCCGTCGGCGGTCAGCAAGCCGGGTTTCAGTGCGATGAAGGTGATCGTGTGGCTGGCGCGCAGCGTGAGGCCCAGGGCGGCGCCGCTGTCGGCGTCGAGGCCGCTCGGTGCATCGAGCGCCAGCACCGGGCAGGCAGCGGCGTTCACCTGCTCCACCCAGGATGCATAGGGGTCGGCGAGCGGGCGCTTGAGGCCGATGCCGAAGAGGCCGTCGATCACCAAACCCCAGGGGGGTGCGGGCAAGCGGTCGATGGTGCTGCCGCCGCAGGCGATCCAGGCGGCGTGCGCGGCGGCAGCAGCGGCGGGCAGCTTGGCGGCCTCAGCGCAAAAGACGAGCTGCGGCGCAAGTCCCCGCTGCCGCAGCAGGCGCGCCACGACCAAGGCGTCGCCGCCGTTGTTGCCCGGCCCGGCGAGGATCAGCGGCGCTGCAGCGCTTCCCGCGAGCAGGCTGACGGCAACATGCGCCGCCGCTGCAGCGGCGCGCTCCATCAAGGGGGGAACGGCGCCGCTGTAGCGACCTTCGATCAGACGCAGAGCATCGTGACCCAGTATGGCTTGCGGCTGGTCCATGGGGCGCTTTCGTTTGTCTCTGCGATTATGGCACGATGGTCGCGGGGAGAGTCATCAGGGCTGGGCGACGCACAGCGGTACCAGCATCTCGGCGGCGCTGCCGCCGCCGTGCACGCCGAGCAGATCGTGCGGCGATTCGCCCTCGAGCCAATCGACGATGCTCCAGTCGTCCTGCAGCAGCAAGGTGTAGTCGCCGATGCGCTCGGCCAGACGCGGGTGCGGTTGGCCCAGCCCGAACCAGCCCTGCGCCAGCAATTCCTCGCTCTTCCTCAGGATGACTCTGCCCGCCAGCTCGCTGGCGACGTAGGCTTCGAAGTCGTCCTGGCGGCGCGGATGGACGTAGCAATAGGCGAGACGCCGCTCGCCGCACAGCGGCAGGGTCAGCATGCGCGCCAGTTCGGGGTGGCAGGCCAGATCGATCAGCCGTTCCGGCGGCGAATCGATGAAGCCGTGATCGGCGCTGACCAGCACCGTCGTGTCGCTGCCGGCGATGGCGGCGAGAAATGCGGAGAACCGCTGGTCGAGTCGGGCAAAGCGCTGCTCGACCTCGAGGCTGCGACAGCCGTAGGTGTGGGAGGCGGCGTCGATCACCGGGTAGTAGGCGTGGGTGTAGCTGCGTCCGCGCTGCTGCTCGATCTCCCCGGCGATCAGCGCGAAGCACTGTTCGAGCCGCGTGTAACCGCTGCGCTTGGCGCTGCCGGCGTAATAGCGGTTGAAGTCGGAGTCGACGATGTTGGCAGGTGCGACGACGTG
>JAHFRE010000135.1 GCA_023258955.1 Sterolibacterium sp.
GCGAAAGGCTGGCTGGTGGATACCCTGAACAAACGATCGGCTTTGCGGCCGCTGCGCAGTGCGCTGTTCTCGCCGGCGATCAATCTGCGGGCGATGGAGAAGACCCGGCAGATCGACGCCGATGCCTTCATTCTCGATCTGGAAGACGCCGTTGCCCCCGATGCCAAGGCGGCTGCGCGCAGCAATGTCCGCAACTTTCTCGCGCAGCGGCAGCCCGACGGCCGCGACATGGTCGTGCGCGTCAACGGCCTGGATACGCCCTGGTGGCGCGAGGACCTGGCCTGCCTGCGCGAGCTCGCCCTCGCCGCCATCCTCGTGCCGAAGATCAACACCGCCGAGGATGTTCGCCGGCTCGAGGAGGCGCTCGACGCCGCCGGGGCGCCGCCGTCGCTGCGCCTGTGGACGATGATAGAAACGCCGCTGGCCGTGATGAACCTGGCGGCCATAGCGCAGCGGGCCTTGGCGCCGGGCTCGCGCTTGGGCGCCTTCGTCATGGGTGCCAACGACCTGCTCAAGGCGTTGCGCGCCGCCCATACGCCGGAGCGGACGCCGCTGCTCTACGCCATGGGCGCCGCCGTGATGGCGGCGCGCGCCTACGGCCTCGCCATACTCGACGCGGTGCATAACGATTTCGCCGATCTCGATGGTCTGCAGCGCAGCTGCGAACAGGCGCGGGCGCTGGGTTTCGACGGCAAGACCTTGATCCATCCGGCCCAGGTCGCCATTTGCAACCGCGTGTTTTCGCCGGACCCGCGGGCGGCGCTCGAGGCGCGCAAGATCATCGAGGCCTTCGAACGACCGGAAAACCTCGGCAAGGGCGTGTTGCAGGTGGAGGGCAGGATGGTCGAGCTGCTGCACCTGGAAATGGCGCGCGAGACCGTCGCCATCGCCGCGGCCATCGCCGCCAGGGAGGCCGCGCGCGCCTAGGACGTTGCAGCGGGTGAGGGTTCAGGCGCTCGGCGCGGGTACCTTGAAGGCGAAGGCGAAGAATGCAGCCAGGCCCATGAACAGGAAGGCCAGCAGATAGTTCCAGGCGAGCTTTTCCTTGAGCATGGTGGTGGCGAAGCCGATGAACACGAGCAGCGTCACCACTTCCTGGATGATCTTCAGTTGGAACCCGGAGAATTCACCGTAACCGAGACGGTTGGCCGGCACGGCCAGGCAGTACTCGAGCAGGGCGATCAGCCACGACACCAGGATCGCTTTCCACAGCGGCCAGGCGCGGCCGTAGGCCAGGTGGCCGTACCAGGCGACGGTCATGAAGATGTTCGACAGGGTCAGCAGCAGGATGGTGTTCATGGGGCGCTCCCCGCGCGCTGTCGCGGGTCGACTCTGACCTCAAAGATTGCGGCGAACGCTCAGCACTGTTCCCAGGGCAGGCCGTCGTGGCGCCAGCCGGCGGTCTTGCCGCGCTGGTGCTGCTCGTCGAGCTCGCCCTCGAAGCCGTGCAGCACGTTGTAGACCTGGGTGAAGCCGGCCTGTTCGAGCACGGCGCCGGCGTCACGCGAACGGTTGCCGCTGCGGCAGATCAGCACGATCGGACGATCAACGCTGGCCGCCTTCTTGACGTGGGCGACGAAGTGCGGATTGATCTCCCAGTCGGGACCATCGTTCCAGGGCACCATGATGGCGCCGACCGGATGGCCGACGAACAGAAACTCCATTTCGCTGCGCACGTCGACGAACAGGGCGAGCGGATTTTCGTGGAGAAAGTTGTGGGCTTCGATCGGGGTCAGATGTTTCATCGCTGTTCCTAAGCGCCGTCAGCGCCGCGTCGGCGCTGCATTCGGACCATGGCCGGCCATTATAGCCCGCCATGATAAAATCGCGCCCCGACTCTCGCCCCATCGTCACTCCATCGGCGGACACCCCATGCAGCCCGACCGCAGCGCTGAGCTTCGCGCGCTCTTACAGCAACGCATCCTGATCCTCGACGGCGCCATGGGGACCATGATCCAGCGCCACGCGCTCGCCGAGGCCGACTATCGTGGCCAACGCTTCGCCGAGCACGGCCGCGAGCTCAAGGGCAACAACGATCTGCTCTGCCTGAGCCGCCCGGACCTCATCGCCGCCATCCACCGCCAATACCTGGCTGCCGGCGCCGATATCGTCGAAACCAACACCTTCAACGCCACGTCGATCTCGCAGGCGGACTACGGGCTGGAGGCGATCGTCTACGAATTGAACAGGGCCGGCGCGCAACTGGCGCGCCTCGCCTGCGACGAATTCACCACCGTCGCGCCGGCGCGGCCGCGCTTCGTCGCCGGCGTCGTCGGGCCGACCTCGCGCACCGCTTCGATCTCGCCCGACGTCGGCGACCCCGGCTATCGCAACGTCGACTTCGACCAATTGGTGGACGCCTACAGCGAAGCGGTGCGCGGCCTGGTCGATGGCGGTGCCGACCTGCTGCTGGTGGAGACGGTGTTCGACACCCTGAACGCAAAGGCGGCCCTGTTCGCCATCGAGAAGTCGTTCGACGAGCGCGGGCAGCGGCTGCCGCTGATGATTTCCGGCACCATCACCGACGCCTCGGGCAGGACCCTATCCGGCCAGACCGTCGAGGCCTTCTGGAATTCGCTGCGCCACGCCGGACCGCTGTCCTTCGGTTTCAATTGCGCGCTCGGTGCCGCCCAGTTGCGCCCGCACGTAGCCGACTTGTCGCGCCTGGCCGACTGCTTCGTCTCCGCCCACCCCAACGCCGGTCTGCCCAACGCCTTCGGCGGCTACGACGAGACGCCGCAGGAGCTGGTCAAAGAGCTGCGCGAATGGGCCGCGGCGGGCATCATCAACATCGTCGGCGGTTGTTGCGGCACCACACCGGAACATATCGCCGCCATCGCCGCGGCGCTGGCCGGTCTGCCGCCGCGCACGCCCGCCGCCGCCGATCACCGGCTGCGCCTGTCGGGGCTGGAGCCCTGCAACATCGGCCCCGACAGCCTGTTCGTGAACGTCGGCGAGCGCACCAACGTCACCGGCTCCAAGGCCTTCGCGCGCCTGATCATCAACGGCGACTTCGAGCAGGCGGTCGCCGTGGCGCGCAACCAGGTCGACGCCGGCGCCCAGATCATCGATATCAACATGGACGAGGCGATGCTCGACTCGCGCGCGGCCATGGTCAGGTTCGTCAGCCTGATCGCCGCCGAACCGGACATCGCCCGGGTGCCGGTGATGCTCGACTCCTCCAAGTGGGAGGTGCTCGAAGCCGGCTTGAAGTGTCTGCAGGGCAAGGGCATCGTCAATTCGATTTCGCTCAAGGAGGGCGAACAGAAGTTCCTCGCCCAGGCCCGCGCGGTGCACCGCTACGGCGCCGCCGCCATCGTCATGGCTTTCGACGAACAGGGGCAGGCCGACAGCTACCAGCGCAAGATCGCCATCTGCCGGCGCGCCTACGATTTGCTCGTAGCCAACGGCTTCCCGCCCCAGGACATCATCTTCGACCCGAACATCTTCGCCGTGGCCACGGGCATCGAGGAGCACAACAACTACGCCGTCGATTTCATCGAGGCGACCCGCTGGATCCGCGCCAACCTGAAACACGCCCAGGTCTCCGGCGGCGTGTCCAACGTGTCTTTCAGCTTCCGCGGCAACGACCCGCTGCGCGAGGCGATCCACACCGTCTTCCTCTACCACGCGATCCAGGCGGGGATGAGCATGGGCATCGTCAACGCCGCCCAGCTCGGCGTCTTCGAGGAGATACCGGCCGAACTGCGCGAACTGGTGACGGCGGTGATCCTCAATCGCTCGGCGCAGGCCGGCGAAGAGCTGGTCGCCTACGCGCAGAGCCACGCGCCCGGCGCGAAGAGCGCCGAGCGCGCCGGGGCCGATCTGGCCTGGCGCGGCCAGCCGGTCGGCGAGCGGCTCGCCCACGCGATGATCAAGGGCATCACAGAGCACATCGCCGCCGACACCGAGGAGGCGCGTCTGGTGGCGGCGGCGCAGGGGCTGGGATCGCTGGCGGTGATCGAGGGCCCGCTGATGGACGGCATGAACGCCGTCGGCGACCTGTTCGGCGCCGGCAAGATGTTCCTGCCGCAGGTGGTCAAATCGGCGCGGGTGATGAAACAGGCGGTGGCGCAGCTGCTGCCCCACCTCGAAGCCGAGAAGGCACAGAGCGGCGCTGCCGCCAAGGGGCGCATCGTTATGGCCACGGTCAAGGGCGACGTGCACGACATCGGCAAGAACATCGTCGGCGTGGTGCTCGGCTGCAACGGTTACGAGGTGTTCGACCTCGGCGTCATGGTCGGCGCCGAGCGCATCCTGGCAGCGGCGCGCGAGCACGACGCCGACATCATCGGCCTGTCGGGGCTGATTACGCCCTCGCTCGAGGAGATGGCCGTGGTCGCCGCTGAGATGCAGCGCCAGGGCAACGTCCAGCCCCTGCTGATCGGTGGTGCTACCACCAGCCGCACCCACACCGCGATCAAGATCGCGCCCAACTACGGCGGCCCGACGGTCTATGTGCCCGACGCCTCGCGCGCCGTCGGCGTCGTCACCAAGCTGCTCTCGGATGATCAGGCGGCGGCCTACCGGATCGAGGTCGCGGCGGACTACGAAAAGCTGCGTGAGCAGCACGCCCACAAGAAGGGCGTCACCCTGGTTGCTGTCGCCGCCGCCCGCGACAACCGCGCCCGGCCCAGCCACGCGCCGGTCGCCCCGGCGCAGCCCGGGATCACCGTGTTTGCGGACATCGACCTGGCAACCCTGGCGCGCTACATCGACTGGGGGCCGTTCTTCCAGACCTGGGATCTGGCCGGTTCCTACCCGAAGATACTCGACGACGAAAAGGTCGGCGAAGCAGCGAGGAACGTCTTCGCCGACGGCAAGACGATGCTCGAACAGCTGATCGCCGGCAAATGGCTCGCGGCCCGCGCCGTGCTCGGCCTGTTCGCCGCCAACAGCCTCGGCGACGACGTCGAGCTCTACGCCGACGAGAGCCGCAGTCGCCCGCTCGCCACGGTGCACTTCCTGCGGCAGCAGCAGCAGCGGCCGCCGGGCAAGCCCAACTACTGCCTCGCCGATTTCGTCGCCGCCGCCGGCACGCCCGACTGGATGGGGGCGTTCGCGGTGACCGCCGGTCTGGGCATCGAGGCGAAGCTGGCCGAATTCGCCGCCAAGCAGGACGACTACAGCGCCATCATGCTGAAGTCGCTGGCCGACCGCCTGGCCGAGGCCGGCGCCGAGTGGCTGCACCAGCGGGTGCGTCGCGAGCTTTGGGGTTACGCTGCCGACGAAGCGCTGGCCGTCGAGGAACTGGTCGCCGAGAAGTACCGCGGCATCCGCCCTGCCCCCGGCTACCCGGCCTGTCCCGACCACACGGCAAAGGCGACGTTGTTCGCGCTGCTCGACGCGCCGCAGCGCTGCGCCATGACGCTCACCGAAAACTTTGCCATGAGCCCCGCCGCCTCGGTCGCGGGTTTTTACCTGGCCGACCCGGAAGCCCACTACTTCGCCATCAGCAAGATCGGCCGCGACCAGCTAGAGGATTGGGCGCGACGCAAAGGGATGGGCCTGGCCGAGGCCGAGCGCTGGCTGGCGCCGCTGCTCTAGCACGTATCTGGTGCTAGCACGTAACCGGTGCTAAACACCCCAGGTCACGGGCACCCGCTTCTTCACCGACCACTGCAGCAGCTCCAGGAGCGGCGTCGCCCGCTGGGCGAGGCTGACCCAGGGGCGTTTCTTGCCGTCGGCGGCGGTCTCGTATTGCGGCAGGTCTTCGGGGGCGAGGTCGCGGCGCTCCTCCTTGTCGGCCGCCACCGCCGCGGCGAGCGCGGCCATCGCGCCGGGCAATTGCTCGACGCTGATGATGCCCTGGCCGCCGGCCTCCTTGCCCATGATCGCGAGCAGCTTCTCGGCGACGTCGCCGAACATGATGACGTCGCCCGCAGCCTTGGAGCGAAAGACGATGATCACAGGTCCTGGGCGACCAGCCAGTCCTTGATGTGGCTGGCGACCAGGCGCCAGTCGCGCTCGAGCATCAGGCCGTGGCCCAATCCCGGGAAGATCTCCGCCTCGACCGCGTAGGTGCGGGCCGTCATCTCCACCAGCGAGGCCGGGATCAATTGGTCATGCTGGCCGCCCAGGACCAACAGCGGCGCACGCTTCAGCCGCGACGGATGCGGCAGGTTGAACAGGGTCATGTCCCAGATCGCGTGGTGCGATTCGCGCTGCGAATACTTGAAGAAGCGCGCCAGGTCTTCGACATCGACCGGCTGCGCGAACAGCGCCTCGCGCAGGGTGTCGACCGAGACCTTGTTGCCGCCCATCAGGTCGTTGAGGTCGCGCATCAGCCCCGGCTTCTGGAACATCAGGCCGAAGGCCGCCGACATCAGCCCCTGCGGCGGCACCGCCGACATCAGCACGGCGGCCGGCGCCTCACGCTTCTCCAGGTATTTCTGGACGACGAAGCCGCCCATCGAGTGACCGATCAGCACCGGTGGCTGCCCGAGCTTGGCCACCACCTCGGCGACGTCGTCGACGTAATCCTTGATGCCGAAGCTGTCGAGTTCGCGCCGGCCGCGGCTCTTGCCGTGACCGGACAGCGAGACGGCGTAGCCGGTGAAGCCCTGCTCGGCGAAGTAGGGCAGGAAGTGCTCCTGCCAGCACCAGGCGGCGGCGTAGGCGCCGTGCACGAACAGCAGCGGCGTCTCGTGGCGGCGCTTCTTGCTGGCCGTTGCCGATGGCGATTGCACCAGCACTTCCAGGTCGCCAAAGCGCGCGTCGTTCACCGTCGACTGGTCCAAGGAGATCCTTCCAGGGGCGTGCGGCGAACCGCACAACTATCACGAAAGTCAGGCATGCGGCGATTCTAGCAGGCCCTCAGTCGGGCGCCTCGCCGCTGTGCAGTCGGACCGCCGCGACGCGCGCCTGGTGCACTCGGGCGGCGATCTGCCCGGGGTCGGCGCAGGCTTGGGCGATGGCGCCGGCATCGACCGCCCGCGTCGCCGCCAGGGCCGCCAGCCAGCGCTGACGCTGCGGATAGGGGAGTTCGGTGCGGCCCAGGCGGCCGCGAAAGTCGGCCTCGCAGGCCGATAGCAGCTCGGCGAAACGCTGCGGCCGTCGCCAGGCGTCGCAGCGCTCGAACAGCTTGACTATGGTCGCCGCGGTCAAGGTCTCGACCTTGTGGATGTCGCTGTGGAACATCGCCACCAGGCGCGCCAGGTCGCGGCAGTCGGCGGGTACGCGCAGGCGCTGGCACAGCGGATCGAGCAGGGCGACGCTCGAGGCTTCGTGGCCGACGTGGCGGGGCAGCATCGCGACGGGTGTGGCCGCCTTGCCCAGATCGTGGGTCAGCGCCGCGAAGCGCGCCGGCAGCGGCAGCTCGAGCCGCGCCGCCATGTCGACCACCATCATGATGTGTATGCCGCAGTCGATCTCGGGATGGTAGTCGGCGCGCTGCGGCACGCCGAACAGGCCGTCGAGCTCGGGCAGCAGCCGCGCCAGTGCGCCGGCTTGGCGCAGCACCTCGAGCATGCGCGACGGCTGCTTTTCCATGAGGCCGGTCGCAAGCTCCTGCCAAACGCGTTCGGCCACCAGATGATCGACCTCGCCCGCGACCACCATGGCGCGCATCAGCGCTATGGTCTCGGGCGCCACGGTGAAATCCGCGAAGCGCGCCGCGAAGCGGGCGACGCGCAGGATGCGCAGCGGATCCTCGGCGAAGGCCGGCGAGACGTGGCGCAGCAGGCGTCGCTCGAGATCCGCCTGGCCGCCGTAGGGATCGGTCAGCACCCCGTGCTCGTCGCGGGCGATGGCGTTGATGGTCAGGTCGCGCCGCCCCAGGTCCTGCTCCAGCGTCACCTCGGGTGCGGCGTGGAAGACGAAGCCGTGGTAGCCGGGTGCGGTCTTGCGTTCGGTGCGCGCCAGTGCGTATTCCTCGTGCGTGCGCGGATGGAGGAACACCGGAAAGTCCCTGCCCACGGGCTTGAAGCCGGCCGCGAGCAGTTCCTCGGGGGTGGCGCCGACCACCACGTGATCGCGATCGACCACCGGCAGGCCGAGCAGTTCGTCGCGCACGGCGCCACCGACGACGTAGGACTTCATCAGGGCAGATCGTCGACCGGGCTGGCGCGGCGCGGACCGATCACCCCCAGGCGGCCCTTCAGGGATTGCGGCTTGTCTTCGAAGATCGCGGCGTAATAGACGGTGTTGGCCATCACCTTCTTGACGTAGTCGCGGGTTTCGGCAAAGGGGATGGTCTCGGCGTAGATCGCCCCTTCCAGAGGTTCCTCGGCGCGCCAGCGCCGCGCCCGCCCGGGGCCGGCGTTGTAGGCCGCCGAGGCGAGCACCGGGTGGTGGTCGAGGCTGGCCAGCACCATCGCCAGATAGTGGGTGCCCAGGGCGACGTTGGTGTCCATCTCGGCCACCTTGGCCGGCTGGTAGCTCTTCAGGCCAATCTTCTTCGCCACCCACTTGGCGGTCTTGGGCATCAGCTGCATCAGGCCCTTGGCGCCGACGCCCGATTTGGCGTTGAACACGAAGCGGCTCTCCTGGCGCATCAGGCCGTAGACCCAGCCGTTGTCGAGCGCCAGGACCCGCGAGCGCGGCTCGACCAGCTCGCGGAAGGGCGCCGGGTAGCGCAGCGAGTAGTCGTGTTGCACCAGGGTCCGGTCGGCGGTGCTGATGGCGCGGTCGAACAGCTCGCTGGAATAGGCGACGGCGGCGGCGGCCAGCAGCTGGTGGTCGTCCATGCCGCGCAGGCTCCAGTTCCACTCGCGCACGCCCTCGATGCGCATGTCGAGACGGATCATCGCCAGCGCCCGCTGCAATCCCGGATTGTCGCGCGCCGCGTTCACCTCCTCGAGCAGCAGGGGGATGGCGCGTGGCGGCGGCAGGATGGCGCGGTTCAGCTCCTCGCTGGCGAGCATGCCGTAGAAGTTCGGCTGCTCGGCGATGCGTTGGTAGAGGGGCTTGGCCTCCTCGAGGCGCCCCTGCGCCGCCAGGGCCCGCCCCGACCAATAGGTCCAGTCGGGCCGCGCCGCCATTTGCGCCGGCATGCGCGCGATCGCCTGCTGCACCGCGGCCCAGTCGCGACTGCGCAGCGCCGCGCGCACCTGCCAGGCCAACTGCTCCTCGCTCAAGGGCCCGTCGCCGACCAGGGCGTACCAGGCGCGCGCCTCGGGCAGATGGTTGCGCGCCGCCGCCAGCGCCAACTGGCCCCAGGCGTAGCTTCTCTCGGCGGCGGGGAAGGCGTCCTGCATCTTCTGCCAGGCGCGGCCGGCGAGGACGGCGTCCTCCCTGGCCAGACGTTGCACCGCGTACAGCGCCAGCTCGCGTTCCAGCCGACCCGGGTGGGCAGAGAGGCGATTCTGCTCGAGATAGCGTTGCGGCTTGTCGGCGATGCGCGCGAGCACCTTGAGGTTGGGCGTCTGTCGCGCCGGCAGATAGCGCGCGACCTGCTCCACCTGAGAGAACTTCTTCGCTTCGAAGAGGTGCCGCAGGCGCTCCCAGACATCGTCTTCAGCGATCCGCCCGGAGGCCACCAGCCTGTCCATCAGCGGCTGGCAGGACTCGGGCAGGTCCAGGTTGCTAAACCATTGCGGGCGCGCCTCTTCGAGCGCGCTCGGATCCTGCTGCAGGGCCAGGCGCGCTTGCAGTTCGTAGCAGGCGAGTTCCGGTTCGGGCATGGCCAGGAGCGGGTAGTCGCGCTGCAGTCGCTCCCAGCGACCGCGCTTGCCCAGGGCTTTGAGCCACTCGCCGCGCAGCTTCTCGGCGAGGTAGGAGCCGCTCTGGCTGGCAAGAAAGCCCGCGATCTGGGTATCCACCGCCTCGTTGTCGACGCCGTCATCCTCGAGTCGCTGTCGCAATTGCCAGTAGCGCACCCAGGGCTCGAGCGGGTGCGCCTGGGCCAGCCGGTGCAAGGCCTCCAGTTGCCGGTCGAGCTTGACCCGTTCACCGTTCTTGTAGGCCTCGCGCGCGACGAGCACGTACTCGTCGCCGCTGGCAGCGAGCGCCAGCGAAGAGAAAAAGAGCAAGGAGCAGAGGAAGCGTTTCATAATGCCGGTGCAGCCATTGCGTTGAGAATAGCATATGCCTGGGCGCGCCCGAGGACCGGAGAACACCGCAGAAAGTGCCGTTAATCGGCTGGCCGCCCGCGCCGAACTGCGGCGGCAGAAGGTGGCTGAGCGCATGGCGCTGCCCGCGGCCACCCACGCACGTCTTTCTGCCGCCTTGTCAGCCAGGTTGCGCCCCCTGCTCGCCGGCGTCGCCGCCGACATCGTCGGCTTCTGCTGGCCCATACGCGCCGAGTTCGACTGCCGCCCC
>JAHFRE010000136.1 GCA_023258955.1 Sterolibacterium sp.
GCAGCTTGCGTTGCGCGTCTTCCTCGTCGCGGCCGTGGATCATCAGATTGCTGACGCCGAGACCGTCGCGGGTACGAATCCGAAAGGCGTACTTCGTCACTGGCGAAGCTTGCATAAAAACCCCTTTTGTATCAAAGGCGTTACGCCAGTATATGAAATATTGCCTATAAAAGCAAGCCAGCCTGTTAAAAACACAGGGCTTTATCAAAAACGAAAGATTTCCACAACCTGCCCAGCCATCGGCGGGCGCCCGGGGCTACAGCGCCTTGATCGCCGCCGACAAGCGGCTCTTGTGGCGGGCAGCCTTGTTCTTGTGGATGATCTTCTTGTCGGCGATGTTGTCGATGACGCTCATCGACTGCTTGAACTCGTTTTGGGCGACGGTCTTGTCGCCGGCGAGGATCGCCTTCTGTACCTTCTTGATCGCGGTGCGCAGGGTCGAACGCAGGCTGATGTTGTGGGTGCGTTGCTTGACCGCTTGGCGGGCACGCTTGCGAGCTTGGGCGCTGTTGGCCATAGAGGTTATCCGGGCTGGAACGTGAAAAGCTGGCGATTATAGGAGCAATGCCGGCTGGGCGCAATACTACGCCGCATTTGGGCGAAACCCGCTACCATGCTTCCCTTTGTGTGCCAGGCATGAATCTGCTCCGGGCCCTCGCCACCGTCAGTGGCATGACCTTGCTCTCGCGCCTGCTCGGCTTCGTGCGCGATTTCGTCATCGCGCGAATATTCGGTGCCGGCATGGCCACCGACGCGTTCTTTGTCGCCTTCCGGCTGCCCAATCTGTTGCGCCGCCTGTTCGCGGAGGGTGCTTTCTCCCAGGCCTTCGTTCCCATTCTCTCGGAGTACAAGAACCGCTGCAGCGCCGATGAAACGCATCGTCTGGTCGATCACGTCGCCAGCCTGCTGTTCCTGGTGCTGATGGGCGTCACCGCCCTGGGTATCGTCGCGACGCCGCTGCTGATCTATTTGACCGCACCCGGATTCGCTGCCGACGCCGGCAAATTCGCGCTGACCGTCGAACTGACGCGCATCACCTTCCCCTACATTCTGTTCATGTCGCTGGTAGCGCTCGCTGCGGGCGTCCTCAACAGCTGGGGCCGCTTTGCGCTGCCGGCCTTCACCCCGGTGCTGCTCAACCTGTCCTTCATCGCCATGGCGCTCATCGCCGCCCCCTGGTTCGAGCCGCCGGTGCTCGCCCTGGCCTGGGCGGTGTTCCTCGGTGGCGCGCTGCAATTGGCCATCCAGGCGCCGGCGCTGGCCCGAATAGGCATGCTGCCGCGATTTGGCATCGACCTCAAGGACCCCGCCGTGCGCCGCGTCATGAAGCTGATGGCACCCGCTGTGGTCGGCGTCTCGGCCGCGCAGATTTCCCTGCTGATCAACACCATCTTCGCCTCCTTTTTACCCAGCGGCAGCGTCTCCTGGCTCTACTACGCCGACCGCCTGATGGAGTTCCCTGCCGGGCTGCTCGGGGCCGCGCTGGGCACCATTCTTCTGCCCAGCCTGTCGAAGGCCCACGCCGCCGCGGAGGCGGAGGAGTTTTCTCACCTGCTCGATTGGGGACTGCGGCTGACCCTGCTGCTCACGCTACCGGCGGCGCTGGCCCTGATGCTGCTCGCCGTTCCACTGCTCGCGACGCTGTTCCAGCACGGCGCCTTCACCGCGCAGGACGTACTGCAGAGCCGCTCCGCGCTGGTCGCCTACAGCCTCGGCCTGTCCGGCCTGATCCTGGTGAAGATCCTGGCGCCGGGCTTCTACGCCCGCCAGGACATACGCACGCCAGTGAAGATTGCCCTGCTCACGCTGGCGCTGACCCAGGTCATGAACCTCCTGTTCATCGGCTGGCTCAAGCACGCCGGCCTGGCGCTGGCCACGGGTCTGGCTTCCTGCGTCAACGCCGCCCTGCTCTATCGCGGTTTGCGCCGCAACGGCGCCTATCGACCGCACCCGGGCTGGACGGTGTTCGTCGGCAAAATCCTGCTGGCCCTGTCGGCCATGGGCGGCCTTCTCTACTGGGGCATGGGCGCAGAGGCGAGCTGGCTGGCGATGCCCAGCCTCGAGCGCCTGCTGCGCCTGACCGCCCTGATCATCAGTGGCGTGGCCGTCTATTTCACCTGCTTGGCACTGCTCGGATTTCGCCTCGCCGACTTCAGAAGGAAGGCTTAGTTACCGCGCGCGCTGCCTTCGCGGCGAGGATCGGCGGCGCCTAGCCAGGCTGATTCACCGCGCACGATGAGGTGGATGCCGCTGTTCATGGTCTGCAGTTCGACCCGATGACCGAGCGCGCGCAGCGCCTCTGTCAGCTCTGCTGGCGCACGCCCACGCTCGAGCTCGGTTGGTCCGTTGCGGCTGCCGTAGTGGGGAAGCGCCAGGGCTGCGGCCGGGCCCATGCGCCAATCGAGCACAGCGCTCAGCGTCTGCGCCACATCGTTGATGATGCGCGTGCCGCCGGCCGAACCGAGCACGGCGTAGAGCTTGCCCTGGCGATCGAAGACCAGGGTCGGCGCCATCGAAGAGAGCGGCCGCTTGCCGGGCTCGACCCGATTGGCCAGCAGCTGCCCATCGCGACTGGGCAGGAAGGAAAAATCGGTGAGCTGGTTGTTGAGCAGAAAGCCGCGCACCATGATGCGGCTACCAAAGGCGGACTCGATCGAAGCGGTCAGCGCGACGGCGTTGCCCTGGGCATCGACGATCGACAGGTGGGTGGTGCCGGGCCTCGCCTGCGCGGCGCTGTCGCCGCGCTTCACGCCGCTGATCTCCCCGGGCAGGGCCACGCCCATGCTGCGTCCCGGCTCGATCAGCCGCGAGCGCGCCTCGAGATAGGGCGCTGCGAGCAGGGCCTGCACGGGCACATCGACGAAGCCGGGATCGGCCAGGTAGCGCCCGCGATCGGCGTAGGCGAGCCTGCCCGCTTCGGCGAAGTAATGCACCGCGAGCGGCGACAGGGACGCCTGCCGCGCGAACGGTGTGCGTTCGAGCAGCCCCAGCAGCTGCGCCACCGTGACCCCGGCGGATGAGGGCGGCGGCATGCCGCAGACGCGATAGCTGCGATAGCGCCGGCAGACCGCTTGGCGCTCACGGGGGCGGTAGGCCGCCAGGTCGCCCATGCTGAGGTCGGCAGGCGCCCCGGGACGGGCGGCGATGGCGGCGACGATGGCGTGGGCGATGTCGCCCTGGTAGAAGGCGCGCGGGCCTTGTTCTGAGAGTTGGCGCAGCGTCAGGGCAAAGCGCGGGTTGGACAGTCGCGCACCGACCGGCAGAGCAGACCCGTCCTCCTGGTAGTACAGGCGGCGCGCCTGCTCATCGCCGCGCAGCGACCCGTCGACCTGCAGCAGATGATGGAGGCGCGGCGAGACCACAAAGCCCGCTTCGGCCAGGTGCAGCGCCGGGCGCAGCAGGCGCTGCCAACGCAGATGGCCATGGCGCTCGTGGGCCAGGGCCAACATGGCCACCAGCCCGGGCACGCCGATGGCGCGGCCGCTGGCGAGCGCATCGGACCAGTCGATCGCGGCGCCGTCCGTGCCGAGGAAGCGCTCCGGCCGCGCCCCCGCCGGTGCGGTCTCGCGACCGTCGAAGGCGCTCAGCCGCCGGCTTCGCGCGTCGAAGTGCAGCAGGAAGCCGCCGCCGCCGATGCCCGACGACTGCGGTTCGACCAAATTCAGGACAAACTGCGCGGCGATCGCCGCGTCGATCGCATTGCCGCCGAGCGCCAGGATTTCCAGCGCCGCGTCGGTGGCGTAGGCGTTGGCAGTAACCACCATGGCGTGCCGACCGACCGCCTGCGCCTGCTCCTGCCAGCCGCTGGCGGCCTCGGGCCCGTCCGGGGCCTCCTGGGCGATCGCCGCCCAGATCCATAGGAAGACGCTGCAGAAGAAAAAACGGGCAGCCATCCAGCTGCCCGTTTCTCTCTTGACGCCCATCGCCCGATCAGGCCACCAGCGGCACGATCAGCAGAGCGACGATGTTGATGATCTTGATCAGGGGATTCACCGCTGGGCCGGCCGTGTCCTTGTACGGGTCGCCGACGGTGTCGCCGGTCACGGCCGCCTTGTGCGCCTCGGAACCCTTGCCGCCGAAGTGGCCGTCCTCGATGTACTTCTTGGCGTTGTCCCAAGCACCACCGCCCGTCGTCATCGAGATGGCGACGAACAGGCCGGTGACGATGGTACCGACCAGCACACCGCCCAGGGCCTGGGCGCCGAGCGCGAAGCCGACGACGACCGGCACCAGCACCGGCAGCAGCGACGGCACCATCATCTCCTGGATCGCCGCCTTGGTCAGCATATCGACCGCGCGCGAATAGTCGGGCTTGGCCGTGCCTTCCATGATGCCGGGGATTTCCTTGAACTGGCGGCGCACCTCGACCACCACCGAACCGGCGGCGCGGCCGACCGCTTCCATCGCCATGGCACCGAAGAGGTAGGGGATCAGACCGCCGATGAACAGGCCGATGATCACCAGATGGTTGGACAGATCGAAGCTCAGCACCTTGCCGGCCGATTCCAGCGCGTGCGTGTAGTCGGCAAACAGCACCAGCGCCGCCAGCGCCGCGGAGCCGATGGCGTAGCCCTTGGTCACGGCCTTGGTGGTGTTGCCGACGGCGTCGAGCGGATCGGTGACGGCGCGCACCGAGGCGGGCAGTTCGGACATCTCGGCGATGCCGCCAGCGTTGTCGGTGATCGGCCCGTAAGCGTCGAGGGCGACGATGATGCCGGACATCGAGAGCATGGAGACGGCGGCGATGGCGATGCCGTAGAGGCCGGCCAGCGTGAAGGCAGACCAGATCGCCAGGCACACCGAAAGCACGGGCCAGGCAGTCGAGCGCATCGAGACGCCGAGTCCGGCGATGATGTTGGTGCC
Organism: Sterolibacterium sp.; assembly: GCA_023258955.1. Taxonomy (GTDB): domain Bacteria; phylum Pseudomonadota; class Gammaproteobacteria; order Burkholderiales; family Rhodocyclaceae; genus CAIYYX01. The sequence continues at coordinate 4,864 of JAHFRE010000136.1, forward strand.
GTGGCCGGTGGTGGACGCTTCGGCGATGTGCTTCACCGGGGCGAAGTCGGTGCCGGTGTAGTACTCGGTGATGAACACCATCAAGCCGGTCAGCACCAGGCCGATCACCGCAGAACCATATAGCGCGTTGGAGGACAGCAGCTTGCCGTCGGCGGTGTTGACGCCGGCACCGAGTATCCAGGGGGTGATGAAGTAGAAGGCGATCAGGGCCAGCACGCCGGAGACGACCAGACCGCGATAGAGCGCGTTCATGATCTTGCCACCTTCGCGCGCTTTGACGAACTGCACGCCGACGATGGAAGCGATGATCGAGAAACCGCCGAGCACCAAGGGGTAGAGCACGGCCGCTTCAACGCTGGCCTTGGCTGCCAGCAGCGAACCGAGGAGCATGGTGGCGACGATGGTGACGGCGTAGGTCTCGAACAGGTCGGCAGCCATGCCGGCGCAGTCGCCGACGTTGTCGCCGACGTTGTCGGCGATCACCGCCGGGTTGCGCGGGTCGTCCTCGGGGATCCCGGCTTCGACCTTGCCGACCAGGTCGGCGCCGACGTCCGCGCCCTTGGTGAAGATGCCGCCACCGAGTCGCGCGAAGATCGAGATCAGCGAAGAACCAAAGCCCAGACCGATCAGCGGATGGATGACGTGGGAGATGTCGGCATCGACGCCGGCCACGCTCTTCAGATAGGCGTAGTAGCCGGCGACGCCGAGCAGACCGAGGCCGACGACCAGCATGCCGGTGATGGCGCCGCCCTTGAAGGCGACGTCGAGCGCCGGCGCCAGGCCGTGGCGCGCCGCCTCTGCCGTGCGCACGTTGGCGCGCACCGAGACATTCATGCCGATGAAGCCGGTGGCTCCGGAGAGCACCGCACCGATCAGGAAGCCGACGGCGGTGGACCAACCGAGCGCCGGCACCACGCCGATGATCACGAACAGGATGACGCCGACGATGGCGATGGTTCGGTACTGCCGGCTCAGATAGGCCTGGGCACCTTGCTGGATGGCGCTGGCGATCTCCTGCATGCGCTCGTTGCCGGCCGGCTGCGCCAGAATCCACCTGCTCGATATCGCGCCGTAGACGATCGCCAGTATGGCGCAGATCAGCGCAAACGTTAGTCCAGACATTTATAGCTCCTTTGTCAGCTTCATTTTTGATGGCCTGCGCCATCCCCCCTGCGCGCCGGCGCGCGGCAAGCCGCCCGCCGGCAAATCACATTGCACGCTTCACAGCGCATAGCTCGGCAATTTCTTGTCCACCGCCACGTTCTTCAGTCGCACATAATCGGGAAGGCCGGCGCGATAGGGCGGATAGTCCTCACCTTCGATCAGCGGCGAAAGATAGCTGCGGCAGGCCTCGGTGATACCGAAGCCGTCGGCCGTGATGAACTCGCGCGGCATCTTCTTCTCGACATTGGCAACGCTCTTCAATGGCACGGAGCCGACCTCCCAGCGGTAGGGCTTGTCGGCCAGGCGCACGATGCTCGCCATCACCGCGTTGTTGCCGGCGAGCGCCAGTTCGACCGCGGCGCGCCCGACGGCGACCGCCTGCTCGACATCGGTGCGCGAAGCGATATGCCGGGCCGCCCGCTGCAAGTAGTCGGCGACCGCCCAGTGGTACTTGTAACCGTGGCGCTCTTTGATGAGCTGGGCGATGGTCGGACCGACGCCACCCAACTGGGCGTGACCGAAAGCATCGACGCTGCCGGCCTCCGCCAGGAATTTGCCGTCGGCGCTCTGCAATCCTTCGGACACGCCGATGGCGCAGTAGCCGTGGCGCTCGACGCAGGTCTTGACGCGGGCAAGAAAAGCCTCCGCGTCGAAAGCGATTTCGGGAAAGAGAAGCAACTGCGGCGCCTCGCCCTCCGCCTCCGCGGCGAGTCCGCAGGCAGCGGTGATCCATCCGGCGTGGCGCCCCATCACCTCGAGGACGAACACTTTGGTCGAGGTCTTGGCCATCGAGGCGACGTCGAAGCCCGCCTCGCGCATCGAGACCGCCACGTACTTGGCAACCGAACCGAAGCCCGGGCAACAGTCGGTGAGCGGCAGGTCGTTGTCCACCGTCTTCGGCACGTGTACGGCGACGATCGGATAGCCCATGGCCTCGGACAATTGCGACACCTTGAGGCAGGTGTCGGCCGAATCGCCGCCGCCGTTGTAGAAGAAATAGCCGATGTCGTGGGCGCGAAAGACCTCGATCAGGCGCTCGTACTGGGCACGATGGCTGTCCACACTCTTCAGCTTGTAACGACAGGAGCCAAACGCTCCGGCGGGTGTGTGGCGCAATCTGGAGATATCCGCCGCCGTCTCGGCCGTGGTGTCGATCAAGTCCTCGGTCAGTGCGCCAATGATGCCGTTGCGGCCCGCGTAGACCTTGCCGATTTGGTCGGAATGCGCCCGCGCCGTCTCGATCAGGCCGCTCGCCGACGCGTTGATCACGGCAGTCACGCCTCCCGACTGCGCGTAGAAGGCATTGCGCTTGACCATCGAACGACCCCCCTCAGTCCAATGCGCGGAACACTCTGTCGCGAATATCGTCGACCGAACCGACGCCAGCCACCTTGACGCACTTCGGTGCGTCCGTATCGCCACTCGCCGCCCATTTGCTGTAGTACGCAACCAGCGGCAAGGTTTGCGCGCGGTAAACCTCGAGGCGCTTAGTCACTGTCTCCGCCATGTCATCTTCCCGCTGAATCAGCGGTTCACCGGTGACGTCGTCCTTGCCGGGCACCTTGGGCGGGTTGAATTTTACATGATATGTGCGCCCCGAGGCTGGATGAACGCGCCGCCCGCTCATCCGCGCGACGATTTCGGCGTCTTCGACGTCGATCTCCAGAACGTGATCGATGCGCACCGCGGCTGACTTCAAGGCCGCGGCCTGGCCCAGGGTACGCGGGAATCCATCGAGCAGATAGCCCTTGGCGCAATCGGCCTGCTGCAGTCGCTCGGTCACCAGACCCATGATGATCTCGTCGGAAACCAATTGCCCGGCGTCCATCACCGCTTTCGCGGCTCGACCGAGCGGCGTGCCGGCGCGTATCGCCGCGCGCAGCATGTCGCCGGTGGAAATCTGCGGGATGTCGTAACGCGCGCTGATGAAACCGGCTTGGGTGCCCTTGCCCGCGCCAGGTGGTCCGAGAAGTATCAAACGCATGCTGCCTCCTGTACTCACTGAAATGTTGAGCGTTAAGTCCCGCGACTCCCCAACCGATCTTATAGACGCAACAAATTGTGGGGGAAGAGTTTTCTTATGGCATTGACAGGCAAGCTTATTTTGGTGCTGGGTGAGCCTGCTCGCGGCGCCGAAAGCTGTCTTGGACGCGCGCCAGATCCTCGGCCGTATCGACACCGGCCGCCGGCGCCTCGGCCCAGTCGACGACGCTGATCGCGAAACCGTGCCACAGCGCGCGTAATTGCTCCAGCGATTCGTGGCGCTCCAGCGGCGCCGGCGCCATTTGGCGGAAGCGCCGCAGGAAGGCAACGCGGTAGGCGTACAACCCGATGTGCCGTCGCGCCGCGAAGTCGACCGGCAGCAGCGCCCGGCTCGCGGCAAAACCGTCCCGGTGCCAGGGTATCGGCGCACGGGAGAAGTAGAGCGCGCGCGCTGCCCTATCGGTCACAACCTTCACCACGTTGGGGTCGAACAATTCGCTGGCGGCGTTGATCGCGCAAGCAGCCGTGGCGATCGTCGCTTCCCCGTCCAGATCCAGCGCGGCGCCGACCGCGGCGATCAGCGCCGGGTCGATCAGCGGCTCGTCCCCTTGCAGGTTCACTACCACATCGTCGTCGTGCCAAGCCTTGAGTTCGGCGATCTCGGCGACGCGATCGGTGCCGCTCGGATGATCAGCGCGGGTCATCAGCGCCTGAAAGCCGTGGTCATCGACCACTTGGCGGATCGCCTCGTGATCGGTGGCGACCCAGACCTGGTCGCGGCCACCGACCCGCGCCGCGGCTTCGGCGACGCGCACGATCATCGGCTTGCCACCGATGTCGGCGAGCGCCTTGGCCGGCAGTCGGGTCGATGCGTAGCGCGCCGGAATGACGATGTGCGGGGACACCGAGGCGTCCTGGTCAGGCTTCCGTGGCCGCGATCTGCCGCGCCTCTTCCTCCAGCATCACCGGGATATCGTCCTTGATCGGATAGGCGAGCCGACAGGCGCTGCAGACCAGCTCCCCTTTCGTCTTGCGGTAGTCCAGACCACCCTTGCACACGGGGCAGACGAGAATTTCAAGCAGGCGAGCGTCCATAGAGCTTCTCCATTACCAAACTGGCGAGATCGGGATCGACCTCGGCGCTGACGGGCAGAACCCAGATCGGGCGATCGGTCAGGCCCGCGCATTTTACCGCGTCCTTCTCGGTCATCAGCAGCGCGTCGGCCTCGATGCCGGCCAGGTCCCCGGCGCTGAAGCGGTGATGATCGGGGAAAGGGTGGCATTCGCAGGCCAGCCCGAGGTTGGTCAGGTGCTCGAAGAAGCGCCGTGGATCGCCGATGCCGGCCACGGCCGCGAGGCGCTGACCGGCGAAATCGGCGGCGCCGCAACTGCGTTTGGGCGACGCGAGGGCGTGAAAGCGAGTGCCGGTCAGGCGCATGTCGAAGCGCGGCGGCCGCGCGGCAACATCCTCGGCGTGGCTCCGATCGCCATGGATCACCAGCGCATCGACCTGGTCCAGGCGAAGCCGCGGTTCGCGCAGCGGACCCGCCGGCAGCGGCCAGCCGTTCATCAGCCCTCTGCTGTCTATCACGGCGATCTCCAGATCTCGCTGCAGACGATAGTGCTGCAGCCCGTCGTCGGCGACGATCAGTTGGCATTCGGGATGCGCCGCGAGCAGGGCGCGCGCCGCTGCAACGCGGTCACGACCGACGAAGACCGGGACCTGGGCCCGCCGCCATAGCAACAGCGGCTCGTCGCCGACGTCAGCGGCGGTGCTGTCCGGCCCGACCTCGACCACCCTCCCCGCGCCGCCGTGGCCGCGACTGACGATGCCCGGCCGAAGTCCTTTGCGGCGCAAGGCATCGGCCAGCCAGAGCACCAGCGGCGTCTTGCCGCTGCCGCCGACCAAGATGCTGCCGACGACGACGACGGGCACCGGCAGTCGTACGCGGGTCAGCCACCCACGGCGATACAGGGTGCGGCGCAACCAGACCAAGGTGGCGAAGCCCGCCGCCAGCGGCAACAGGCACAGCGCCGCGACGCCGCGTTGCCGCCAGGCGCGCTGGAGCAGGTCGGCTGCGTTCATGCCGGCGCGGCGGACCGCCGTTCTAGTTGCCGCTATGCTGGGTGGCGAAAGAAATGTGCGACAGGCCGGCCAGTTGCGCCGCCTGCATCACGTCGATCACGCTCTGGTGCGCTGCTTTGGCGTCGGCGCTGATGATCAGCACCGG
>JAHFRE010000137.1 GCA_023258955.1 Sterolibacterium sp.
CACGGGCTTCTCCCTGAATGCCCTGACCTATCGCTCGCAGTTGCCGTCCCTCAGGAACCTGTATTCGAAAGGGGTGACCAACGTCAATCCCTTTACGTCCGGCGGCCCCTATGTGCTTGCACCGGGTCAAACAACCGCAATCTATCCCTATAACATCGCCTTCGACATCGACTTCCCGCGCGTTTCACTGCTCGGCGGTTCGATGGACATCCAGGCCGAGACCATCGGCTCGACCTTCCGTCTGGAGACCGCGGTCACCCAGGGCGAGGAGTTCGCCAACACGGCCCGGCCCGGCTTGTATTCGAAGTCCAAGGTCTGGCGCTACGTGATCGGTTGGGATAGGCCCACCTTCATCCCCTTCCTGAACCAGGGCCGCACCTTCCTGCTCTCGGCCCAGATCTTCGGCCAGAACCTGCTCAACCACGAGGAACGCAACGGCATTTGGGGTAAGGTCGGCATGCCGGACTGGAAGAGCGACAACATCATGACCTTCCTGGTCAAGGGCTGGTACATGAACGACCGCGTCAGCCCGCAGGTCATCACAGCCTACGACTTCCGCGCGCAATCGGGGGTCGTCGCACCGGCCGTGGAGTGGCTGTACTCGGACAACCTGAAGTTCACCTTCGGCGCCAACTGGAAGTGGGGCGATGGCGCGCAGCAGTATAACGACGCGCGCGATGGCAACCCCTTCCCGCCGTACTCTGGTGGACAAGGCGGTCGAGATGGTTTCGCGCAAGGGGGCGTCGGCGTGACCGGCTTCGAGCCGCTCGGACGCTTCCGCGCCGGCCCGATCGGCATGGCGAACAAGGAGAACGAGGTATCCGTAACGATCCGCTACAAGTTCTGATTCCAGTAGAAACAGACTCGCCCCCGAGGTTGGGGGCGAATTCCGAAGATTGCCCAAAGGATCTGCCAACATGAAAAAATCGCTTTTCAAGCTCACGCTCCTCGCTGCCGCGTTCTCTGCCGGAGTGGCAACCGCCGCCACCCCCGACGAGATCATCGACGGCTCCTTCTATCCCTACAAGAAGGGATTTCCAGCCCACGCCTTCGTCAAGCCCGGCGTGGTGATCAACAAGTCCAACGTCGATCAGGCCAAGGACGTACTCGACCCGGCCATGTACCAGGTGATCAAAAATGGCGACTACGAGATCACCGTCGGTGCGACAACCTCCTTCGATCTGCACAAGAACTACATCGACGCCACCCGCGCCGGCATCGGCAAGGTCAAACTGGGCGAGAAGAACGGCCAGATCATCGGTTACGTCGCCGGTCGCGCCTTCCCGGAAGAGCCAGATCTGAAGGACCCGCGCGCCGGCGAGAAGCTTGCCTGGAACTACAAGTACGGCATCAACTGGGGCGACGCCGCCTCGATCGAGCCCTTCTACTGGAAGTACCGCAAGGCCGACACGGGCAAGATCGAGACCACCAACAAGTTCGGCTTCCACTTCCTGAACTACAAGCATCGCGTCGTGCTGCCGCCGATCCCGGACATCACGCCCAATCCGTCCAACCTGTTCCGCGGCATCTACATGAAGGTGTTCGAGCCGCTCGACATCAAGGACACCCAGCTCCTGATCCAGCGCTACGACGACGACCTGAAGCAGGACGACGCCAACCTGTATCTGGGCTTCCAGCGTCGCGTGCGGCGTCTGGCCACCGGTCAGATCACCGACTCGTTCCTCGGCTCGGATCTGATGATCGAGGACTTCGAGGGCTACAACGGTCGGGTCACCGACATGAAGTGGACCTACAAGGGCACGACCACGATCCTGATGGCCTACTACAACCACAACGACCAGAAGACCCTATCGACCGAGTTCAAGGAGAAGGACGGCTACCAGTACGTCGAATTCGGCGGCAAGGGCGGCTGCTATCCGCTGGTGACCTGGCAGTTGCGCAAGGTCTACATCCTCGAGTCGCAGCCGACCGACCCCAACCATCCGATCAGCAAGCGCATCCAGTACATGGACACGCAGGCGGCGACGCTCTCCCGCACCCTGATCTACGATCGCAAGGGCGAACTGTGGAAGAACTTCATCATCGGCAAGTCGCATCCCGACCACCATCTGCCGATCAACAAGAACAGCGGCATCTCGATCGACGACGCCTTCAGCATGGTCGACCTGCAGTCCAAGCACTGCACCACCGGCCAGTTCCGCGGCATGGTGAGCCAGGAGCAGAACCCGCCCAGCCTGTTCACCGTGCAGAACATGCGCGGCGCCAACTGAGCGGCACCGACTGAGCGCATAGCGTAGAATTGAGGTAGTTAAGGCGAAGCCACGGGTGACCGCCCGTGGCTTTGTCTTTTTTGGGAGGGACGGTGAGCTTAAGCCAGGACTTCATCCGCTTCGCCTGCGCGCGCAGCGCCCTTCGCTTCGGCGAGTTCAAGACCAAGGCGGGGCGGCTTTCGCCCTACTTCTTCAACGCCGGTTCCTTCAACGACGGCGCCGCACTGGCCAACCTCTGCGACTTCTACGCGCGCGCCATCGTCGCTTCCGGCCTCGCCTTCGATTGCCTGTTCGGCCCGGCCTACAAGGGCATACCACTGGTCGCCGGCACCGCCATCGCCCTGGCCCAAGCCGGCCGCAACCTGCCCTTCTGCTTCAACCGCAAGGAGGCCAAGGACCATGGCGAAGGCGGCTCCGTGGTCGGTGCGCCGCTGGTCGGTCGGGTGCTGATCATCGACGACGTCATCTCCGCCGGCACCTCGGTGCGCGAGTCGGTGGACATCATTCGCACCGCCGGCGCCCAGGTGGCAGGCGTAGTGATCGCCCTCGATCGCATGGAGCGCGGCACGGGAGAACTGTCGGCGGTGCAGGAGGTAGAGGCGAGCTACGCCGTACCGGTGATCAGCGTCGCCTGTCTCGACGACCTGATCGCCTATCTCGAGGCCAGCCCGGAGTTGCAGCAGAACCTCGGGGCGGTTGCCCGCTATCGCGCCGAGTACGGGGTCGAGCGAACCCGCGAGCGCTGAGCTCGCGCCGCAGCAGCACGAATCACCGCCGCTGATTTCTGATTCGCCGCCATTGGCGTATAGTTTCACGGGGTCAAGACCACGGGCAGCAACTACCGATCGCAAGCCAATGTGCATCCGCAAGCGACTGATTATCCGGCTCGATGCATCGATCTGGGACTCGGAAGCAGCGTCTTGAGAAGGCTTGACTGTGAGAATTTGACTATGGGGGAAAGGCATCTCCTGATGGTTCGCCGGGTTCAACCGCCCAAATTGTCGTCGCAGGGGACTTGTCATCAATGAACAACACCAGAGTGCGCTGCGCCATTCGGGCTGCAGCGACGGCCTTGGCCATGCTCGTCGCGGTGAATGGTTGCGGCGGCGGCGGCGGCGCCAGTGGCACGGCCGCGGCGACGCCGGCGGCGCCGACGTCCACCCCGGTCGGTAGCACGTCGGGCTTTGTCGTCGATGGTTATGTGGTCGGCGCCAGGGTGGAACTAGACCTCAACGACGATCGGACCTTCAGCGGGCCGAGCGTTGTCGTCGGCGCCGACGGGTCTTACGCCTTCCAGGGACTGGGCGAGCACATGGTGCGGGCCACAGGGGGTGTCGACGTCTCCACCAACACTCCCTTTATCGGCGTGATGAAAGCGCCTGCCGGTGCGACGGTGATGACGCCACTCACGACCATGGTGGTTGCCGGCGTCGAGGCCGGCATGCCGGCACCGGTTGCGGGTACGGCCTCGGTGATGGCGCTTGCGGCGCTAACGACTGCCGAAACCACCGTCAAAGCCAACCTCGGGATTCCCGCCAGCCTCGCTCTGACCACGACCGACCCGGTGGCGGCGGTGAAGGCCAATGGCGGCGACGCCGCCGCTGCAAAACTGATGCAGCAGACCGTGGCGGTCCAGCTATTGAATCAACAGACTGCTCTGGCTGTGACGGCAGCCACGGGCGTCGGCGCTCCGACGGCGGCGCAGCTGTCGGCCATCTACAAGGAGGCGACCAACGCGATCGCCGCAATCGTCACCAAGCCCGGTTCGGCGATCGACCTGGGTTCGGCCCCCACCACCCTTGCGAACGCGGTGGTCAGCAACACCGTGAGCAACGCGCAGAACAGCACAGCAGCAAAGGCAGCGCTCGGAACCACTGCCGCTTCTGCGCTGACCGTCCTCGCTCCTGCCAGCGTAGCGGCGGTGGCGGCGGCGACCATCGCCGACCAGGTGAAATCCGTTGCCACCGCGTCGGCGACGACCTTGGCGCTGGCTACGCCACCCGCGGTCACCTCGAACAACCCGGCGGCCAGCGCCTACACCAGCACCTCGCTGCAGGTGGCGCTGGGACAGATGGCCCCTTTGCTGACGACCGACGTGACGACCGTCAATACGCCGAGCTCATTGGCGACCCTGGCGCGGACCGTGATCGATGTCTTGAATGCAGGCGCAGCCGCAGCGGGATCGGCAGTGGCACCGATCACGGGAAACAGCGCCGCGTTCGCTACGGCAAACAGCGTGGCCCTCGCCATCAATCCGCAGATCGCCGCGACCAACTTGGGAAGAAGCAGCAGCGCTCCCGCCATCGGTCTGGTCAATGCGACGGCCATTCAGACGGCTGTCGCGACGGCAAATGTCGCGGTGACGCAGGCGATCGCGGATGCCAAGACGACGATCACCACGGCGACCACGACCACTTTGGCGGGAACCACCACCACCTCGGCAGCGAAAACGACCACGACCGCGGCAGCAACGACCACCACCCCGGCGGCGACGACAACGACCAGTACGGCGGCGGCGACCACCACCACCGCGCGGCCTAGCACGACCACCGCGGCGGCGACCACGACGACGGCAGCTGCAACCACCACGACGGCGCGAGCGACAACGACCACGGCACCCGCGACGACGACGACTGCGCCAGCGAGTACGACGACCGCAGCCACCACCACCACGACAGCGCGACCGAGTACGACGACCGCAGCCACGACCACCACCACCAGCGCAGCCGCGACCACCACCAGTACAGGCGCGACCACCACCACGAGCGCAGCCGCAACCACGACGACCACCACGACCACGACCACCCTCAAATCGCTCGACGCTTTGGGTGGCACCCAGCAAGCGCCAGTGACAGTCGACGCCAATACCTATTCTGCATTGACAGATTCTGTCGCTACCGCCAGCTTTGTCAGAATCACCCACTTCGGCGCCGGGAAGACGCTCAGGATCACGGGTGGGGGCAGCAATCACCTAATCGTCGCGAACAACGGCGCCGACGTGGTCTTTACCGTCAATGCCAATGGCGTCGTGTCGCAGATCACGCTGGTCGGCGTGGCTCAGGCTTCGGCCATCATCGGCTCACTGGCGGCGTTCAATGCGTTGGGTGTCGGCACCGTGACCTTCTCCCCTTGAGTTTGCATATCGGCAACTGAACGACAACAAGTTGGAATTGGCAGAGGAGCGATTGTGAAGTTGATCAGCCAGCCCCCTATCGGCGCAGCGCATCAATTGCGTCGCCCTGACCGGCCGCAACCCAGCCGCGCAATCCTCATCGCCGACGCCAGCCTGGACGGTCTGGACATATTGCTCGACGGCCTCGACCCCAGCGTCGAGGCCTGGACGGTGCAGCCGGGCGACAATGCCATGGGGCAAATCGTCAAAGCCATGGCCACACCCGGCCTGAAGACCCTGCACCTGTTGGCCCACGGCGCCCCAGGCGAGATCCACTTAGGTGACCACGCCATCACCGCCGCCGACTTCCGCGGCCACTGTCGCGGCTCAGCCAGCCGCGACCTCGACATCGCCTTCTGGAGCTGCCACACAGGCGCAGACGAGGCGGGAAGGAACTTCGTCCGGGTGGTCGCCGAAGCGACCGGCGCACGCATTGCCGTGGCCCCGGGTTTGGTCGGCAACAGGGAGAAGGGTGGGAGCTGGGTACTGGCTGGCGGGATGGCTGCGCCGTTCAGGGAGGGTGCCCAGGCGGCCTTTGACGGCGTGTTGAGCACAATTGCCGACACCGCTTCAAATTTGTCCAGTGGCGCCACCCAGTGGGATAGTACTACCGACGATGTTGCGGTCATCGACACAGCAACCCTTGCGCAACTTGCTCTGATCGCCGCTGGCACCAATAACACACCTGGTCTCAATGGCAACGCCGGCGCACCGACGTCCTTGACTTACGTGGATCTCACCGGCATCGCCGCCGACTACGCCAGCACCGCGGGCGTGATGACCACCAACGGCAGCGCTTATGTGACCGGCAGCCACGCCGCCACCATCACCGATACGGCGACCTTGGCCCAGCTCGCCGCGGTCGATGCGCTGACCACCGGGACCTTGACCTACGCCGGCCTCACCGGCATCGCCGCCGACTACTCCAGCACCGCGGGCGTGATGACCGCCAACGGCAGCGCCTATGTAACGGCAGGCAAGAACGCGACGGTCACCAACGCCGCGACGGTCGCACAAGCCGTAGCGATAGACACGGCGAACGGCGCTGGCACAATGACTCTGTCGAGTGGATTGTCAGACGCTGCCAGCGCGTTCTTTAGCGCCGGGACCACCACCGCGACGGGCGTCGCTGCACTGCTGGCGCTCAACCCGAACATCACTGTGACGGGCGCAACTGCCGCGCAATTGGCCTATCTTGCCGCGCACGATTCCGGCACGATAACGGACGGAGGTGCTTCCGGAGCGGGCACCGTCGGCTCTCCCTTGACCGGAACAGCGGCCCAGCTCGTCGCGTACAACATCGCCGGCACGCAGGCAGGCGCGGCCTACGTGACGGTGGTCGCCGGTTCGGCCGCGGCGACCGACCTCACGACGATCGATGCCGCCACCACGGTGGCGGTAACGGCCAGCGCCGTTACCGCGATCACCGGCACTGCGGCGCAGATTGCAGCCGTCGTCTCGGCGGCGGGCATCACCAAGCCGGCCGGTTTCACCGCGGCGCCGACCGCGGGTTCCATGGCGGCGACCGATCTGATCGCCATCCTCGTCGCCGACGCGTCAGGCGTCAACGCCAGCGCGGCCACCGCGATCACCGGCACGGCCTCGAGCATCGCCATCGTCGCGGCAGCGACGGGCATCAGCAAGCCGGCGGGCTTCACCGCGGCGCCGAGCGCGGGTGCCATGGCGGCGGCCGATCTGCTCGCCATCGACACCAACGACACGACCACGGTCAATGCGAGCGCTGCCACCGCGATCACCGGCAGCGCCGCCAACATCGCGCTGGTCGTCGCGGCGGCCGGCATCACCCGACCGGCTGGCTTCAGCGCCGCGCCGACCGCGGGTGCCATGGCCGCGGTCGATCTGCTCGCCATCGACGCCGCCGACACGACGACGGTCGACGCCAGCCTCGCCACCTCGATCACCGGCAGCGCCGCGAACATCGCCCTCGTCGTCGCGGCGGCCGGCATCACCAAACCGGCGGGCTTCAGCGCAGCACCGAGCGCAGGTGCCATGGCGGCGACCGATCTGCTCGCCATCGACGCCGCCGACACGACGACGGTCGACGCCAGCCTGGCCACCTCGATCACCGGCACCATCGCCAACATCGCCCTCGTCGTCGCCGCGGCGGGCATCACCAAACCTGCCAACTTCACCGCGACCGCCTCGGCCGCGACGGCCGCGGCCATCGATCTGACCGCCATCGATGCCGCGGTGACGACCGCGGTCGATGCCAGCCTGGTCACCGCGATCACCGGCACCGCGGCTGACATTGCCGCCGTCGTGGCGGCGACGGGCATCACCAAACCGACGAGTTTTGCCGCGGTGCCGACGGCGGGTTCGATGGCAGCGGCCGACCTGGTGGCCATCGACGCCGCCGACGCGACGACGGTCGACGCCCGCCTAGCCACCGCGATCACCGGCAGCGCGGCGAACATCGGCCAGGTCGCCGCGTCGACCGGCATCACCAAGCCCGCGAGTTTCGTCGCCGCGCCGACGGCGGGATCGATGGCAGCGTCCGACCTGCTGGCCATCGACGCGGTCGACACGGCGACGGTCGACGCCAGTCTGGCCACGGCGATTACGGGCACCGCCGCGAACATCGCGCTGGTGGTGGCGGCAACCGGCATCGCGCGGCCCACGGCCTTCGCCGCGGTGCCGACGGCGGGAGCGATGGCTGCGGCTGATCTGCTGGCCATCGACGCGGTAGATACGACGGCGGTCGACGCCAACGGCGCCACCGCGATCAGTGGCACGGCGGCACAGATCGCCGCCGTCGTCGCTGCTACCGGCATCACCAAACCCGGCGGCTTCGCCGCCGCGCCGATCGCTGGCTCGATGGCAGCGAGCGATCTGCTCGCCATCTTCACCGCAGACACGGCGGCGGTCGACGCCACCCTGGCGACGGCAATCACCGGTACGGCGGCGCAGCTTGCCGCGGTCGTCGCAGCGGTCGGCATCAGCAAACCCGCGGCCTTCGCCGCGGTGCCGACGGCCGGATCGATGGCAGCAATCGATCTGCTCACCATCGACGCCGCCGACGCGACCGTGGTCGACGCCAGCGGCGCCACCATGATCAGCGGCACGGCGGCACGGGTTGCCGCGGTGGCCGCAGCGGACGGGATCACCAAGCCCGCCGATTTTGCGGTGACCTTGACCGCTGGTTCGATGGCGGCGGCCGATCTGCTGGCGATCGACACCGCAACCAGCACCACCGCCGTCGACGCCCATCTGGCGACAGCGATCAGCGGCAGCGGCGAAGACATCGCGGCGGTGGTCGCCGCGACAGGCATCACCAAGCCCTTGGCCTTCGCGGCGACGGTGTCCGACGCAGCGACCGTCGCCCAGGCTCAAGCGATCGACGATGCCAACGGCAATGGCACGCTGACGCTTTTGCAGGGTCTGTCCGACAGCGCCGACAACTTCGTCAGCGCCGACGGGCAGACAGCGGCGCCCGGGGTTGCCGCGCTGCTCGCCCTGTCGCCCAACGTCAAGGTGACCGGCGCCACGCCGGCACAATTGGCTTACATCGACCTCGCCAACGGCACAGGCACGGTGAACGCTGGTCCCACGCTATTGTCGGCACCTAACACCTACCTGATCGAAACCGCAGCGACGCCGACCTGGACGGTCTCGAACAATATGGTCGCCAGAGTGATCGACGCTCCCGGCGTGCAGGTGATCCATATCGCCGATGGCGGCAAGTTGAATCTGACGGGCTCCGATGGCCACAACGTCATCGTCTTCGACGCGTTCGCGAGTACCGACATGAGCTTTGCGCATACCGGCACAACGGTGATCTTCAAGTGGGGATCGACGCAAATCGCCAGCATCGCCACCGATGCCGTCTATGCGCCAGCGCAAACGGTGACATTCACCGACGGTTCGTATGAACTGACCAACAATGGAACGGCCTTGACGCTCGTCGGCATCGGTCCCATCACAGCCGTCGAGTCGATCGTCTGATCCGATCGCAGGCAAGACGCCTGGCGCGCATGGCGCGGCCACCGCCCTTCGCCAGCGGCGTCTGCCGCTCGGCAAGCCTCAAGCGCTGAGCTTGCGCCGCAGCAGTTCGTTCACCTGCTGCGGATTGGCGAGGCCCTTGGTGGCTTTCATCGCCTGGCCGACCAGGGCGTTGAAGGCTTTCTCCTTGCCGGCACGAAACTCGTCCACCGACTTCTGATTCGCCGCCAGCACCGCGTCGATCAGTTCTTCCAACGCGCCCGTATCGCTGATCTGCTTTAGGCCGCGGGCGGCGATGATGGCGTCGGCGTCCTTGCCCTGCCCCTGCCAGAGTGCGTCGAACACCTCCTTGGCCATCTTGTTGGACAGGGTGCCGTCGGCGATGCGCTTGAGTACCCCGGCCAGGGCGAGCGCCGACAACGGCGCATCGCTCACCGCGAGGTCGGCCGCGTTGAGGCGCGCCGAGAGTTCGCCCATGATCCAGTTGGCGCAGATCTTGGCGTTGTCGCGCCCGGCCGCGGCGACGCAGCTCTCGAAGTAGTTGGCCATCTCGCGGCTCGCGGTCAGCGTCGTCGCGTCGTAGGCAGACAGGCCGTAGTCGGCTGCCAGGCGCTTCTGCATCTCGCCCGGCAGCTCGGGCAGACCCGCCCTGACCTCGGCTATCCAGTCGGCGGCGATCTCCAGCGGCAGCAGGTCGGGGTCGGGAAAGTAGCGGTAGTCCTGGGCGTCTTCCTTGCTGCGCATCGAGCGCGTCTCGCCGGTCGCCGGATCGAACAGCACCGTCGCCTGCTCCACCCTGCCGCCGTCTTCCAGGGTGCCGATCTGCCACTTCACCTCGTAGTCGATCGCCTGCTGCATGAAGCGGA
>JAHFRE010000343.1 GCA_023258955.1 Sterolibacterium sp.
CGGGTGTGTAGAATGAGGTCAACTCGGCGCTGCCGACACTTTCAAAAAGCGAGACCCGCCATGTCCTTCACCCCCGATCTGCTCCAGGAATTGAACACCCTGATACTTTTCGACCTGGCGACCACGCAGCGGGGCGTCAAGGTACACAAGACGGCAGACGCGGCGGTTATCGCCGCGATCGCCCGCCTGCACGCCAAGGGGCTGCTGACCCAGGCCGACGGCGGTTATCTGACCAGCCTCGGCCGCGATGCGGCGGAGCACGCCCAGGCGGCGCTGACCATCCTCACCTCGAGCGAGATCGCCGGTCCCTTCGTCGCCGCCCAGGTCAGCTGAGGCGAGTGCGGTGGAGCGCTTCACCATCTCCCTCGACGAAGATCTCGCCCGCGCCTTCGACCAGCTGATCGCCCAGCGCGGCTATCGCAATCGCTCCGAGGCGGTGCGCGACCTGTTGCGCGGCCAGCTGGAGAGCTCGCGCCTGGCCAGCGGCGAGGCCAAGCAATGCGTTGCCAACCTCTCCTACGTGTACAACCACCACGAGCGCGAACTGGCGGAGCGTCTGGCGAGCATCCAGCACCAGCACCACGATCTGACGGTGTCCAGCCTGCACGTGCATCTTGACCACGAGCACTGCATCGAGAGCGTCATGCTGCGCGGCGCGACGCGCGCCGTGCGCGCCTTCGCCGACGCGCTGATGGCCGAACCGGGGGTGAGGCACGGCAAGCTCAACCTGGTCTCGGTCGAGGCCGAGCAGGCGCGCCATCAACACGACAGCCGCGGCTATAGCCGGCGCGGCGCCGGCGCTGCGCACCTGCACCTCAAACCCAGGAGCTGAGGTGGGCGCCGGCCGAAAGCCCGAGCGCAGCGGTACGGCGGCCAGGCTCGACAGCCTCGCCGCGGCGAGCGGCGCCGCGGCAGGGGAGAGCGTTTGGATCGACGTGATCCAGAAGATGGACGAGGTCTACCACGACCTGCTCGAGTACGAGGTGGCGCTGGAGGACAAGAACGCCGCGCTCGAGGAGTCGCAGCGCTTCATCATCAGCGTGCTCACCTCGATGTCAGACATCCTCATCGTCTGCAATCGCGCCGGCATCATCGAGGACGTCAATCAATCGCTGCAGACCCTGACCGGCAAGAGCGAGGCGCAGCTGAAGGGACGGGCGATCTTCGAGCTCTTCGCCGACGAGGTTTCGCGCCGCCAGGCGCAGGCCTATTTCGCCGGTCACGGCGCCGACCCGGTGCAGGACTGGGAACTGATGCTGACGAGCGCCGACGGCGGCCGGGTGCCGGTCTCGGTCAATTGCACGCCGCGCTTCTCGGCCGTCGGCAAGCTGCTCGGGGTGGTTGTCACCGGGCGCCCGGTGGGCGAGTTGCGGCGCGCCTACCAGGCGCTGCGCCAGACCCACGACGAGCTGAAGCGCGCCCAGCAGCAGTTGCTCCACTCGGAGAAGATGGCCTCGCTGGGGCGGTTGGTGGCCGGCGTCGCCCACGAGCTGAACAACCCGATCAGCTTTGTCCTGGGCAACGTGGTCGCGCTGCAGCGCTACGCGCAACGCCTGCAGCACTATCTCGAAGGCGTCCATGGTGATGCCTCGGCCAGCGCGCTGGCGGACCTGCGCCGCGAGTTGCGCATCGACCATCTGCTGGGCGACCTGCCGCAGCTGATTGAGGGCACGATCGAGGGGGCCGAACGCACGCGCGACATCGTCGCCAGCCTGAAGCGCTTTTCGGCGGTCGATCGCGACGAGGCGCAACGCTTCGACCTGGCGCCGGTGATAGAGCGGGCGGTGCACTGGGTGACCAAGCTCGGCGCCGACGACTTCCAGGTCGATCTGCAACTGCCCGGGGAACTGCCCGTGCTCGGTTCGCCGGGACAATTGCAGCAGGTGGTGATGAATCTGGTGCAAAACGCCTGCGATGCCACGGCTGGCCAGGAGGGTGCCCGCCTGACGATCGCGGCGCGGCGCGAGGATGCTGTATGGCGCATCGCCTTCGCCGACAACGGCCCGGGCATCGCGGGCGAGAACCTGGCGCGCGTCTTCGAGCCCTTCTTCACCACCAAGCCGGTGGGCAAGGGTACCGGCCTGGGCCTGGCCATCAGCTACGGCATCGTCGAACGCCACGGCGGCAGCCTCAGCGTCGCCAACGCCGCCGCGGGCGGCGCCGAGTTCCTGCTCCGTCTGCCGCTCGCGGTCGACTGACGGCGATCGTGCGACCGAGAAATATCCCCGGCCGCCGGTAAGAAGATAATATAATTTCGCATAATATTGGTGTCGTCGCAGCTGTCCCCAGGGAGGATCGATGGACGCGAGCTTGCCGCAAGACTGGACTGCCCTCTGCCTGCTCGTTTTCGCGCTCGGTCTGCGCCACGGCTTCGACGCCGACCACCTGGCCGCCATCGACGCCATGACCCGCTACAACGCGCGTCAGCGTCCGCGCCTGGCGAAGCTGTGCGGCCTGCTGTTTTCCCTCGGTCACGGCGCCGTGGTGCTGCTGGTGGCGCTCTCGGTCAGCGCCATGGCGCAGCGCTGGGTGCCCCCCGCCTGGCTGGAGTCGGTCGGTGCGGCGGCCTCCATCGTCATCCTCGCCGCGCTCGGCTGCGCCAACCTCAAAGCCGTGTTGACCGCCCACCCGGCGCAGCTGGTGCGGCCGGTCGGCATCAAGGCTGGCTGGCTGGGGCGGCTGGGTTGCGCCGACAGCCCGGCCGCGGTGGCGGCGGTGGGTGCCCTGTTCGCGCTGTCCTTCGACACCCTGAGCCAGGCCGCGCTGTTCGCGGCGACCGCCGGCAACTTCGGCGGCTGGCGTCAGACCGCGGCCCTGGCTCTGCTGTTCACCCTGGGCATGCTCGTCACCGACGCCATCAACGGCCTGTGGATCGCGCGCCTGCTGCGTCGCGCCGATCAGCGAGCGCTGCGCGCCTCGCGCGCGATGGGACTGATTGTCGCCGGCGCCAGCCTGCTGGTGGCGGGTCTCGGCGCTGCCCGCTGGGTCTCTCCCGCGGTCGCGGACTGGAGCGAGGGCAAGGAGTTGTTGTTCGGCGCCGCCGTGGTCGGCCTGGTGCTCCTCGGATACTTCGCCGCCGTCTGGCTAACGCGGCGGCCGGCACCGCAAACCGCCGGCTGAGCGCGGCGCGTGGATCCGGGCAGCATCCGGCTGGACCTGGGTTGGGCGCAGGGCCGCATCGTCGCGCTGACCATCGTTCACCACCAGCCGCAGGCGGCGCGCCTGCTCCGTGGCCTGCCGGTCGCTGAGGCGGTCGCCCGCCTGCCCAGATTGTTCAGCCTCTGCAGCCGCGCCCAGGGGGCGGCTGCGAGAAGCGCGCAGCTGGCAGCGACAGGGCAGGCGAGCGAGGGCGATGATGCAGCGGTCGCCGCCGAGGCGGCGCAGGAACACCTGTGGCG
>JAHFRE010000344.1 GCA_023258955.1 Sterolibacterium sp.
CGGCGCGTCGTCGCGGTGCAGGGTGTCCGCCTGCTCGCTGATGGTGGCGTCGGCACCGGGCACCAGCTTGCGTTCGCGGGCGATCTCGCGGCGTTCGGTGCCTTCTTTTTCCATCGACGCGCGCACCCCCTTCATGTCCAGGCCGAAGCGTATGCCCTGCAACCACATGGCGGCGATGAATTCATCTGGATCGAGTTTGGTGGGCTCGGCAATGGTCTTGCTCTCGTAGCGCAGCACCGGCTGGCTGCCGTCCTCCTCGGGCGGACCGAACACCGGCTCGGCGGTGACCCGCTCGATGCTCACCGGGGCGAAGAAGTACTCCGCTGCCTCGCCGTCGTCGGAGATCTTCACCTGGTGGTAGATGTCGCGCCGCTCCGCCTTGAAGGGCGCGATGTCGCGCGCCAGGCGCAGGGTCGGATGGCTGCCGCCGCTATCGACGTGGGCCATCAATTCTGGCGCTTCCGGTTCGAACAACAGCTTCAACAACAGCGGATAGTTGAGGTCGGCGAAGTAGGCCTCGCCGGCGAACACGCGGTCGACGAACTGGGAAAAATTGGCGGTCGACTCGAGCATCGAAATATCGACGTAGAGGCCGTCGGGACGACGGATGATGAAGCGCGGCAGGAGCACCGGCGCCGCCATGATATCGCCCGCAGGCAGCGCCGGCGCAGCCGCAGCGGCGCCCTTGGTCCCGGGAGAATCATCGTTCATATCGATCGCAACCGCATCTCTGTCCTTCGCCAGATGCCTCAATCTTAGCGGCTGGCGCGGACGATGACCAGCCCGGATCGGCATTTGTTTCGCTTATCATGGGCCCATGGCCGCATTGTTCCGCCTTCTCGCCCGCCTGCCGCTGCCGCTGCTGCACAACATCGGTGCCCTGGCGGGCTGGATCGCCTACCTCGCCTCGCCCACCTATCGCCGCCATTTTCAACAGAACATCGCCCAGGCGGGCCAGCGTCGGGCGCGCTGGGCGGCTGTCGCCGAGGCCGGCAAGAGCATACTCGAGCTGCCGCGGATCTGGCTGCGACCGCAGCAGGAAGTGGTGCGAGGCGTGGTCCGCGTTTCCGGCTGGGACCTGGTCGAAGCCGCCTGGGCAGAGAACAGGGGCATCCTCTTTCTGACGCCGCACCTGGGTTGCTTCGAGATCACCGCCCAGTACTACGCCGCGCAGCGGCCGATCACCGTGCTCTATCGCGAGCCCAAGCAGCGCTGGCTGCGCCCCCTGCTCGCAGCCGGCCGCGGCGCCCAACTGCAGCTCGCAGCGGCCGATCTCGGCGGGGTGCGCCGCCTGCTCAAAGCCTTGCGGCAGAAGGAAGCGGTGGGCATGTTGCCCGATCAGGTTCCCGGATCGGGCGAAGGCGTCTGGGTGCCATTTTTCGGCCGGCCGGCCTACACCATGAGCCTCGCCGCGCGCCTGGCCGAGACCGGCGCCAGCGTCTTGCTCGCCTACGCCGAGCGCCTGCCCTACGGTGTCGGCTACCACTTGCGCCTGCAGCGCTTGTCGGCTCCCCTGGCGGGCAGCCTCGCCGAGCGGGTGGCGCAGCTCAACGGCGAGTTGGAGGGTCTGATCAGCCAGTGCCCCAGCCAATATCTCTGGGGATACAACAGGTACAAGGTACCGGCGGGGGTGACGGTTGCTCGCTTCGCTCGCAGCGGTTACCCTCCGGGCCCATGACCCGCCTCGCTCTCGGCCTGATGTGGCTGCTGCACTTCCTGCCGCTGACCTGGCAGGCCTGGCTCGGCACGCAGTTCGGTCGACTACTGTTCGTGCTGGGCCACGAACGTCGGCGCGTCGCCCTGACCAACCTGCGCCTCTGTCTGCCGCAGCTCGGCGACGCCGAGCGGCTGGCCCTGGCCAAACGTCACTTTCAAGTCTTCGGCCGCAGCTTCCTCGAGCGCGGCCTGCTGTGGTGGGCGCCGGCCGAGCGCCTGCGGCGCCTGGTGCGCATCGAGGGCCTCGAACACTTCGAGGCGGTGAAAGGGCGCCCGGTGATCCTGCTGGTGCCGCATTTCGTCGGCCTGGACATCGGCGGCACCCGGGTCATGCTCGAATTCGACATCGTCAGCATCTACGCCAACCAGAAGAACCTGCTGTTCAACGCAGCGCTGCTCAAGGGCCGCAGCCGTTTCGGCGGCTCGACGCTGTTGTCGCGCCAGGAGGGTACGCGCAAGGCGATCAGGGCGATGCGCGAGGGCAAGCCCTTCTACTACCTGCCGGACATGGACTACGGCGAGCGCGACACCATCTTCGTGCCCTTCTTCGGCGTCCCAGCCGCCACCATCACCGGCCTCTCGCGCCTGGCGCGGATGTGCGGCGCCGCGGTGCTGCCGGTGATCACCCGCATGCTGCCCGGCGGTGACGGCTACCTGGTCAGCATCGGTGCTCCCTGGCAGGGATTTCCCGGGCCCAGCATCGAAGAGGATACGCGGCGCATGAACGCCTATATCGAGGCCGAAGTCATGGCCATGCCCGAGCAGTACTTCTGGCTGCACAAGCGCTTTAAGACGCGGCCGGCCGGCGAAAGAAGCCCCTATTAGGCGCGCAATTGCCGCTATCGCGGCAGCGCGGCGCCGGCTAAACTGGCTGATCACCAGATTCCAGCGCAGGGCAACAGGATGAGGATCCGCTTCGCAAAAATGCAGGGCCTGGGCAACGACTTCGTGGTCATCGACGCCGTGCGCCAAGCCATCGCCCTGTCGCCGCAGCAAACGAGCTATCTCGCCGACCGGCATTTCGGCGTCGGCTGCGACCAGCTGCTGCTGGTCGAGGCGGCGCGCCAGGCCGGCGCCGACTTTCGCTATCGGATCTTCAACCCCGACGCCAGCGAGGTCGAACAATGCGGCAACGGTGCCCGCTGCTTCATGCGCTTCGTCCAAGAGCAGGGCCTGACGAGCGAGCGCCGATTGCGCGTCGAGACCCTCGGCGGCATCATCGAGCTGCGCCTGCAAGACGATGGGCAGGTGACCGTGGACATGGGCGCGCCGCGCTTTGCACCGGCGGAGATTCCTTTCGTCAGCGACAGCTCGGCGCCGCTGCAGACGCTCGAGCTGGAGGTCGGCGGCCAGCGCCGGCGGCTCCAGATCAGCGCCCTGTCGATGGGCAACCCGCACGCGGTGCAGCTGGTCGACGACCTCGAGCGAGCGCCGGTGGCCCTCTACGGTCCGCTGATCGAGACCCATCCGCGCTTCCCGCAAAGGGTCAACGCCGGCTTCATGCAGCTGCGCGACCGCCACAGCATCAGCCTGCGCGTCTACGAGCGTGGCGCCGGAGAAACGCTGGCCTGCGGCAGCGGCGCCTGCGCCGCCGTCGTCGCCGGCGTGCGCCGGGGGCTGCTCGACAGCCCGGTGCGGGTGCAGATGCGCGGCGGCGAGTTGCTGATCGCCTGGGCCG